>CAZHTO010000036.1:14722-17240 GCA_964535845.1 uncultured Demequinaceae bacterium | reverse complement strand
CGGTGACGATCTCCATGAGCGCCTCGTCCTGATGCGGGTACAGCACCAGGCCCTCATCTATGGCCCACTCAGAGAACGCCTCGTAAAGACTGTCGGAATCGGGCGCGGTGCCGGGGGAAGGCTCGGGCAGGCGGCTAAGAAGTGAGGACATTAAACGTCGCGCGTTCCCATCACGGCAGACCCCACGCGCACCATCGTGGCGCCCTCCGCGATGGCCCACTCCAAATCATTGGACATGCCCATCGACAGGTGCCACGCATCGGTCAACGGCACTTCGCCGCGCTCGGAGCGAATGAGCGCGGCATCTCGGATCTCACGAAGTCGCGCGTACCCTGCCCGGACATCTTCTTCGATCTCAGAGTTGAGCCCAATGGTCATGAATCCGGTCACCGTGAGGGCGGGGAGCGCCTGGACGGCAGCCGCGAGCGTGAGGGCGTCATCGGGCTCCACTCCGGCCTTTGACTCCTCGCCCGAGACGTTGACCTGAATCATCACTTCCATGTCCCGCCCCGCCTCGACGCACAGCCGCGAAAGGCGCTCACCCAGGCGCAGCGAATCCACGGTTTGCACACAGTCCGCATACTCGACAGCGATGCCAGCCTTGTTGCGCTGAAGTTGCCCAATCACATGAACGCGGGCGCCAGCCGCACGCAACACATCACCCTTGTTGGCAAGTTCCTGCATGCGCGACTCGCCCACGAGCGATCCGCCTGCCGCGACCACCTTCGCCACCGCATCGGCATCCCACGTCTTAGTTGCCACCAGTAGTTGGACTCCCGCGCCTGCGCGCCCGCTCGTTGCCTCGGCAATGTGCACCCGGGCCTTCGCATCTTCGAGCCGTTCGCTCGGATCCCAGTCCTCTGGCACAGTCGACAAGTCAGTCATGACATCCTCGCAATCGGTGCGGTCACAGCCCGCGTCAGTTCCACTAATGATGATGGCGCAAGCGCGATGTCCATGCCGCGCCGCCTTCCCGCACAATTGAGCGCCGCGATCTCGGGTGTGCTGGCGCCGTTAGCGCGCGAAACTTCCTGGGCAGGCATGGCTCCCAGTGTGCCGTACTCAGCTTTGTCTGGGCACGCGGGTACGCTCGCGTACGTGACTGAGACGACCCGAACCGCTGTAGACATGTGGACCGATGGCGCCTGCAAAGGCAACCCTGGCATCGGCGGTTGGGGAGCATGGATGCGAGCAGGCGGCAAAGAGCGCGAACTGTTTGGTGGCGAACAACACACCACCAATAACCGCATGGAACTCAAGGCCGTCATCGAAGGGCTCAAAGCGCTCAACCGTCGGTGTGACGTGACGCTCCATGTCGACTCGCAATACGTGATGAATGGCGTCACCAAATGGATCAGTGGTTGGAAGCGCAACGGTTGGCGCACCAGCGACAAAAAGGCGGTCAAGAACAAAGAGCTGTGGATCGAGCTCGACGAGCAAGTCGCGCGGCACAACGTCAGCTGGGTATGGGTCAAGGGCCACGCGGGAGACCCTGGCAACGAACGGGCCGATGCGCTCGCGAACAAAGGCGTCGAGGTCACCCGGGGCTCGGCGTGAGCCAGGCGCTGCTGTCCACGATTGCTAAGCCAGTCGAGACGCGCCTCGAGGTCAAAAAGTCAGCCTTTTTAGCGCAACTCACTCCGGTGGATTCCGTAGAGGCGGCCGATGCGGTGGTTGCGGCAACGCGCAAGCTTTACTGGGACGCCCGTCACCATTGCACGGCCCTGGTGGTGGGTCCGCACGGCGAACGGCAACGGTCTAATGACGACGGCGAACCTGCAGGTACAGCCGGTGCTCCGATGCTCGAGGTGTTGCGCCACCGCGATGTGACGGACCTTGTGGCCGTGGTGACGCGTTGGTTTGGCGGGACCTTGCTGGGCGCGGGTGGGCTGGTGCGTGCCTATGGGGGAGCGGTGTCTCAGGCGTTGGACGCAGCGGCGTTCGTAGACCGCGTGTACTTGACGCGGGTCACAGGTGCTGTCCCGCACGCTGATGCCGGCCGGGTTGTCGCGTACCTGCATCAATGGGCGGCCGCGAACGGGGCCGTGCTGGATGAGCCCAGGTATGGCGAGGCGGTGCAGATGGGGGTGCGCGTCGACCCCGAACTCGTGGAGACGTTCCAGGCCGACGTCGCGGCACTCACTGGCGGCAGTGTCGAGATGCGTGCTGGTGACACTGAGATTGCTGATCGCCCGCGCCGCTAGGTGCCCGCGCATCGGGTTAGCGCTCCCGCCGCGTGCGTGACGCCGCCTCGCCCGTGCTCGTGACGCCTTCCTCGCCCGCGCGCGTGACGCCTTCCTCAACCTGGTGCGCGCTGGGGGGACATGGGGGTCGAATCCGGGCAGCATCTTGCACTCAGGTCCCCGCAGGGCGCATGGGCTAGGACGCGGAGGGCCGATGCGCGGGCCGGGGGCGTAGGGAACCAGGGCTGGGGGCGTAGCCGGCGCCGGTGGGCGACTTGCCCGCTGGGGGGACATGGGGGTCGAATCCGGGCAGCATCTTGCACTCAGGTCCCCGC
>CAZHTO010000036.1:0-14622 GCA_964535845.1 uncultured Demequinaceae bacterium | reverse complement strand
AGGGCGCAAGGGTCGGGGGCGGAAGGCCGATGCGCAAGGGCCAGGACGCATGGGTCGGGGCGGAAGGGCTAGCCAGCGAGCACGGCGTCGCACACGGCAATCAGCCGCTCACGCAAAGGCGCCCCGCGCCGCGCAAACTCCCGCTGCCGCGCGGCGTATTCACTCTTGCCAGCCGGAGTTTCGACAGCAATCGCAGGCAGCCCATATTCAGACACGTCATACGGCGACGCCTGCATATCCACCTGGCGCACATCCCGCGCGAGCTCAAAGCAATCCAACAACAGCTCGCCAGGCGCAGCCGGCCCCAGCTTGAGCGCCCACTTGTATAGGTCCATGTTGACGTGCAGGCACCCGGGCTGCTCGCTCGCGACCTGGTTCTCGCGCGTCAACTCATGCGCATTCAGTGGAGCAGCCGCGGGCGTGAAGAACCGGAACGCATCGAAGTGCGTGCACTGCAACGGATGAGCCTCGACCACCGCATCTGTGCCAGCCGCGCCCAGCCGAAGAGGCAGGCCATGACGCCGCCCCGAATCTCCCGCGCCGTAGACCATCGCCCACTCGTGCATGCCAAAGCAACCGAGCTGGGCACTCCGCCCGGCGGTCGCCACGAGCAGCCTACGAATGTGCGCGATCCCGGCGCCCCGCTCCGCGCGAAACCCAGCCACGTCCAGCCCTGTCACGCCATCGTGGGTGACGTACCAGCGTAGGTCTGCGTGCGCATCGGCCGAATGTAATCCCACGCCCACGCCCGGGTGCCACCGCCGCAATTGAGCCGGCTTGGCGCTGTAGTACTCGAACAGAAAGTCTTCGATCGCGTGCGATTGGCCTTGTGCGGCGCGGGCACGGCGGTTGGCTGTCAGGGAATCGGCGCGATTGCGATGGGCCGATG
This sequence comes from uncultured Demequinaceae bacterium, assembly GCA_964535845.1. Classification (GTDB taxonomy): domain Bacteria; phylum Actinomycetota; class Actinomycetes; order Actinomycetales; family Demequinaceae; genus Demequina. The sequence continues at coordinate 13,733 of CAZHTO010000036.1, read as the reverse complement.
CGCGGGTCACCCATTCCTCGGCAGACAACACGGTTGCGGCGAGGGTGGGCATGGAGACATTCTCGCAACAAAATTGTTCCGACAGAACGCTCTGTGAGCGCAAAGTGTGAACCGATCGTTCCGACAGGGTGGGGATTAGGTGCGAGAAGGGGGAGCAGGTAGCACCGCGTTGGCGGTGGTCGTTGAAGCGACGGTGAGCAACCGCTCGAGCGGACCTTGGCCAAGCAGCGGCCTCCATATGCACGCAAAGGTTACGAGCCCGAGAGTGAGAGCCACGAACGACACGTTGGAAGGCTCTTGCACCATCTCGTAACCGACGATGGCGATCACAATCAGGTGGGCGACGTACAGCGTTAGTGCCATTGATCCCGAAGCCATGAAAGGCCATAGCGCTCGCGGCCAGCGCCGAGCAAGCAGCAGGGTGAGGCCAATAATGGCGCACGCGACGCCGATGTTGCTGAGCATCTCGACTGCTGAATACGAGTGGGGCTCGGTGGTGAGCCATGGATCTTCGTCCTCGTCGCCTGTACCCCAGCCAATGGCCCGAGTGGCGGCGGCCAGGGCCACGCCTACCGCCACGAGTCGCCACGCCACAACGGTGCGCCGTAGGTCGAGGCGTCCAATCACTAGGCCCGCCATGATGTACGCCATCCAGGCGAGGGCGGGATAGTACGCAGACCACAAGGTGTCGATCACCGGCCAGGACCCGATCCCTATGCCGTCCGCCCAGTCCAGCGCGCCGCGAGCGAGCCACCCGCCAATGATGGCTAGTGCCACAGCTCCCGCCACGAGCACGCGCGTGGGCAGCCGGAGCAGGGGAATCGCCAGAATGAACATGACTCCGAGGTGAGCGAGAATCACCACCACCGTTGTTCCTAGGCCTGCGAGTAGGCCGCCCATGCCAATGAGGATGACGGCGCGCACGATTATTCGCACCCGTGTGCGCGACCTGTCGTCAGGGCTCACGTCCGCGACCGCGACGGTGCCACGCCTAGTCAACATGAGCGTCATCGACACGCCTGCCAGTACCGCGAACAAGGCCGAGGGGAAGCCGTGCGAGATGACAATCCACCCCCAGCCATCCGAATCCGAGCCCCGAGTGCCTTCGTCGCCAACGTGAGCGGCGACCATGCCAAGAATGGCGAGCGCGCGGGCAACATCGAGCCCATCGATGCGGGCGAGGCTCGTGACTTGGCCGGTGTCAGTGCGGCTCACAGGGCACACTGCCCGAGCATGGTTTCGCCCCATTCGTAATGCCGCCCCAAGCACTGGTGGGCGACCTCTCCTAACGACCCGCCATCTAGCCAGGGCCGGGCGTGGGCATCGAACAACGTGTCATCGTCCCGGGCCCGGATCGCGTCACACACCTGGCGGTGACTGTCTTCGAGCTTTTCGCGCAGTTGTGAGTGCGTCTCGTGTGACCGCGCAGAGATTAATGAAGCGTTGAGGGCCTCGAGCTGATCCCAGTCGTAGCCGTCCGCGGGGAAAGCGGGAGCTGACCCTTGCCGCTCGGCGGCAAGCCAACCCAACAGCAACTGGTGCCAACCATGCAGGTGAGCGAAGACGTCCGCTACCCGTTCCCCGGCAAACTCAGCGCTCACCGCGTGGTCTGGGAGCGCATCGGCGTGGCGCAAAAGGGTAGCCAAGCGCGCATCGGCCTGCTCGACTATCTGCGTGGCTGTTGTCGGGTTACCGGGCATATGTCGCATCGTACGGCCGTCACTGCGGGTGCGCCCAGGGGATGCCGCGTGTGTCGATACTCGTGGCCCTAGCTTTGCGTGGGGACCGTGCGTGGGGACCGTGCGTGGGGACCTGGTTGAATGGGCGCGCTCCGAGGGCTGAGCCGCCCTCCAACGGATAGGCTGGAGCCCATGCGCATTGCGAGATTCACGACCGGAGACGAGCCGCGTTATGCGATCGTGGATGGCGAGCCTGGTGAAGAAGAATTGGTGGTCCTTACGGGTGACCCCATGTACACGCCGGGGGAGGTGACCAACGAGCGCGTGCCCCTCACGGATAACGTGCGGTTGCTCGCGCCGGTGATCCCTCGCTCGAAGGTGATCTGCTTGGGCAAAAACTACGAGGCGCACGCCAAGGAGATCCCGCACCGCGGGCCAGCCTCTGAGGTTCCCATCATGTTCCTCAAGCCCAACACCGCCGTCATTGGCCCCGATGACCCCATTGTGTTGCCTAGCTATAGCGACGACATCCAGCTCGAGGCCGAGTTGGCGGTCATTATTGGCCGCATGTGCAAGGACGTGGCTCCCGAGCACGCCGAGCAGTACATCTATGGGTATACCTGCGCTAACGATGTGACCGCGCGTGACATGCAGCGCGCTGAAGACCAGTGGTTCCGTGCGAAGGCTTTCGATACCTCGCTCCCGTTGGGCCCGTGGATTGAGACAGACCTTAATGCGGACGATGCGGACATCAGCGCCCGTATTAATGGCGAGGCAGTGCAGGTGGGCAATACGCGAGACATGATCCGCGACGTCGCCCACGCTGTCGCGATGGCGTCAGAGGTGGCGACGCTGCTGCCGGGCGATGTGATTTTGACGGGCACGCCATCAGGCGTGACCAAACTGAACCACGCTGATGTCGTGGAAATTGAGATTGAAGGGCTTGGAGTGTTGCGTAATCCGGTGATTCGTCGATGAGCGTTGAAGCTGCGACCGGCGCAGACGTGCGCGTGAGATTTTGTCCGTCGCCCACGGGCACCCCGCACGTGGGGCTTATCCGTACGGCGTTGTTCAATTGGGCATACGCCAAGCGCACGGGCGGCACATTTGTGTTCCGTATTGAAGACACGGACGCGGAGCGGGACTCCGAGGAGTCGTACGAGCAGTTGCTCGACGCGCTCAAGTGGCTGGGACTGAACTGGGACGAGGGCCCCGATATTGGTGGACCCTATGGTCCTTACCGTCAGTCCGAGCGCCATGACTTGCACATGGATGTGGCACAGCGATTGCTTGAGGACGGCTTCGCGTATGAGTCGTTCTCCACTCCTGAAGAGGTAGAGGAGCGCCACATTGCAGCCGGCCGCAGCCCCAAGTTGGGTTACGACGGGTTTGACCGTGACCTGACCGAGGAGCAGAAGGCTGCCTACCGGGCGGAGGGCCGCCAGCCGGTGATCCGCGTGCGTATGCCAGACGAGGACATTACCTTTACGGATTTGATTCGTGGCGAGGTGACGTTCAAGGCCGGCTCCGTGCCGGACTTTGTCATTGTGCGGGGCAACGGAGCGCCGTTGTATACGCTCGTCAACCCAGTTGACGATGCGCTCATGCGCATTACTCACGTGTTGCGTGGTGAGGACCTGCTGTCGTCTACCCCGCGTCAGATCGTGCTACACCGGGCGATGGTTGAGTCGGGGATATCTGAGCGGGTCCCCGAGTTTGGCCACATGCCTATGGTCACTGGCGACGGCAATAAGAAGCTCTCCAAGCGCATGCCAGAGTCGAACCTGTTCTTGCACCGCGACCGTGGCTTTGTGCGCGAGGGATTGCTGAACTATCTTGCGCTCCTGGGATGGAGCATTGGCCCTGACCGCGATGTTTTCACGCCTGAAGAGATGGCAGCGGCCTTCGACATTCGGGACGTTAACCCCAACCCGGCACGCTTTGACCTCAAAAAGGCAGAGGCGATTAATGCCGATCACATTCGGGCGCTACCAGTAAGTGAGTTTGTTGACCGGTTGCTGCCGTACCTGCACGCAAGTGGGCACATCTCGACTGCAGATACGCGCGAGCTCACTCCGCACGAGGAGCAAACGCTCGCCGAGGCCGCTCCACTTGTGCAAACCCGCATGCAGTTGCTTGGTGAGGTGCCCGGAATGCTGGGCTTCTTCTTTGTTGACGACGACGAGTTGCCTTACGACGAGGCCGCGCTCGCGAAGTTGCCTGAACACTCGGCGCAGGTTCTCGATGCCGCGATCGCTGTGCTTGAAGGGCTCGACGATTTCAGTGCGCAGTCCCAGCAAGAGGCGCTTCAAGAGGTGCTGGTTGAGCAGATGGAAATCAAGCCCCGGTTTGCGTATGGACCGTTGCGCGTAGGCATTAGCGGCAGGTTGGTGTCGCCACCGCTGTTCGAGTCCATGGAGATCTTGGGTAGCGACCATTCCATTGCCCGGTTACGGCGGCTCCGCGCTTCGCTGGATGCCTGAGATGGTGATGCCTGTGCAAGGCGTGCGCGGGGTGTTGCTTGATGTTGACGACACGCTCGTTGACACTCGGGGTGCATTCCGGCATGCATTGTTGCGGGTGGCCGACGAGTACCTGCGTGAAGGGCTCGACCCCGATGAGGTGGTGCAGTTTTGGCGCGCGGACAGCTCGGGTTGGTACAGGGCGCATGCTCGTGGGGAGTTGACGTTCCGCGAGCAGCGCATGCGCCGTGCGAACGAGCTCCACGAGAAATTTGGCGGCTCTCCTATGGCAGACGCCGACTACGACATCTGGGACGCAGGCTTTGAGCGCCATTTCCGTGAGGGTTGGCGCGCGTTCGACGATGTTGCCCTGTTTCTCGATGCGCTCGAAGATGCCGGAATTCCGTACGGCGCAGTGACGAACGCCCCCAGCGATTATCAGCGGCTCAAGTTGGACGCATCGGGACTTGAACGGGTGGAAGTGTTCGTCGGTTTCGACACTTTTGGTTTTGGTAAGCCCGATGCGCGGGTTTTCTTGGAAGGCACCCGCCGGTTGGGTGTGGCTCCACAAGACGTAGTTTACGTTGGCGACGAGCCAGACTTTGACGCCTTTGGTGCGGCCGATGCGGGACTCACCGGGATCTGGCTAGACCGCCCAGGTGCGCGGCGCGGCGGGGAGCCCGAAGGCAGCATTACGGGAGAGCGGTTGCGGCACATCAGTTCGCTCGCCGAGTTGCCGGCGCTCTTGGGGCTGTAAGGGGGACGTTCCCGCACGCACGAAGGGCGCGCCCGCGGCTACAAGAGCCAGCGAACGCGCCCCAACGTGTGAATGGTGGCGGTGGTGGAAGTTCTAGCCCCGCAGTGTGATCGCGCCGGTCCAGGCGAGCTTCTCTTGGGCTGCGAGAACGAGCTGTGCGAAGCCAATAGCCTCAAGTTCGCGGGCCCGGTTGAGGCCTCCGAGTGCGACGCCGCGCAAGCCGGCCGCGGTCGCCAGCGAGATGACCTTTTCGCGGGCATCTTCGTCGTCTGCTGCAACGAGCACCGTGGTGGGCTCACCTGCGACCTCTCCCGAGGCAAGCGTGGCGGCAAAGTTTGTATTGAACGCCTTGACAACGTGAGCGTTCGGCAGTGCAGCGGCGAGCTCGGCTGCAGCTGACGAGTCCGCAGGGACGAGCAGCGAATCAAAAGTTTCCATGTTGAGCGGGTTCGTGGTGTCAATCACTACACGCCCGTCGAGTTGTGAGCCGTAGTTCTCGGCGAGTTCGCTGAGTGCGGAGTAGGGGACGGCAAGCACCACGATGTCGCCGGTGATGGCATCGCCTACTGCACCTGCGGTTGCGCCGGTCTGCTCGGCAGCAGCGGCGGTGGCCTCGGGGTTGCGGCCCAGCAGTTGAACTGATGCGCCAGCCTTGCGTGCGAATGCTGCGACGGCCGAGCCGAGGCTGCCGGGGCCAATGATGGTGACCTGAGTCATGAGGGGAACTCCTTTTCGCCTTTCGGCAGTTAATTGGTTGTCGTGACAACTATTCTAGCGCGCTTTGGTTGCCGTGGCAACTATTGATAGTCTGCAGGCATGACATCCCAGGTCCCGCGTATGGGCGCAGACGAGGCGAGAGCGTGGCTCGCACTCGTCAACGCCTCACAGCTGCTGCCAGTCGCCCTCGATGCGCAACTGCAAGAAGACGCGCAACTCACTCACTTTGAGTTCATGGTGCTCGGAGCCCTGAACCTGGTTCCCGACGGCACCTTGCGCACGAGCGTGCTCGCCGCGCGCGTGCATTCCACATTGCCGCGACTGTCCAAAGTGATCACCCGCATGAGCGGGCGAGGGCTTGTTGAGAGGGCAGCGAGCACGGAAGACGGCAGGGTAATCGACGTTGTGCTCACTCGCGAAGGGCGCAAGGCACTCTTGCTTGCGCTGCCGGGACACCTCGACTTTGTGCGCTCGACAGTGCTCGAGAGGCTTACCCCTGACCAGATGACGGCTTTGGCCAATGCGCTCGAACCAGTTGTCGCGCAACTCACCGAGACCACGCGGTTCCCTTGGGCTGGTAAAGCGGGTATCGACTACGCGTGACCCCGGATTGTCGACCAGGTGGTCGCGAAGGGTAACGTGGGCTCACGGGCAGCGAAGCCGCTGACCGCACCCGCACATGCGCGGGTGCCGTGAAGTGAGGCATGCAATGGCGCAGGAGTATGTGACCGTTCAGGTTTCTCCACACGAGCCTGCCCACCGCCAAGCGCGCGCGGCCAATGGTCGCCGTGTGCTGTCAGTATGTCTCGCGATCATTGCGGTGATCGCCATAGCCGGGGGAATCGTGACGGCGTGGCCCGACCAGACTACGGAGCCTCTCCCCGTGCCCACGGAACGAGCCGTGCGCGGGCCAGATGCCGCAGTGGCCACAGTCCGCGTGTTCGAGGAGTGGCTTAACCGCAAGGAGCTCGTTGCCTGCCTGCATAGCAGGGGCTTCGCGTATGAGCCGCGCATTGTCGACAATCGTGACTCACTCGAGGTGGTGGCGCAGTACCTGGAGGTGGAACCTACGACCGCACATCCGGATGCTCCGTTGCCCATGCTCCGGCAACCCGACTTGTACTTGGGGCGGGGTGGGGAAATTGTGGAACAGGGTCTCGAGATTGGCGCATCGTGCGAGTTGCCTCGAAACGCTCTCGATGACGCCACGCCAGAGGCCATCGCGGCGGTCGTCGCAACCGCGCGCGACGACGAGGAGTTCTTGGTAACGGTGGCCGAGCAGGTGTGGATTGACCGTAACCCCGCCCTTGTGACCCACCACGTGTCGCTGTTGCGCTATGACCGCAGTGGCTCCGGGGCAGGTGGTGCGCCATCGGCGGCATGGAGCGAGCCCCTCGAGGTCGTCACCGCTGCTGCGCAAGAGCTGGTGGTGTGGGTGCCGGTGGTGACCGATGAGCGTGAATTATTCGCGCACTCTGTGGGCTTACTAGGATCCGGGGCTGCGGTGGTGATCCGGGTGGGAGAAGCTGATGTGGCGCTCGGCTCCGGAACTTACATGACGCGTGGTGATGTCATCAGGTGCGGGCCCATGACGATAAGCGCCGCGGTCAAAGCGCCATGGGGGCGGGACGAGGATCTCGCCGATGTGATGTTCGCTCTAGGGCCAGCATGCACCGCACTCATCGGTGCTGGCTTTGTTGAAGCTGAGACTCTTGCCGAGGTCTATTGGGACTGATCGAAGCGAAGGCGCGGTGCGGTTTTGTTCGGGGCCGTCGTCGGGGTAGAGTGGTGCGCCGGTCAGGGTTTAGTCCCTGGTCATGGGTCCGGCTCCGGCGGGGCCCATTGGGGTATGGTGTAATTGGCAACACAACGGTTTCTGGTACCGTCATTCTAGGTTCGAGTCCTGGTACCCCAGCAAAGAAAAAGGCCCGCAATAGCGGGCCTTTTCCATTTTCTTGTGACTACCAGACGGCATCTTCGCGGATCACGGCGTCTGAGCCGCCATCCACGTAGATAATCTGCCCGCATAGGTGTGTGTTCTCTTCGCTCACGAGCCACGCGAGTGGTGTTGCGACGGCGATGGCTTCTGCGAAACCGTTGAGCGGCATCGGGACCATCTCAGCGAGGCCCACGCGGGCCTCTTCGGTCCCCACCAGGTCCGCCACCATAGGTGTCATGATGACCCCCGGGGAGACGACGTTGAGCGGAATCGACGCGCCTGCCCAGTCATCAGTAGCCGCAACGCGACGTACCCATCGAGAGAACGCCAACTTGGTAGACGCGTACACCAGCCCCGCGGTCTCTTCATCGGCGTCCAGTTCTTTAGCGCGAGCGAGCGCACCTGGCTCGTCACCCGCAAGCTGGAGCTCCACCAGCGTCTGGTCGGCGGGCAAAAGCGCTGCCATGGAACTCACTCCGACTGCGCGCGGAGCTGGAGAGTCAGCCATGAGCGGCCGCAGGTTCTCTAGCGAAGCGATCATGCCAAAGTAGTTCACTGCGACGACGGCAGGCGTGCTGCCTGAAAGTCCCGCAACGGCCACCACTGCATCGATGCCGTCGGGGGCTTTCCCCCTCACCGCATCGGCCAAGCCAGCGCGACCGTCGGCAGTCGTGAGATCCGCGATGATGTCCGCATCGCGTATATCAATCCCAATGACTGTATGGCCGCGTGACGTGAGCAACTCAGCGGTTGCTTTGCCAATTCCCGAAGCTGATCCTGTAACGACGTATGTGCGTGACATGGCCGACCTCCTTAGGCGGTGACCCCTCGTTGGGTGTTGTTTCCACGCTAACCACGCTGGCAGGGACATACAACGGCCCAAGGTCCTAGTCGTGAGTCACGGCCTCGGTTACGTCAAGCGTGACCGCCTCGCCATCCCACCCCACCGTCACGGCCGAGCCTTCGCTTAGGGATCCATCCACGATGTCGCGTGCGAGCGCGTTGAGCACGCGGGTCTGGATGAGCCTCTTCAAGGGCCGCGCGCCAAATGCAGGGTCAAAGCCATCGACCGCAAGAGAGTCTCGCAACGACGCATCAATGGTGAGCGCGATGTCCTTTTGCGTAGCGATGCGGTCCGTGGCCTTGCGCAGTTCGCTGTCGACGATTGCTCCCATCGAGGCGGCATCGATCCGGTCAAAGATCATGATGTCGTCAAGACGGTTCAAGAACTCCGGCCGGAACGCCTGGCGCAACACCGCTTGGAGGTCTGCTTCTAAGGCTTCGCGGTGCACGCCGTCCCATTGAAGAACAAGGTCAGAGCCCAAGTTCGACGTCATGATCAGGATCGTGTTGGTGAAGTTCACCGTGCGCCCGCGGCCGTCGGTCAACCGGCCGTCATCGAGGACTTGAAGCAACACGTTCCACACGTCAGGGTGCGCTTTTTCCATTTCATCGAACAGCACGATGCTGTAGGGGCGGCGGCGCACCGCTTCAGTAAGCTGACCGCCTTGGTCGTAGCCCACATAGCCTGGGGGAGCGCCAATAAGACGCGCGACTGCGTGGCTCTCCATGTACTCCGACATGTCGATGCGGATCATCGCTCGCTCATCGTCAAACAGTTGCTCCGCAAGGGCGCGTGCCAACTCTGTCTTACCCACGCCCGTGGGGCCCAAGAACAGGAACGACCCAATAGGCCGGTTCTCGTCGGCAATGCCCGCACGCGCTCGGCGAATCGCGTCCGCTACGGCGTCGATGGCGCGATCTTGCCCCACCACACGTTCGTGTAGCCGGTCTTCCAGGCTGCTGAGCTTGGCAGACTCCTCGGTCAGCAACTTTTCGACAGGCACTCCCGTCCAGCGAGATACCACCGCAGCAATATCGTCGCTCGTGACTTCTTCACGCAACATGCGCTCGTGGGATGCGATGGCGTCAAGCTCAGCCCGCGCATCGGCCATCTCTTGCTGAGCCGCCGGAATGTCTCCGTAGCGAATACGCCCGGCCTTCTCGAGTTCGCCGTAACGTTCGGCACGTTCCAGGTCACTGTGCAGGGATTCGAGGCGTTCTGTCGCGCTTGAAACCCTCATAATCAGGTCTTTCTCACGCGCCCAGCGCATGTTGAGTTCATCAGATTCGTGCTTGAGGCGCGAGATCTCGGCATCGATCTCGTCGCGCCGGGCACGAGCCCCGTCCGACTTGTCTTTAGCCACTTGAGTGCGCTCGATCTCGAGTTGCATGATGTGTCGGTGAGCCCGATCAAGTTCAATGGGCATCGAGTCGAGTTGCATACGCAGGGCAGAGGTTGCCTCATCAATGAGGTCAACAGCTTTGTCAGGGAGAAAACGGTCAGAGATGTACCGATCAGATAGTCGGGCCGATGCGACAATCGCCTGATCTGTGATCTTGACACCGTGGTGGACCTCGTATTTCTCTTGGAGGCCGCGCAAGATTGCGACAGTGTCTTCGATACTGGGCTCGCCCACATGCACCGGCTGGAAGCGGCGTTCGAGCGCGCTGTCCGCCTCAATGTGCTCGCGGTACTCGTTCAACGTCGTCGCGCCGATCATGCGTAGTTTTCCGCGTGCGAGCAGAGGCTTGAGGATGTTGCCCGCATCCACACTGCCGTCGGCCTTACCAGCTCCCACGACGGTGTGAACCTCGTCGATGAACAGCACAATGCGGCCTTCAGCCTGCTCGACCTCGGCGAGGATTGCCTTGAGGCGTTCCTCGAATTGGCCGCGATACGAGGCTCCCGCGACCACGGAGCTCATCGCCACCTCAATCACGCGGCGGTCTTTGAGGGACGAAGGGACGTCGCCCGCGACAATGCGCTGCGCCAGGCCTTCGACGATTGCAGTCTTGCCTACGCCAGGCTCGCCAATAAGTACCGCGTTGTTCTTGGTGCGACGGGTGAGGACCTGCATGACCCGACGAATTTCTTCGTCGCGCCCAATCACTGGGTCGAGCATGCCCGACTCAGCCAAGGCAGTGAAGTCTTGACCAAATTGTTCGAGCGCACTGAGTTGGTCTTGGGCCTGGGTGGCCTCTGGGGTGGTGGTCATGGCGATCCTCCTTGTCTAGAATCGGGGTGAAGCAAAGTTGAGCGTATGCGGCTCAAGTTTACATAACGTTCTCAGGCAAGGCAAGGCAAACGAGGTAAGGCTGAACAGGGGGAGTAGTAATACGGCCGATGCGGTGGGTGCCACCGCATCGGCCGTATGGGTTATTCCTTGTGGAATTTGTCCTTGACGGACCCCTTCACCTTCTCCACGACGTTGGGGACGTCAGTGGTGCCATATAGGCGCGGGTCGGGGCGGGTGGGTGCTGGCATCGGAGCGCCTTCGCCGGGCCCCGGGGCTTCCCGGTAGCCAAACTCGCCCTTGCCGTCCGGGGACGGGCCGCTCGCCCAACTTCCCTCTGCGGCCCGCTCGCCGTCAGAAAAGTTCACATAGTCGTAGGCGACGTCGTGATGCTCCTTGCTCTGCGGGAAGTTGCTGGGCACAGGCATCTCCTCAAGGCCATCTTCTTCGAGTTCGCGCGCGGCCGCTATCCACTGGTTTTGATGCATGGTGTCGCGTGCGATCAAGAAGGCGAGCAGATCGCGCACCCCCGTGTCGTCCGTCTGGTGGAACAGGCGGGCTGCCGCGAGGCGGCCGTGCATCTCTGCATTGGCATTCGCATGGAAGTCGGCCAGCAAGTTGCCACTGGCGGTGACAAAGCCGGCGTTCCAGGCCTGGAAGCTGTACTGCATGGCGATAGTGATCTCGCCATATTGACCCCCGAGTACTTCTTGGAGTTTGCGCGCGTAAACGGCGTCAGGCTGCTCGGGTGTAGCGGGGTGTTGAAGTTCTTGGCGGTGAAGGTACATACCGGTGGTGCTCCTTGCTTGAGTTGGACACGCTTTCGGGCAGGAGTCCCCTCACAATCGACGGTTCGCTCACGCCGCAGGTGTTGCAGGACGAACCTAGCGATGGTGCATGTACGAGGCGGATCGTCGTGGGCCCGGGCTTAATTCGCGGGCAATGGTGGGGCGGGGATGCGGCTTCGAAGGGCGGATTCGCGCGAACGTGTCTTTATCCGGTATCATCGTGTCTCGGTTCGCCGCGCTTGCGCGGGGGACAGCTAGGGCCCCGTTGTGTAGCGGCCTAGCACGCCGCCCTCTCACGGCGGTAGCGCGGGTTCGAATCCCGTCGGGGCTACGGAAAAAACTCCTCACCAGTTGGTGGGGAGTTTTTTGTTGCCCTCAGAGAGACCGATCACAGCGTGGACCGCCCACGGGGGTTAAGGGTTAACGGCGTGGATCGCCCGCAGCGTGAGCGCGGGCTATGCCGCGTCTTGTGTGAGCGCCGCGACGTCGTCCTCGCTCGCCAGCCGTGCTCGCCAAGCCGTCACCAATTCGCGTGGGGGAGTGCCGCATGCTGGATCCTCCGCAGGGCTCCGAGGGCGGCGATTCGCAATCGCTCCGTACACACCGTCACGTAGCCGCCGCGGGAGCCACCTCAGCGCTGCTCCCGCACGCCAGGGCCAACCGAGCCTGTTCAGCACGCTTGCGACCGCATCGGACCTGATGTGGGGCCCATCTGACGTGGCGACCACCAATGTCGAGCCAGCGATCTCGTGGGGTAAGCCCATCGCGTCAAGTGCGGCCCGTCCAACGGCTCCGTCGCTGCCGGTGATGAGGAACCGGGCGTGGGGATCGTGACGGATGAGCCATGCCACAAAGCCATTGCACAGGCCGCAGTCGCCATCAAAGACCACAATGGGGCGCGTCATAGTGCGAGCCTACTGCGGGGCCGACGCTAGATGGCCGTGTGCTCCAGCGGGGGCGCTGACTCCATCACCAAGGCAAGTTTTTCTCCCCATGCGAAGGCCTTCTCCTCTTGCCCAGGCAGTAACAATGCGCCGGGCTCAGCAGAGCGGGTGACGAGCGCGACCCTGAAGGTTTGCGGCTTGTCGATGGCCACATAGCCAAGCGCGCTCATCTGAGTGATGATCGCGGGCGCGGCCCCCCGACCAAGAGGGCCCGGGATGCCGGTGTCGAAAGCTGCGCAGTATTGCTCCGCGGGAGAAAGGGTTTCGATCCAATCGCGTATTGATGGCTTGCTGACGTCTCCAGGTACGCCCGGCTTACCGTGCGTTTTGGCCGCGGCGGTGGCTCGGGTGCCGTCAGTCGGGAGGTTCATCCCATGGATCGGAGCGCCAGCGACTATGAGCCGGGCTTTCGCCAGGCGTTCTGGAGTAGCCAGGTCGGTCGTGAGGGCTTGTGCGCCCTCACCGAATCCGGCGACAATGGCGCGGGCCACAGCAGCGGTGTTACCCCACATTGACTCATATACGACGACGGTGTCCATGACCTATTTCTACGTCAGTATCCACACCAGTGCGCTGGACTAAGGTCCCACGTACATCCCATGGTGATGAGCACTTAGACGTGGGTGCGTGCTTAGCCAGCCAGCGCATCGGCCGTATTGCTAGTTTTCAGTCCTTCTGAGGACGTCACTCAGTTGGCGCGCGGCGTCCATCACGGCCTGGGCGTGGGCGCCAGCCGGGTGGGCCGTGAGTCTGTCGAGGGGGCCCGAGATCGAAACCGCCGCGATGACGGTGCCGGCAGTGCCCCACACCGGGGCAGACACGGAAGAGACGCCTGGCTCACGTTCGCCGGCACTCTCCGCATATCCGCGACTACGCACCTGAGCGAGGTCGGCGGCAGTGAAGTTTGCGCGGGCCAGGGCGCGGTGAATGCGGGCAGGCTCTTCCCACGCGAGAAGTACTTTCGCAGCTGATCCCGCGGTCATCGTCATGGTGGTGCCCACCGGAATCGAGTCGCGCAATCCCACTGGGCGGTCAACGGCCGCGATACAAATGCGCTGATCATTGTGGGGGCGGTACAGCTGGCTGGACTCTCCAGTGCGATCGCGCAAAGTCGTGAGGACAGGCAACGCTGCGGACACCAGCCGGTCCTCACCCACCGACGCCGCGAGGTCTGCAAAGCGGCGCCCCAAGGTGAAAGCGCCTGTACCGTCGCGGCCCACCAGGTGATGGTGCTCAAGCGCGAGAGCTAGCCGGTGAACGGTTGGGCGGGCCAGGTGCGTTGTCGCCACGAGCTCGGCCAAGGTCGCCGGGCCACGCTCGAGCGCAGAAAGAATTGCCGCCGTCTTGTCAATAACGCCGACGCCGCTATG
>CAZHTO010000035.1:14915-17381 GCA_964535845.1 uncultured Demequinaceae bacterium | reverse complement strand
GCGAACGCTGCCAGCGCTGAAGAGCAATAATGCGCGCCGCCGCCTCATCGAGCCGCTCGCGAGACAACTCACCACTGTTGACGGCCGCCACAATCCCATCGCGGGCCGCCACCGGATCCGCAGGCATCAACACGATGTCTGCGCCCGCCACGAGCGCGCCAACCGCTGCCTGTGCGGGAGAGTACGTGCGGGTAATGGCACCCATATCGAGCGCATCGGTAATCGCTACCCCGTCAAAGCCAAGCTCGTTGCGCAAGTAGTCATAGGCATCGGGCGACAAGGTCGCGGGCACGTTGTCCCACTCGGTCAGCGCAATATGCCCCATCATCACCGCAGGCGCACCAGCATCAATCGCGCGAGCAAACGGCACCAGGTCACGCTCTTCGAGTTCAGCAATGGACGCACTCTGATACGGCAGGGCCATGTGCGAGTCAACTGTGACCGAGCCATGCCCAGGGAAGTGCTTGATAACCGGCACCACACCACCATCGACAAACCCCTTGGTAGCGGCAACCACCGTCGCAGACACATTGGCAACCTCGTCACCCGCCGAGCGCGTCCTAATAGTGGGGTCAGCAAGCCCAATAGTCATATCCGCCACTGGCGCGAAATCCATGGTCACCCCGAGCGCACGCATATCAATAGCCGCCTCGCGATACGCACGCGTCACCATGGCCTTGTCCCGCGCAGCACCGGCCGCCATAAAGCCCGGCACATCCGGCACGATGCCCTGCAGGCGAGCCACGGTGCCGCCCTCCTGGTCAGTGCTCACCAAGGTGCCCCACGCGCGGCCACCATCTGCCTGCTGGACGGCTGCAGTGAGCTCAGCCAGCGCATCGGCCGTAGTCACCGCCCCGCCCATCAAAATCACGCCACCAAACTTGCCCCGCTCCAAGAGGGTGGTGAGGCCAGCCGCATCGGGTGAGTTCCAATGCGGCACTATGACCTGGCCCGCAGCCTCCTCGACAGTGAGCGCACGTGCGTCTGCTTGAGCACGGCGCCACTGGGCATCAGTGGGGCCCCACGTGCGGTCCCGGGCGCGGTTCACCTCCGCAGTGAGAGCGGGGGCAAGGGAGTCAGAGACATCTGCAGGGCGAGGCCACTCGTCAGGCTGAGTCACAAGCGTGGTTGGGGCACCGGCGGCTCGGTCGCTTACCGCCGCCGGAATCTGAGCCGCGACAGTGGCGACACTTGCAGCCACGAGCACCGTGGCCGCTGCGAAGGCGAGTCGCTTCCAGCTGCGCATTGGTCCTTAAGCGACAACCTGGGTGAGCGGCATCGATGAGTCGACACCAATGCCCAAGTCGCTCGGCGGCACGCCCCGGCGCACCACTGCCGAGCCGAGCGCCGCGATCATTGCACCGTTGTCCGTGCAGTAGCGGATAGGCGGAATGCGCACGTCGATCCCTGCCGCAGCGCCGCGCTCCGCAGCCATCTCCCGCAACTGCGAGTTGGCGCTAAAGCCGCCGCCAATCACCAGAGTCTCCACGCCGTGCTCACGGCAGGCGTCCAACGTTTTGATCATGAGGACGTCTGCCACCGCATCGGCAAAACTCGCAGCCACATCAGCGAGGGGAATCTCCCGGCCGGCATCACGCTCATTCTCAACCCAGCGCGCCACTGCCGTCTTGAGGCCAGAGAAACTGAAGTCGTAAGCATGCTTGGTGCGGAACTTAGGCGCCGTCAGTGCGCGCGGGAACGGAATCGCAGTCGGGTCGCCCTCGCGTGCGAGCTTGTCGACATGCGGGCCGCCAGGATATGGCAGTCCCAGCAGGCGGCCCACCTTGTCAAAGGCCTCACCCGCGGCGTCATCGAGAGTATGACCGAGCTCGCGCACACCGGTAGCCGGGTCATCGATAAGCAGTAGTGAGGTGTGGCCGCCCGAGACCACGAGGGCCATCACGCGCTCAGGGAACTCGCCGTGCACCAGTTCGTCGACTACGGCGTGACCAATCACGTGGTTGACGCCGTACAGCGGGCGGTCGATCGCGAGCGCGAGGGCCTTGGCGGCGGCGGTGCCAACCGTGAGTGAACCTACAAGGCCCGGGCCAGAGGCGACAGCGACGGCATCGACGTCTGAAAGCGTGCGGTCCGCTTGTTTCAGCGCCTGCTCGAGCGTGGGCAGAAACGCCTCGAGGTGGGCGCGCGAGGCGACCTCGGGGATGATGCCACCAAAGCGCGCATGCTCATCCATGGATGAAGCGGTCACGTCGATCAGCAAATCGGTGCCTTGAACGAGCGCGACACCCGTCTCGTCGCACGTCGATTCGATTCCCAGTACTAGTGGATCCACCCCTTAACTGTACCCACCCCCGGTGGCAAGATTCTGTTCGCGCTTGGCCCTGTGACAGCGCCCTGGGACAGCGTCCTGGGCCAGCACCCTGTGCCAGCGCCCTGTGCCAGCGCCCTGTAGGAACGTGAGGACTCATTTCTGGGCGAAACCCTCCCGACTAGGAACGTCAGGAC
>CAZHTO010000035.1:0-14815 GCA_964535845.1 uncultured Demequinaceae bacterium | reverse complement strand
TCATCGCCGCGCGAAACCCTCCCCACTAGGAACGTGAGGACTCATCGCCGCGCGAAACCCTCCCCACTAGGAACGTGAGGACTCATCGCCGCGCGAGCCCACTGAAATGGCGGGCCGGGAGCTCTTGGCTACCGCTATGAGTCCTGAGCTTCCTACAGGGCGCCATTTCCGCTCAAAGTGAGTCCTGAGCTTCCTACAGGGCGACAATTCCGCTCAAAATGAGTCCTGAGCTTCCTACAGGAGGTGGAGGCGGGGGCGGGGCGGGGCGGGGGAGGCGGGGCGGGGGAGGCGGGGCGGGGGAGGCGGGGCGGAGCAGGCGCGGGGCGAGGCGGCGAAGACCACACAGGAGTAGCCACGCGCCCGCATGGGAGACAATAGAAGCCATGCCCACCCAATTTGCTCTCCCTCCCGACGCGTGCTCGCTGCTGTTCCTCGAGGCGCGCTCCAACGTCAACTTTGCGGACCGCCCCGTGCCCACCGACGCGGTGCGCGACGTGTGGGAC
This sequence comes from uncultured Demequinaceae bacterium, assembly GCA_964535845.1. GTDB lineage: Bacteria > Actinomycetota > Actinomycetes > Actinomycetales > Demequinaceae > Demequina. The sequence goes on along the minus strand of CAZHTO010000035.1, from coordinate 14,312 downwards.
CTCGTCAAATGGGGCCCCACCGGCAACAACGCCGCTCCCCTGCGCTTGCTCGTCGCAGAAAGCGCAGACGCCCGCGCCGCCCTCATCGCCAACGCGAACGAAGGCAATCGCGCCAAACTCGAGAACGCCCCGCTGTTGGTGATTGCGGCCCGCGACGAGCGCTACCACGACGCGTTCGACATCACCGGCGCAGGCTCCGCCTCGACCTTCAAGCGCCTCGAAGACGACCCTGCCGCACGCACGCGCCTGTCACACTCGGGCGCCATGCTCCAGGCTGGCTACTTCATCGTGGGCCTGCGCGCAGCTGGCCTCGCAGTACGTCCCTACGGTGGCTTCGACAAGGCCGGCATGGATGCGGCACTGCTTGAGGGCACGTCGTGGAAGTCAGAGGTTCTGTTTGGCATCGGCTACCCCACGCCCGATGACCACGGCGCAGGCGAACGGCGCGGACGGCTCAGCGCCGAGCAGGCGGTGAAGGTCCTATGAGCTTGGCCATGCCCACCGACCGCGTGGGGCGCGCCTTCGTTGCCGCCGCCATTTTTGAGGCCTTCACGTGGACTGGCCTACTCATTGGCATGTTCCTTGAGCACATTGTGGACGTCACGCGCGTAGGCATCACAGTCTTTGGCCCGCTGCATGGTGCGGCCTTCATCATTTACGGTGCACTTACGCTCTTTTCAGCGATGCGTTTTCGGTGGGAGACGCGAGTGACCGCACTTGCACTCCTCGCCGCAGTCCCACCACTCACCACCATTCCGGTCGAGCGATGGTTGCGCCGCACGGGCCGCCTTGAACAGCCGGTTCTAGTCCAGGACTAACGCTCGCGCGTGAACAGCCGCCGCATCACCAGCGCATCGATGTCTTCGGGCTGGTAGTACCGCTTGCGCACCCGCACTGTTTCGAATCCGTAGGCGGCGTAGAGCGCGACCGCCGGCTCGTTGGTGACGGCAACCTCAAGCGACGCTTCTGGCACGCCGAGCCGCTCAGCCTCGGCCATAAAGTCGCCCATGAGCACGTGCCCTAAGCCGCGCCTGCGCACGTGCGGTGCGACCACCAGGTTCATCAGGTGAAACACGTCGCCATCGAAGCCGTACACCACGTAGCCGACTAGTCGCCCGTCGTCGTCGACAGCACGCCAGCGCATAAACCCGTACCTGAATTCCTCGCGAATAAGCGCTGCCGACCATGCGGATGGCCCAAAAATCTCTTGCTCGAGTTCGGCGATGCGGCCCAGGTCGTCATCGGTCACATCACGTGTCAATACGGCCGATGCGCCGGCTGGCTCTTGCTCAGCCGCGTCAGGAGGTGGGGCGTCAGACATGGGGCTGGGTTTAGACCGGGCCGGCACCTGGGCCGGTGTGCACGTCGGGGCGCCGCAGGTAAAGCGGCTCAACAGGGAAGTCGGTCTCGCCATCCGCCATGCGCTGGGCGGCGACGCGGGCGAGCCATGCGGGGTCTGGGTCACCCGCGATGGCCTCAGGGAAGTCGTCGGGGTAAAGAACCGCTCCGCGTCCCACGACCAGCCCTGCGGGGGCTACTGACTCGGGCGCCCCCACCTCTGGCCCTTCGACGCGGATGCCTGCGCGATACCGGGCCCAGTAGACCTCTTTGCGCCGCGCATCGGCCACTACGGTCACGTCGCCATACTGCGCGCCTAAAGCGTCTAGGGAGCACACGCCTAAGACGGGCACTCCCCACGCGAAGCCAAGGGTGCGGGCCGTCACCAGCCCTACGCGCAGCCCAGTAAACGGCGCCGGGCCGGTTCCCACAACCACGTGTTCAAGGTCGCTGCCCGCAATCTGCGCATGGGCCATCGCATCGCGCACCATGCCACTGAGAAGCTCGGCGTGCCCCCGGGGCGCGAATTCGTTGCGGCTCGCGAGCACTTGGTCGCCGGCGACCACTGCAACAGCCACAGCGGCGGAGGTGTCAATCGCAAGAATCACAGTGGCCAGCCTAAAGGTCGGGGAGGGTGACGTTCTCCCAGCGGGGCCCGTGCGAGGTGATGCGCACGGTGCGGATGCCGCCGGAGGGGTCATTCATGTCGATCACGCCACCGCGCGGGCGCAAGAGCGTCACGTGTAGTCGGTCTTCGGACAGCGCGGCTGCCTCGTCTCCCCATTCAACAACGGTGACTGCGCTTTCGAGCGACGTGTCCAAGTCCAGATCGTCGAGCTCGGCAAGCGACCCCAGCCGGTAGGCATCGACGTGCACCAGGTCGGGCCCGCCCTGCTCGTTTGGGTGGTGGCGCGCAATGATGAAGGTGGGGCTCGTGACGTCACCGCGAACTCCGAGCGCAGCGCCAATGCCTTGCGTGAGGGTGGTCTTGCCGGCTCCCAGGTCACCCATGAGAATCACCAGGTCGCCTGCGCCAAGCGCCGGTCCAATCACGCGCGAGCCGAGCGCGAGCATTGCCTGCGCGTCGGGAATGTCAATGGACACGTCGATGTGCGACATTGCGGTCACGCCTGTGCCTTGGGACGTAACACTCCAAAGCGGCACACCACTTCGTAGTCGATGGTGTCGATGGCGTGGGCCCAGTCGGTCGCGCTTGGCCCGTCCGGGCCGAACAGCGTTACCGGGTCGCCCGCGCGCACCGAGCTGCCCGCCCCCAGGTCGACCACGAACTGGTCCATGCAGACCCGCCCCGCGATCCGATACCGCTGCCCACCAATACCTACCTCAGCCTTATTGCTTGCAGCGCGGAACACCCCGTCGGCGTAGCCCGCGCTCACCAGTGCCAGCGTGGTGGCAGCGGGGGTCACATAGTCGTGGCCGTAACTCACTCCTTGGCCAGCCTCGACGTCTTTGACCAGAATCACTTCGGAGCGCACCGACATCGCTGGTGTGAGTCCAAAGTTCTGACCATCAGGATCAGTAACGGGGGGCAGACCATAGAGCGCTATGCCGGGGCGCACCAAGTCAAAGTGCAGGTCCGGTCGGGTGAGGGTGCACGCCGAGTTGGCGAGGTGGCGCACCTCCAGCTCAACCCCAAGGGAATCTGCCAACTCAAGAGCCTTGCGAAACTCGCCGGCCTGCGCGTCGATGGTGGGGTGACCAGGCGCATCGGCCCATGCCAAATGTGACCACATGCCAACGATGCGCACCTGCCCGGCGTTCTGGGCCGCGAGCGCACGGTCAAGTAGCGCGGGCAGGTGAGCCATGGTGACGCCTTCGCGCGCCAAGCCGGTATCGACGCAGATGTGAATACGAGCCGCGAGCTGAAAATCTTCTGCCGCGGCAACGATCGCCTCGAGCACCTCAACCGACGCGACCGACATGTCGACGTCAGCGGCCATGAGCGCGCGTGCCGGGACCGCCGGTCCGTAGAGCCAGGCAAGAATGCGTCCAGTGTCGCCCGCCGCCCGGAGCCCGAGCGCCTCGTCCGCCTGCGCTACCCCTAGCCACGTCGCGCCCCCGCGCCGAGCAGCAGCTGCCGCGGGAACCAGGCCGTGACCGTACGCATCGGCCTTGACGACCGCCATCACTTGCGCGTCGCCTACTCGCTCGCGCACCACTTGTGTGTTGCGGGCAATAGCGTCGTAGTTCACGCTGACGGACAGTGCGCTCACAGGTCACCTTCTGCCACCACTACGGCCGATGCGATACCGGCATCGTGCGAAAGCGACAGATGGAGGCGGGTGATCCCCAACTGGGCGGCACGCGCTGCGACCGTTCCCCTAATTTCCAGCCTGGGCCTTCCGTCCTCGCCGCGATGCACCTCACAGTCTTGCCAACTGAGGCCCACGGGCGCGCCGAGCGCCTTCGCCAACGCCTCTTTGGCAGCCCAGCGTGCGGCGAGGCTTTGCGTACTCAGCTCACGTTCGTGAGGGGTGAAGACCCGCTCGACAAGCGTGGGGGACCGCTCAATCGCCTGCTCGAACCGTTCGATGGCGACGACGTCGATGCCAAGCCCCATGATGGCCACGCCTACTCGACCGTGACCGACTTCGCGAGGTTGCGCGGCTGGTCCACGTCAAGGCCCTTCGCCGAGGCAAGCTCGTGAGCAAAGATCTGCAATGGAATCACACTCAACAGGGGTGTCAATAGCACCGGCGCCGCGGGCACATAGAACACATGGGTGGCGTGGTCTGCTGCCACGGTGTCGCCTTCTTCTGCAATCACGAGCGTGCGGGCTCCGCGGGCGCGCACTTCTTGCACGTTGGACAGCACCTTCGCGTGTAGCGACTCCCGGCCGCGTGGGCTTGGCACGATAGTGAACACCGGCTGATCTTGCTCGACGAGCGCGATCGGACCGTGCTTGAGTTCCCCAGCGGCAAAGCCTTCGGCGTGAATGTACGCGAGCTCCTTGAGTTTGAGCGCGCCCTCCATCGCCACGGGGAAGCCCACGTGACGGCCCAAGAACAAGACGGTGCGCTCGTCCTTGAGGGAGCGTGCCACCTCACGGATGGGCTCTGCTGTGTCGAGCACGCGCTGAATCTTGGCGGGCATCGAGTTGAGCTCAGCAAGTAGCGCCGCGATCTCGTCGGGGTACTTGTTGCCGCGTAGTTCTGCCAAGTAAATGCCCAGCAGGTAGCCAGCGGTGATCTGGGCGAGAAATGCCTTAGTCGATGCCACCGCGATCTCGGGGCCGGCGCGGGTGTAAAGCACCGCATCGGCCTCACGCGCAATGGTGGAGCCTTGGCTGTTCACAATGCCAATAACCGTGGCGCCCTGCTGCTGCGCGTGACGGATCGCCATGATGGTGTCCATGGTCTCGCCCGACTGGCTCACGGCCACAACCAGGGTCTTGATATTCACAATGGGGTCGCGGTAGCGGAACTCGTGAGCGAGCTCGACCTCGACGGGAATGCGCGTCCAGTGCTCGATGGCGTAGCGAGCCACCTGACCCGCGTACGCCGCCGTGCCACACGCGACCACAATGATCTTGTCGATTGACTTGAGAACGTACTCGTCAACCACGCCCTCATCGAGCCGCAACCGGCCACGTTCGTCCAAACGCCCGCGCAGAGTGTCGGCCACAGCCGTGGGCTGGTCATGGATCTCTTTGTCCATGAACGTCGCAAAGCCACCCTTCTCGGCAGCAGCCGCGTCCCAGTCCACGTGGTAAGGCTCGCGTTCCACGACGTTGCCGTCGACGTCGGTCACCACCACCGCATCAGGGGTGATCTCGACAATCTCGTCTTGGCCCAGTTCGAGGGCGGTGCGGGTGTGCTCAATGAAAGCCACCACGTCGGAGCCAAGAAAGTTCTCGCCCTCACCCAGACCCACCACGAGCGGTGAGTTACGGCGTGCCCCCACCACCGTGCGGGGCTCGTTGACGTCGACCGCGAGGAGTGTGAATGCGCCTTCGAGGCGGCGTGCCACTGCCCGCATAGCGTCGGCCAAAGCCAGGCCCGTGTCCACATATGAAGCAAGCAAGTGCGCCGCTACCTCAGTGTCGGTTTCTGACAGAAAGTCGACTCCAGACTTTCTGAGCTCGTCACGTAGTTCGCTGTGGTTCTCGATAATGCCGTTGTGAATGAGTGCGATGCGGCCACCGGCAGCTAAGTGAGGGTGCGCGTTTGCGTCGGTAGGGGCACCGTGCGTGGCCCACCGGGTATGCCCAATCGCGGCGGTCGCAGCAGGGAGCGGGTTCTCAGCAACTGCCTTCGCCAGGCGTTCGAGTTTGCCTGCGCGCTTGGCTGTCGCCACGCGCTCCGTCCCGGCGCCCACGAGCGCAATTCCGGCGGAGTCGTAGCCCCGGTACTCAAGGCGAGCAAGCCCACCCATAATGACGCCTTCCGGGCGCTCTCCGGGCTCGCCTGAGCCTACATATCCCACAATGCCGCACATATTGCGCAAGTCTACGCGGACCAAGTGCCCCCTGATGCGACTTTCCGTGACAAAGCAATACGGCCGATGCGGTTGAATGGGTAGGTGAACGAGCGCTCCCCTGAGGACATTGCCAGTCCGTTTGTTAGCTTCACTCGGTCCGAGTGGGCGGCCCTAGCCGCCAGCACTCCGCTGCCGCTAACAGAAGAAGACATTGCCCGTGTACGCGGGCTTGGCGACCCCATCGACCTGGCTGAAGTCGACATCATCTATAGGCCGCTGTCACGCTTGCTGGACCTCTATGCGGCGACCACCGGGGCGCTACACGCGGCGACAAGCGAGTTCCTGGGCGAACGCGCATCGCGCACTCCCTTTGTCATTGGAATTGGCGGCTCTGTCGCAGTGGGCAAGTCGACGACCGCGCGCGTGTTGCGGGAACTCATGGCCCGCTGGCCCGACACTCCACGCGTCTCACTCGTCACCACTGACGGATTCTTATATCCAAATAAGGTGCTGCGAGAGCGCGGGCTACTCGAGCGCAAAGGTTTTCCCGAGTCATATGACCGGCGCGCGTTGCGCCAGTTCATCGCTGATGTGAAGTCGGGGTTGCCTGAAGTTGACGCTCCGGTGTACTCGCACTTGACGTATGACATCGTGCCCGACGAGACCATCACGGTCCGTCAGCCTGACGTGCTCATTGTCGAAGGGCTTAACGTGCTGCAGCCTGCATCCCCGCGCGACCTCGACGAGACCGCTCTCGCCGTGTCGGACTACTTTGACGTATCGATTTATGTGGACGCCCACCCTCATGATGTGCGGCGCTGGTACATCGACCGGTTCCTTCAGTTACGGTCCACGGCGTTCGCTCATCCCGAGTCCTACTTCCGCAGCTACTCGGAACTCACCGATGTGCAAGCGACCGTGCGAGCAGGTCAGATTTGGGACTCCATCAACGCCCCCAACTTGGCGCGCAACATCGCGCCCACCCGCTCACGGGCCACCATCATTTTGTCGAAGGGCTCTGATCACCAGATCGAGTCGGTGCGCATGCGCAAGCTCTAAGTGGCGCTGCCACTAAGGCTGGTTGTTCTTAAAACCGGCGACTCTCAAGACTGGCGAGTATCGCCCGGTTCGTTATCGCCCACGTCATCGTCACGCTTGCGCACCGGAATCGATCCCGCGATGTGCTCGCGCAACTCATGCCGGTGCTCGCGCAACTCATGCCGGTGCTCACGTCGCGCCTCCCGCTCAGCCGCCACCGCATCGGCCTTCTCCCGCTCTTCGGGAGTAAGGGACTCTTCGATCTCTGCTGCGAGGTCAGGGAGCTCTGGTGCAACAAAACCGAACCAGCCAAGGACCTTGTCGACGAAGAAGCCCAGCACCACGCCCGCGATCACTCCGACCGCGATGGACAGTAGCAAATTTTCTTCCGAGAACAGCGCGCCCGCAACGGTTCCAAGAGCAATGCCCCAAGCGGCCCAGATCACGACCGCAACTGCGTCAAGCAACATGAACGTACGGTGAGGAAAGCGCAAAGCCCCCGCCGAGAGGTTCACAATTACCCTCCCCATGGGGATAAAGCGAGCTGCCACAATAAACGTCGCACTGCGCCGTTCTAGTTGGTTCTCAGTCCAATCGAGGGTTCTGAGGGCACGTTCGCGGCGGAAGATTCTCCACCGGCGCACATCAAAGCGGGAGCCAATCAAGTAGGCGATTTGGTCACCGCACCACGCACCTACCGCGCCGCCCACGAAGATCAGAATCAGAATGGGACTGCCAGTCTGATGCGCCGCCGTGGATGCCGCGATGATCACCGACTCACTTGGCACCACCGGGAAAATACCGTCCACCAACGACAGCACAAAGACGCCTGGGTAGATCCAGATGGATTCGCTGAGTTCCAGGACATGTTCCTCGACCGTCGCGGCCATCTGGAGAAACCAGTCGAGGGTGGCGGAGCCTTTCACTGCATCAGTCTCCCAGCCCTGTGTTGTTCCCGCGATGGGGAATTACCCTGATCTATTAGTCCTGAAGGACGAAAACGCGTGCCCCACTCGTCACCCCCGTGGAGCCTTAAGCAAAACCTAAGAAACGAGCCTTTCTCGCACAACCCCTGCGAGGGCGTTGGCGTGAAGTTGAGCATCTTCAACCGTCGTGGCTTCCACCATGACCCGCACCAGATCTTCAGTGCCCGAGGGCCGTAGTAATACCCGACCCGAGTCTCCCAACACTGAACGTGCATGGGCGACTGCTTGCTGCAGGGCGTCGTCACTATAAACGCGGGTACGGTCCGCACCGGGAACGTTAATGAGTACTTGCGGGAGCGACTGGATGCTCGCGCACTGGTCACGGAGCGCCGCACCATTGGCTACTTGCGCGCCCACCAGGAGCGAGGTCAATACGCCGTCGCCGGTGGTGGCGTACTCGGCGACGATGACGTGGCCCGACTGCTCTCCCCCGATCGAGAAGCCGCCCTCGCGCATTGCTTCAAGCACGTAGCGGTCACCCACGGCAGATTCGATAATGGTGATGCCCGCATCGGTCATTGCGCGGTGCAAACCTAGGTTAGACATCACGGTCGCCACCAGGGTGTCGTGATAGAGCGCGCCTGAGTCTTTCATCGCGAGTGCGAGAAGGCCCATGATGGCGTCTCCGCTCACCACCTCACCAGTGTGGTCAACTGCAAGGCAACGGTCAGCGTCGCCGTCGTAAGCGACGCCCATGTCTGCGCCAACGCGCTTGACTGTTTCGCAGAGTACTTCGAGGTGAGTGGAACCCACGCCGTCGTTGATGTTCAAGCCGTCAGGATCCGCGTGAATGATGTGGACCTCTGCGCCCGCGGCGGCAAGCGCCTGCGGACCGACCTCGTGCGCAGCCCCGTGAGCCGTGTCGACCACAATCGACAAGCCGGTGAGCGGCAAGTCGGTTCCCGCGAACGACCGCGCGGCAGCGACAACGTGTGCAACGTAGTCCTTTGCCATGTCAGTGGCGGCGGTGATTGAGCCCACCGCGGCACCGATGGGGCGCTCGAGTGACGTGCCCAGGTGCTCTTCAATCGCTTCTTCTACGGCGTCATCGAGCTTGTGACCGCCGCGCGCGAAAAATTTGATGCCGTTGTCAGGCATGGGGTTGTGTGACGCAGAGATGACCACACCCAGGTCTGCTTCAGTAGCAGCAGTCAGGTAGGCCACGCCTGGGGTCGGTAGAACGCCCACATCAAGGACGTCGATTCCGGCAGAGGCAAGCCCCGCGGCGACAGCCGACGAAAGGAACTGTCCCGAAATACGGGTGTCGCGCCCTATAACTGCGCGTGGGCGGTGGCCGGCAAGTTCCCCCCGCTCGGCCAAAACTGTTGCTGCGGCGACAGAGAGGTCCACGGCCAGCTCCGCGGTGATATCGCGGTTCGCGAGGCCGCGGACCCCGTCTGTGCCAAACAAACGCGCCATTGGCGCGTGATTAACGCTTCGAGTACTGCGGGGCGCGGCGGGCCTTCTTGAGACCAGCCTTCTTGCGCTCGACGACGCGGGCGTCGCGAGTCAGGAAGCCAGCCTTCTTAAGCGCTGCGCGGTTGGACTCGTTGTCGATCTCGTTGAGTGCACGAGCGACGCCAAGACGCAGTGCACCAGCCTGGCCAGAGGGGCCACCACCGGTGATGCGTGCGTGAACGTCGAACTTGCCTTCGATGTCGAGCAACGTGAACGGGTCGTTCACCAGCTGCTGGTGAACCTTGTTCGGGAAGTAGTCCTCGAGCGAGCGACCGTTAAGGGTCCACTCACCCGTGCCAGGAACCAAGCGCACGCGGGCGATGGCCTGCTTGCGACGGCCCAAGCCGGCACCGGGGGCAACCGTTGAGGTTCCCTTGCCACGCTCAGGAGCGGACTCGGTGGTGTATTCGGTGGGAGCGTCGGTGTCGACGGTCTCAGTAGTCTCTGTGGTCTCAGTCACGATGTTCTAGTCCTATTGTCCGGGGGCGCTTACTGCGCCACCTGCGTGATCTCGAAGGCCTGCGGTTGCTGCGCGGCGTGGGGGTGCTCAGAGCCGGCATAGACCTTGAGCTTGGACAACTGGGCGCGGCCGAGCCGGGTGTGGGGCAGCATGCCCTTCACCGCGTTCTCGATGACCCGCGTGGGGTTCTTTTCGAGAAGCTCGCCGATGGGGACTGCCGACAGACCGCCGGGGTAACCCGAGTGGCGGTAGACCATCTTGTCGGCGGCCTTGTTGCCCGTCAACGCAATCTTTTCAGCGTTGATCACGATGACGAAATCGCCACCGTCGACGTGGGGGGCGAAAGTCGCCTTGTGCTTGCCGCGGAGCAGCGAAGCGGCCTGAGAGGCCAGACGACCGAGAACCACGTCAGTAGCGTCGATGACATACCAGTCTTTGGTGAGGTCACCCGGCTTGGGAGAATACGTACGCACTGTGAAGCCTTCTAACTAGATTCGATGAGCGATGCGGGCGCACCGCAAGGGTTCGGTCGGCGGGTCCAAAGCAGGCGAGTGGGAGGCACCGTCTCATGGAGCGCACAACGACAAGGAAGTCTACCGGGACGCGCGGCAAGTGGTCAATTCAGGGCGCACACTTCTTGGTCCAGGCCAGCGTCAAGTGTGCCAAGCAACGCTCCTATATTCGACTTTACAGCCGACTCGCGCCGTACCTGATCGCCTCAGCGGCACGTGCGTCGAGGTCGAACGTGGTCAACACGCTGACAGTCTCAGGGTGCCAAGGGCTGGCACACACCCCCTCGTATTTCAGGCTTCACTACGGCCGATGCGCGTACCCGGCTTACCCTTCTTGGTCACGCCTCGCTTTGGTGAGGAGTACGCGCGCAGCAAGATCCGCATCGGCCGGGTATTCCACGCTTTCCAAGGTGAGCCCATGGGCTGGTGCGACAGCCACCGCAGATGAGCGCGCTTGGGCCTTCGCCACATCTGTCAGCCATCGTTGATCGCGGCGCCCCGAGCCCAGCGGCAACAGCGCGCCCACCAGGGAGCGCACCATGGAGTGGCAGAACGCATCGGCCCTCACCGTTGCCACCACTAAGCCCTCATCGGGCCCCTCGGTCACCCGTTCCCAAGAAAACTCCACGAGCTCGCGGATGGTGGTGGCGCCGGGCCGAGCCTTACAGAACGCGGCGAAGTCACGCAGGCCCGTGAGTGTCTGCGCCGCGGAGTTGAGCTGGTCAACGTCCAATCGCTGCTCGTGCCACACCACGTGCCTGCGAGTAAGCGGATTGCGTAACTGGTGGTCATCGCACAGCCGGTACGCGTAGCGCCGTTGCAGTGCCGAAAAGCGTGCATCAAAACCTGCCGGGGCGTGTTGCACATCGAGCACGACAATGTCGTCAGCGAGTAAGCCATTGAGGCTACGTTTGAGGCCGGCCGCGGGAGCGCGCCCTGACCTGCCGCTTAGGCGTTGCCACGCGGCGGTGGGGATGTCTACATGTGCGACTTGCCCGCGCGCGTGCACTCCTGCGTCTGTGCGGCCAGCAACGGTCGTCTGAACCGTGAGTGAGTTGCCCCGGTCGTCTCGAAGTATTCGCGCCAGCGCGGCCTCGATGTCACCTTGGACAGTGCGCAAGTCGGGCTGGGTGGCCCAGCCAGCAAAGTCAGTACCGTCGTAAGACAAGTCAAGGCGGGCCCTCACAACGTTGCTGATGTTCAGCTCGGTCATGAGAACCCGCCTTGGTGACTCATGCGCGTATTAGCCGCGCGTGAGGTAATTATTTACTTGTCGTCCTCGACAGGCTTACCGGCTTCGTCAGTCTCGGGGCCCTCGGCGGGCTCCTCGCTGTGCTCTGCCACAGCCTCTTCGGGCTTGACCTCGGGCTCAGGCGCTTCTTCAGCCTTAGGTGCGGCCTTCTTAGGGGCTGCCTTCTTGGTGGCCTTCTCTGCCTCAGCCTTGACGGCCTTCTTGGGCGGAGCACCAAACTCGACTAGCTCGATGACAGCCATCGGGGCGTTGTCGCCCTTGCGGGGGCCAATCTTCGTGATGCGGGTGTAGCCGCCTTCACGCTCGGCGAAGCCTTCAGCGATCTCGGTGAACAGGTTGTGGACCACACCCTTGTCCGAGATGATCCCGAGCAGCTTGCGCCGCGACGCGAGGTCGCCACGCTTGGCAATGGTGACCAGACGCTCTGCGTAGGGACGCAGACGCTTGGCGCGGGTGACGGTGGTGGTGATACGGCCGTGCTCGATCAGGCTCTGCGCGAGGTTAGCCAGGATCTGGCGCTCGTGGGCTGGGCCGCCGCCAAGGGGCGATCCCTTAGTGGGGGTAGGCATAGTGTTCTAAGTCTCCTATTTACTCTTCGCTGCCCGAGAAGTACACACCCGCGGCCGTGGCATCGTATTCGGTGCCACCGTCCTTGAGCGAGAAGCCCATTTCTTGGAGCTTCTCCTTCACCTCGGAGATCGACTTCTGGCCAAAGTTACGGATGTCCATGAGGTCTGCTTCTGAGCGCGCGGTGAGTTCACCCACAGTGTGGATGCCCTCGCGCTTGAGGCAGTTGTAAGAACGCTGCGTCAGGTTCAGTTCCTCGATGGGCTGGTTGTAGTCCTCTTCAAGCGACTCGTCGGTGTCCGACGGGCCAATCTCGATGCCCTCAGCAGCCTCATTGAGGCCCTTAGCGAGCGAGAACAACTCGACAAGCGTGGAACCTGCTGATGCGAATGCATCGCGCGCAGAGATCGACGACTTGGTCTCGACGTCAATAATCAACTCGTCGAAGTCAGTGCGCTGGGCCACACGGGTGGCTTCCACCTTGTAGGTGACCTTCAGCACTGGCGAGTAGATCGAGTCCACAGGGATCTGGCCGATCTCTGCGTCGTAGCTCTTGTTCATCGCAGCAGGCACGTAGCCACGTCCACGCTCAACGGTGAGCTCGACCTCGAACTTTGCCTTCGAGTTAAGCGTCGCGATGTGAAGGTCCGGGTTGTGGACCTCGACACCGGCAGGAGGCGCAATGTCTGCACCAGTCACGGCGCCAGCGCCAGACTTACGCAGGTACATCACTACGGGCTCGTCGTGTTCTGACGAAACGACCAAGTTCTTGAGGTTCAGCAGAATCTCTGTCACGTCCTCCTTCACGCCCTCAATGGTCGTGAATTCGTGGAGAACGCCTTCAAAGCGCACCGAAGTGATTGCGGCGCCCGGAATGGACGACAGCAGGGTGCGACGGAGGGAGTTGCCGAGCGTGTAGCCAAAGCCAGGCTCGAGCGGCTTGAGTGAGAACTGCGAACGATTGTCCGAGAGGACCTTCTCGGTCAGGGTGGGACGCTGTGCAATGAGCACTGTTCATTTCCTTTCCGAGCACCCGCTATTTGATGCTCGCAAGATCCGGCGGCGTTCGGGACCGTCGGGGTCAAAGTTTTCAGTTGGTCACCCGTTCCGGCACCCATGCAGATGCCGGGACGGGTGGATGGCGACGCGTATTGCGCCGCCGGTCACTGCTAGTTACGGCGGCGCTTGGGCGGACGGCATCCGTTGTGTGCCTGCGGCGTCACGTCCTTGATGGACGTCACCTCGAGGCCCGCTGCGGTGAGCGAACGGATGGCAGTGTCACGACCAGAGCCGGGACCCTTCACAAAAACGTCGACCTTGCTCATGCCGGCATCTTGTGCGCGGCGAGCAGCGGCTTCGGCAGCCATCTGGGCGGCGTAGGGTGTCGACTTGCGCGAACCCTTGAAGCCAACCTGGCCTGACGACGACCATGACACCACTGCACCACTGGGGTCGGTGATGGAGATGATCGTGTTGTTGAACGTGGACTTGATGTGCGCCTGGCCGTGCGCAACAGTCTTCTTGACCTTTTTGCGCGGCTTGCGTGTGGGAGTTGCCATGAGTTACTTCTTCTTTCCGGCGACGGTCTTCTTGGGGCCCTTGCGGGTACGAGCATTGGTCTTGGTGCGCTGACCACGAACGGGCATGCCGCGACGGTGGCGCAGGCCCTGGTAGTTACCGATCTCAACCTTGCGGCGAATGTCGCCCTGAACCTCACGGCGCAGGTCACCCTCAACCTGGAAGTTGGCTTCGATGAAGTCGCGGATCGCGACTAGCTCGGCGTCCCCTGCGTCTTTGACGCGAAGGTCGGGGCTAATGCCGGTGCCGGCAAGGATCTGTGCCGCACGCGTGCGGCCAATCCCATAAATATAAGTGAGCGCGATCTCCATGCGCTTTTCGCGCGGGAGGTCTACGCCGACAATGCGTGCCATATGTTCTGTTCTACTCCTCAGTAGTCGGAGGTATGACGCTCAGGCTTCCCGCTGGATATTGGTGCGGGCCCCGGCCTCCGAGCCGGGGGTTACCTTTCGGTTACCTGAACGAGGTCTTCTTTTGTTGTCTACCCTTGACGCTGCTTGTGGCGCAGGTTCTCGCAGATGACCATGACTCGGCCACCACGACGAATAACCTTGCACTTCTCGCAGATGGGCTTGACGCTGGGCTTAACCTTCATTGCTCTTCCTTCGCCGTCGGCGCTGATGACGCATAGGCGCGCCGGCGACGACTTACTTGTAGCGGTAAACGATGCGGCCGCGGGACAG
>CAZHTO010000034.1:8664-17435 GCA_964535845.1 uncultured Demequinaceae bacterium | reverse complement strand
ACTCCATCGGAGCATGCCCGCTCCACGGTCGACGACACCCCTGCTGACAATTCACATGCTGTCGATTCACCTGCTGTCGATTCATCTGGTCAAGACACACCCTCGGGCACTGCGCTCATCGACGACGGCACGCCTGAGGACGCTCTCGAAACCGACGCATCAGATGCTGACCAGGTCGGTGCCACGTTTTCGGCAAGACGTGCGCGGCCCCTGCCGCCGCAACGCCCAGAAACTCGCCCCATCCCGATCGTGACCCAAGTGGAGCGATACCGGGCGCCGGTAGAGGCGGATGTCTTTGACGTCGACGCCACGCCTCCGCGCCGGCGCCGGGACGACGTTCCTTACCCACAGTCCCGCCGCCGCCGTCGTAGACGCAGCCGCGCTGGATGGATCGCGGCCACCGTCATCTTCTTCCTGCTGTTCGGTAGCGCCGCCGCCCTCGACTGGTACCTGTGGAACACCACGAGTCAGTGGGAGGAACGCGCAGCCCAACTCACCGAGGTGAACTACGACCTTGGCGCTCGCCTGTCCTCCGAGCAACAAACCACCATGCAACTCAACGCCGAAATCGACCTGCTCACCCAGCAGTTAGCGAGTTCCAATCAGAAGGTCACGGATCTGAGCGCTGAAAAGGCCAGCGCTGTCGACGAGTCGGCTTCTTACCTCCAGCAGATCGACGGTCTTTCGACCAGCCTTTCGAACGCGTCAGGCGTAGCCAACGCCCTGCATCGCTGCGTGGACGGTCAGCAAGAACTCGTCACGTATCTGAGCGATGCCGAAAACTATGAGGCTGAAGACCTCGAAGCCTTTGGTGAGAGCGTGCGCGAACTATGCGCGGCCGCCGAGGCAGGGAACGACCGCCTACAAGAGGCTTTACGACCATGATCCAGCCTGCCCGCACTCGCTTACGTCGCGTTCTTGCCCTCGCAACCGCATCGGCCCTGTTCTTGAGTGGCTGCGCAGCCCTGCCCGCCACGCCCGGCCCTATGCCCTCCGACTGGGTGCCTGAGCCCACGGTAACTCCCATGGCGACCACCGTGGGCCTATCCCCCGACGGGTTCACTGCCGCGCAACGCATGACGGTCCGGGTTCGCAACATCGGTTGCGGATTCGTGAAAACCGGCACGGGATTTGCGCTTGACGCCTTCACCCTCGTCACCAACCGGCATGTGATCAACGACTCGCAAGACATTCAGGTGTCAACCCACGATGGCCGGCTCATTCAAGCAACCGCAGCCTCAAGCACCACCGTGGCCGACATTGCGATTATCACGACAACCGAACCCCTGGGCGGCGCCTATGCCGCGCGCGCAGAAGACGACCCAGAAGCCGGCGACGTCATCACCGTGGTGGGATACCCCAATGGCGGCAAGCTCACGACAGTATCCGGTGTGGTGCTGGGCGAAACTGCCGACCCGCTGGGCGCGGCCGTAGACATGGTGCTCGCCACCACCGCCTCAGTCGAGCCCGGCTCTTCTGGCTCTCCCGTTTTGAACGACAACGGTCAAGTGGTGGGTGTGGTCTACGCCAAGAACCCTGACTCTAACCAGAGCTTCATCGTGCCGGTGTCAGTTCTGAACACGCTGTTGGCCCAGCCGGCGCTACTGGTTCCCGAGCCAGTCGACTGCGCAAGCTAACGCGCGACGGATGGATCACTAGGCGCTAGCTTGAGTTCCACACTGTCAACCCGCTGTGCCACCACATCAGATTGCGCCAAGGCGATCTGCACCCGCTCGACCACCGTGTCTACCTCGGGTTGAGTGAGACCTGGCGACAAGCGCAACACGATCGCCACCTCTGCCCCGGTACCACCAATGACGTCGACTGCGACCAGAGCAGAGTCAAGCGTCACCGTGGTCTGGATTGCGTCGACCACATCTTCAGCCACATAGCCGTCGACGACAGCTGGGTTCCATGACTTCCCTTGGCCGATGGCCCACACTGCCGGCCGCGGTACCACGATGGTTTCCATGCCTGGGTTAATGACCAGGTTGGACCAACCTTCAGCGATCGCAGCCAACGCGGCACGCGGGCCCTCGGCGGGAATGGGGCGAGCCTCACTGTTCCAAGCACTCACCGCGTCCACATCCGTGAATACCGGTAGCGCGGCGCGGCCATCAGGCATTTGAACAGCCACGACGCCTGTCGACGCGACAGCATCTTTCTCAAGACCGTGTGCGCCCATCACGCGTTGCTCTCCACTCGACATCACGGGAATCAACACCCGCGCATACGCCAAAGCATCGACGACGTCGGCCAGTGGGGCTTTCCCGTGCGAGTGACGAATAAGGGCTTGGGCCAAACGCGCATCAGCACTACCGTCATCGTCTGCGAAAATAGACTCGGGAATTTCCTTTGACGGCTGCTCGTCGCCGTGATTGCTGCCGGGCTCGCTCATGACCACGATGCTACGCGGGACCACCGACATGGTGGGGCGTGCGCACAGGAGCGCCCGTGAATTCGAGGCCTGAGCTTACGGACGGCCTGCGATATCGAGCGCCTGCGGCAACGTGAAGTTGCCGTTGTAAAGGGCCTTGCCCACAATTGCGCCCTCGACCCCAGCCGACACCAGCGTGCGGATCGCAGCAATATCCTCGAGTGAGCTCACGCCGCCCGACGCAACGATGGGCGCAGGGGTCGCGGCAGCCACCTCGGCCAGTAACTCTAGGTTTGGCCCCGTAAGCATGCCGTCCTTCTTGACGTCAGTGAGCACGTAGCGCGCGCAACCTTCACTGTCCAAGCGCGCCAGAACGTCCCACAGGTCGCCGCCCTCGCTAGTCCAACCGCGGCCAGCGAGCGTGGTCCCGCGCACATCGAGCCCTACCGCAATGCGGTCACCGTACTTGGCGATGGCGGCGGCGGTCCACTCGGGCTTTTCTAGGGCCGCGGTACCGATATTTACGCGTGCGCAACCCGTCGAGAGCGCGCGCTCGAGTGACTCGTCATCGCGAATGCCACCGCTCATCTCGACCTTGACATCGACGGACTTCACTACCCGCTCGAGCAGCTCGGTGTTTGCTCCCCGCCCAAACGCAGCGTCCAAGTCGACGAGGTGGATCCACTCGGCTCCCCCGTCAGCCCAGTCCTGCGCGGCGTCCAGCGGGCCACCGTAGTTGGTCTCGGTTCCCGCCTCGCCCTGCGTGAGTCGCACAGCCTGCCCGTCAACGACGTCAATGGCGGGGAGTAATTCAAGGCGCGGGGAGTCGGTCATGGTCTCGCTTTCAGTTCACAAGTACGTACGTTCACTACGGCCGATGCGCAGGCACAGCGTGCTTTTTGGCTTTACCAGTCGATGGTCGCCTTCGCGCAGGCAACAGGCTACCGCTTGCCCGCTTAACTCAGCGTCGTTATCCAGTTGCGTAGCAACTGGAGCCCCGCGTCACCCGACTTCTCGGGGTGAAATTGCGTGGCGGTGAGCGGTCCGTTCTCGACGGCGGCAACGAACCTGTCCCGCGCATGGGCCGTACCTGCCTCTGACCACGTCACCACAGGCGGACGGAACCGGCCCGTGTCTTCAGTGGTGCCGAGCGGAAACTCGCGTGCGCCATACGAGTGAACAAAATAAAAGCGCTCGTGCTCGACCCCTGCGAACAGTGTGGAACCTTCCGTGACCTCAACGTTCGCCCAGCCCATGTTCGGAACCACCGGCGCTTGTAGGCGCTCGATGGTGCCTGGCCAGTGATCTAGACCTTCGGTTTCGGTGCCGTGCTCTACCCCACGTTCGAACATGACCTGCATACCTACGCAGATACCCATGACGGGACGTCCGCCCGACAGCCGGCGGCCAATGATCTGCTCGCCGCGCACGTCCTTGAGGCCCTTCATCACCGATTCGAAGGCGCCTACACCAGGCACGATGAGTCCGTCCGAGTTTTCGGCAATAGCGCGGTCAGCTGTGAGCACAGCTCGCGCGCCTACGTGCTCGAGCGCACGCACCACAGAGCGAACGTTGCCAAAGCCGTAATCGAGCACGGTCACGAGAGGGGAAGTCACCGCGCTAGTTTAACGGCGCCGCTCCCTCAGTTTTGCGCACACGGCCTATGCGCACTCGCGTGAGTTACGAACCGTCGCCACCACTGGGGTCGGGATTGGAGTCGCGCTTGTTTTGCTGCTGCGCCCGGTAGGCGCGCTTGGCGTCTTTCGCGGCGCTGCGTAGCTCGCGAAACGCCGCGAACTTGCTCATGCGAGCCTCGAAGACTTTGCCGGGGTGCGTCGCGGCGATCTCATCGATGTTCTGTGCACCCGTCATCAGCGTGGTGATCACACCAGGAGCCTGGTCAAGGGCAAGTCCAGGAGGGAGAGACTCTCCCTTGCTGCCTGCGAGCCACTGATGAATAGTGATGTGGCCAGCGCGGCGTTCCAGTGCAAGGATTGGTTGTGTCTTAACGAAGGCGCTCACCACTTGGCCGGCGCTGTCGACCGCGCCTGCGCTCGTGTCGTCCACAACAGCAAACGCTCCCGCAGCCGTCTCGATCACTTGGCCCTTCACCCCATTGAGCGCACACACCGCGGCGAGTACCCGGCCGTTCTGGATGGGAGTGAACAGCGCAACGGTGTCTTTTTCGATGTGCGCGCCCGTCTCCCCCATGGGTTTTGCGTCAGCAAGGTCCGCGATGTCGTCAGGGACCTCAAAGTCGCCCTCGCCATGAAGCCCGTCAGCGTCGGTCAAAGCGCACCCTTGGTCGATGGAATGCCCTTCACCCGCGCATCGGTCGAAACCGCGGCGCGCAACGCGCGTGCGAGTGCCTTGAACTGGGCTTCGACGATGTGGTGCGGGTCGCGCCCAGCGAGCACCCGCATGTGGATGCAAATGCTTGCGTGGTGCGCAATCGACTCGAGTACGTGACCCGTGAGCGAACCGGCAAAGTTGCCGCCAATGAGGTGCGTGGCCTGCCCTACAGGCTCACCCACCTGGACGCAGTAAGGGCGGCCGGAGACGTCGACCACGCACTGCGCGAGCGCCTCATCGAGCGGCACCATGGCGTCTCCAAAGCGCGAAATACCCACCTTGTCACCAAGCGCGACCTTGAGCGCCTCGCCAATACTGATGGCCACGTCTTCGACAGTGTGGTGTGAATCAATGTGAACGTCGCCCTTGGCCTGGACAGTGAGGTCCATGAGGGAGTGCTTGCCAAGCGCAGTCAGCATGTGGTCGTAGAACGGCACGCCAGTGCTGATGTCGGTGACACCCGATCCGTCCAAGTCCAACTCGACACGGACCTCTGACTCGCTCGTGACGCGCTCAAACGTTCCTACACGCGTGCCGGGTTCAGCGGCCTGTACGTCGTTCATGCAGTGACCTCCAGTAGGGCGCTACGAAACAGCGCCATTTCTTGCGGCGTGCCGATTGACACACGCAACCAACCTTCGGGGCCGGGCACGCGAATCAACACGCCTTGCTCCAGCAACCCCTCGAATACTCTCTCACGGTCCTCGAACGGACCAAAAAGAGCGAAGTTCGCGTCCGAGTCTGCAACCGTGTAGCCCTGCTCGCGCAGCCATGTCACCGTGTCGTCACGTTCGACCCGAATCTCGTCAACCTGCGCCTGCAACTCGCGGTGGTGTGCGAGCGCCGCACGGGCAGTCGCCTGCGTGATGGCGCTCAAGTGGTACGGCAAGCGCACTACCCGCAGGGCGTCAATGAGTTCCTCGTGCGCGACCAAGTAGCCCAGCCGCCCGCCCGCGAGCGCAAAGGCCTTTGACATGGTGCGGCTCACGGCCAAGTTGGGGTGCTCGGGAATGATGGTCGCGGCGCTCGGAACTCCGGCGCGGCGGAACTCAGCGTACGCCTCGTCGATCACCACAACACAGCCGCCCTCGACATCATCTGCGGCTGCGAGCAGCGCGCGCACGTCGTCCATCGCGAGCGCAGTGCCGGTGGGGTTGTTGGGGCTCGCCACGATGACCATGCTCGGCTGGCGGTCGCGGATCGCGGCCTGCGCAGCGTCGATGTCGAGCGTGAAGTCCTCGTGCCGCGGCAACGTGACGTACTCGGTGATGGTGTCGCGCGCATACTCGGGGTACATCGAATATGTGGGGTCAAAACTCAACACTGTGCGCCCGGGCCCGCCGAACGCCTGGTGCAAGTGCAGCATCACCTCATTGGAGCCGTTTGCGGCCCAGATGTTGCGCACCTCTACGAAGTCCACCAGAGACTCGATTTCGAGGTAGCGAGCCAAGTCCATGCGCAGAGCCGTGAAGTCACGGTCCGGGTAGCGGTTGAGGCCTTCTGCTGCCTTGCGCACTGCCGCCGCGATGGCGTCGACGACTGCCGGCGGGGGCGCGTACGGGTTCTCGTTCACATTTAGCCTGGCGGTCACCTCGAGTTGCGGCGCGCCATACGGCTCAAGCCCCACCAGTTCGGGGCGCAGGGGCAAAGTCATGCCTGGAAGTCTAGTCGTGGAGCCGGACATTTCGTGCCGTGAGTTAACGCCCACGGCCGATGCGCGGGTCACGTGATGTCGGAGCCCCCGCCTACGGTGGGGGCATGGCTTCGCAACCCCCTACCCCGTCCACTGTTGAGGTGGACCCAGCCCGCGCATCGGCGCTATTCAATGAAGCGCAAGCCGCGCTACGTGCGCTGGTGGGCCGGGAAGACGCGGTGCTGCGTGACGACCAGTGGCGCGCGATCGAGGCGCTGGTGACGCGTCATGCGCGCGCATTGGTGGTGCAGCGCACGGGCTGGGGTAAGTCCGCGGTCTATTTTGTGGCGACGGCGTTGCTCAGGGCGCGCGGTGCGGGGCCCACCATTATTGTGTCGCCGCTGCTGGCGCTCATGCGCGATCAGATCGCGGCGGCGCAGCGTGCCGGGATTAGGGCGGCGACCGTCAACTCTGCGAACGTGATCGAGTGGGACCAGGTGCATGCGGCCATTGCGGCGGGCGAGATTGACGTGCTGCTGTGCTCGCCTGAGCGGCTGAACAATCCGCAGTTTCGTGACGAGGTACTGCCGCGGCTGGCGGCCGATGCGGGCTTGGTGGTGATCGATGAGGCGCACTGCATCTCTGACTGGGGGCACGACTTTAGGCCCGATTACCGGCGCATTCGCACCCTGCTCGCCGAACTGCCCGACGGGATCCCGGTGCTCGCGACGACGGCGACCGCCAATGAGCGCGTCACCGCCGACGTTGCCGAACAGCTAGGCGTGCGCGGGGACAACGCGCCCCACGAGGAGGTGCTGGTGTTGCGCGGCACCCTCGACCGGGAGTCATTGCACTTGGGCGTGGTCAAGTTGCCTGACCCCGCAGCGCGCGTGGCCTGGCTTGCCTCTGCACTTAGCGAGATCGACGGCTCCGGGATTGTGTACTGCCTGACGGTGTCTGCCGCTGAAGAGGTCGCGTCACAGCTGCGGGCCGCGGGGCACACCGTCGGGGCCTATACCGGCCGCACCGACCCCGCAGAGCGCGAACAACTTGAAGAGGACCTCAAAGCAAACCAGGTCAAAGCGCTGGTCGCCACCTCAGCGCTCGGTATGGGATTCGACAAACCAGATCTCGCCTTCGTGGTTCACCTCGGAGCGCCGTCATCCCCCATCGCCTACTACCAACAGGTAGGCCGCGCGGGGCGTGGCGTCGAGAAGGCACTCGTGGTGTTGCTCCCCGGCGAACAAGACCGTGCCATCTGGGAATGGTTTGGCTCGCAAGCCTTCCCACCCGAGGACCAGGTACATGCCGCACTCGGGGCGCTCGGCACCGCGCAGCCCACGTCGGTTGCCGCGCTCGAGACCCAAGTAGATTTGCGCCGCTCCCGGCTCGAGTCGATGCTCAAGGTGCTTGACGTTGAAGGTGCGGTGCGCCGAGTCAAGGGCGGCTGGCTCGCGACCGGCCAGCCATGGGCCTACGACCAGGAGCGCTATGCACGGGTCGCCGCGGCTCGCGCAGCGGAGCAAGACACCATGCTCGAGTACGAGCGGCTCGACAGCTGCCGCATGGCCTTCTTACGACACGTGCTCGACGACCCGGACCTGACCAATGACTGGCGCTGCGGGCGGTGCGACAACTGTGGTGGAGTGACGCTCCCCGCCGCACCAGACGGCTCCGCCATCGAAGCCGCTCGCGAAGGCCTCGACCGAGTAGGCGTCGAGATTGTTGCGCGGCGCCAGTGGCCAAGCGGGATGGATGCGTTGGGCATCGAATTACGTGGTCGCATTCCTGCACCGGAACAGGCCCAGCCTGGGCGAGCAATCGCACGGCTCGATGGGCTGGGATGGTCTGGCGCCCTGCGCGATCTGTTCGAGTCGACCGACGGCGCTGGCGCTGCGGTTGACGGTGAAACACCAGGCTCGCTACGCGAAGCAGCGGTGCGCACCCTCGAAGACTGGGACGGGGTGTGGGCTCCGGGTAGCGTCGCCAGTGAAGGCACGCAGCGTGTGACCGCCATCGAGGGCGTGGTGGCCATCCGCTCCACCACCCGCCCACAACTGCTCGACCATTTAGGGCCAGGGCTTGCGCGGTTCCTGAAGGTGCCCTTTATTGGCACCGTGGGGCCCGTCGCCGCCCGCGCCGAGCCCGACCGTCACGACGTCAACTCCGCGCAACGCCTCGCGTCCGTGTCACGTCGCCTCACACTCGAACTCGATGAAGCTGCCGTGGAAGGCCTATACGGGCGCACGTTGCTACTAGTGGACGACTACACCGACTCTGGCTGGACCCTCACGGTCACGGCCCGACTACTGCTGCGGGCCGGAGCCGCCAAAGTCCATCCGTTCGTGCTCGGCGTGAAGTGAGCTTGGACTAGGCGCACAGGCTGCCATAGTGTGGTCGCCACATTGG
>CAZHTO010000034.1:0-8564 GCA_964535845.1 uncultured Demequinaceae bacterium | reverse complement strand
CATAGTGTGGTCGCCACATTGGGGGTAAAAATGACCGACGCATTCTGCGTTCGCACGTACCGCGCTGTTCTCATCTTGACGCTCGCCATCGCGGGCCTTGTCCTTGCTGGATGCGGTGCTCCGTACTCGACAGCAGACGTCAACGAGGCATTCTCCGCACTCCGGGGCGTTGAGAGCGCAGAGGTAATCTCTGCTCCGCAACCACCAAATCCGGTGCAACACTCGGGAAAAGTAACCGTGTCGCGGTCAATTTCAGTCGATGATTACAGCGCCGCTCTCACTCTCACACGGGACTACCCCAAACTTCGGTGGTCGGTAGGTGCCTACGCAGACGGCGGCTCGTCCTTTGGAGTAGTTCTTGACTCTGACTCTGACCCTGACCACATCCCCGCAGCTGCCGCTTGGGTCACAGGGACACTTGAGCTTGACGGCGTTGTCCGCACGACGGCAACTCTCGTTCCCGACCCCTACAGTGGAGCAACCGCGCAGCTCAGCTTGGCAATGGTGGACGGTGCTACAGCGACTGCCTCGAGGCCACTTGCGTGGCTCACAGATCTCGATGCTCTCACTTCCCCACTGCCGTATGCCAGGCTCGATGTCGCCGGTGAAAACATCTCAATGAGCCTCGCCCCCTACACCCCGGTCGTGCTCGACGCGCTCGAAGAGATGAGTTCTATCGCCACCATCACGGCGGTCGATGCCACCTACACAGACGGTGAGGGCGGCATGCTGGTCACTATTGCCAACGACGCGACAGTCAACGCTGTCCAAGAGCTCGCTGACCAAAATGAGCATCGGTGGGGCACCATCACTGTGATGGGTCCCCACGACGACTTTGACATCGTCACCCACGACCCGGCTGGTCCGAGCACGGTCGCCACCGCCAGAAAGCTACAGGCGCTACCCGGTTCCTTTAGCGTTAATGTGAGCGCAGGCACTATCTATGTTCACGACATCACGCTCGAAGAGGCCACCCTCATCGACGAACACTTTGCCTCTGACCCGCACTACAAGAACGCCGCTGTGGGCTGGCTCCTCAAAGACACGGACGCCCTGACGGGGATTCACAAACCAGCCGGACACGACCTCGTCATCGAACCCCTGCTCCAGGCAGCCAAGGTTGACGGTGTTGAGAAAGTGCGCACCGCCAATGCCAGATTCCAAGACGACAACAGCGCCGCCGCCGCTCCGGGCGCCCGCATAGAAATCACTGCAGTGCGATCTGACATTGGGGCACTGATGCGGGAGCTACGCTCCGCCGGAATCGCACAGTTGACCGGCATGGAAGCGGAGTTCACCGTGCGCGACCAGCAAGGCAACCTCCTTGGAATTGCTCGCGGAACCATCGACGCACAAGGCGACCTCATCGACATAGTGGACGACGGCCGTGATGGCGGTCAGGACCTCATTGACGCATGGAACGCCGCGGGATGACCAACGCCTCTAACTAAAACCCAAGCCCGTCAGGGCCCTGGGGCTATCAGTGCCCTGGGTCTATCAGTGATTTGTGCGCGCCGTAATCGCGTCACCGTGAGCCGGCAGGTCTTCTGCCCGTGCCAAGGCAATCGCTTTGTCGCCTACCTCAGCCAGCGCATCGGCCGTATAGCTAATGGTGGCTACGGCCTTAAGGAAGCTGTGCGGACCAAGGCCGCTCGCGAAGCGAGCCGTACCGCCAGTGGGCAGCACGTGATTGGAGCCGGCGATGTAGTCACCAAGCGACACGGGGCTGTAGGTGCCAACGAAAATCGCGCCGGCACTACGGATGCGGCTCGCTACGGCATCTGCATCACGGGTGTGGATCTCCAGGTGCTCCGCGCCGTACGCGTCCGCAACCGCGATCGACTGCTCGATTCCTGACGTCAGCATGGTGGCGCTTTGCTGGCCTTTCAGTGCCGTGAGCGCGCGTTCTCGGTGCTTGGTCTCGGCTACCCTGCGAGCGAGCGCAGTGTCGACACGTTCTGCAAGATCGGGCGAGTCGGTGATGAGCACCGAGCCAGCCAGCGGGTCGTGCTCGGCCTGGCTAAGCAGGTCTGCCGCGACGTGTTCGGCATTGGCCGTGTCGTCGGCGATGATGGCGATCTCGGTAGGCCCGGCCTCTGCGTCAATGCCCACCACGCCATTGACGGCACGCTTAGCCGCGGCAACATACACGTTGCCGGGCCCAGTAATGACGTCCACAGGGTCGCACAAACCGTCGACGCCGTAGGCGAGCATGCCAATAGCCTGAGCACCGCCAACCGCGTACACCTCATCGATCCCGAGCAGTGCGCACGCCGCCAAGATCGTGGGGTGGGGCTCGCCGCCAAAGTCCTTTTGAGGTGGCGAGGTCACCGCGATGGACTCGACGCCTGCCGCTTGGGCGGCCACCACATTCATCACGACTGAGCTGGGATACACCGCAAGGCCGCCAGGAACATATAGCCCTACACGGCCCACGGGGATCCACCGCTGCGACAACTGTGCGCCCGGCGCCACCTCGATTGAGACCGGCGGCGGAACCGTCGCCTCGTGGAACGCTCGAGTGCGCTTGATGGCCTCTTGAAGCCCTTCAACTACAGCTGAGTCTTGCTCCGCGAGCGCTGCCTCGAGCCGCTCCGTAGGCACCCGCAAATGCTGCGGCGCAACCCCGTCGAACTTCTCCCCAAACTCACGTAGCGCGTGGGAGCCCCGCTCACGCACGGCGGCAAGAATGGGCTCGACCGCGGCCATGGCGTCAGTGACGTCTAACTCAGCGCGCGGAACTACCTGAAGTAGTTCGCGGGTAGTCAGGTCACGATTACGTAGATCGATTCTGTTCAGCACAGTTCTTAGCCTAGCGCCCGGCACATGCGCCTCCCACGGAGGCGCCAAGGACGCTCATCCAAGCGACCGGACCAGACTAGACAGGCTCTTTTGGGGGTGCCGAGCCTGCACCCTTGCCCTTGCTGCCAATGCGACCTAAATGGGTGTGCGTGAACGCGTCTGAGTGCTTAAGCCCGTAGCCCAGCGCTCGGTCAACGGCAACGTGAAAGGCCCATGCGAGTGCCATCAGGCCAGCGTTGCGCACGTCAGCGACGAGGGCAATCGCACCGAGAACAGAGGGACCCACATAGTTGTGAACAGCGTTGTAACACCACGCACCCACGCGGGGTCCGGCGACATATCCCAGTGCAGAGACGTCGAACAACAAGAACAACGCCGCCAGCCACCACCACGAAAAGCCGAGCGCCACGGTCGCAATAACTGCGAGCACGCCCACCGCTAAACCTTCGAATCGCTGCCAAAAAATAGGGGTCACGCAGGCCAGGCTAGCGGTCTCGCTGGCCGCGTACTGTAGCCACCGCGCTAAGGGAATGATAATCTGGCGCCATGTAGTCATACCGATCCTTTTGCGTCGCCCATGCGCGGTGCCACGGTAATGCTGCCTTGAGGCGGCCCATTTTTCTCACGTAAGGATCACTCATGACTGCTCTCCCTTTTTCTGGACAATCAGCTCTCATCACTGGCGTGTCAAGGCGACGCGGTATCGGCTTCGCGGTCGCCCAGCGACTACTCCACATGGGCGCCAGCGTTTTTATCCAGGGCTTCCAACCCCACGACGCCGCACAACCGTGGGGCGATGACGACCTCGACGCGCTGGTAGCAGAACTAGACGCTCACCGCACTCCAGGCGCAAGTCTTGGTCATACCCAGGCTGACCTTCGAGACGAGCAGGCGCCTGCCACACTCGTCGCACACGCTACTTCGCTCACTGGACACCTTGACATTTTGGTGTGCAATCACGCCAAAAGTGGCGACGATGGCTCCATTCTTGACATGGACCCAGAGCGGCTTAGCGCAATGTGGGAGATCAATACCCGCGCCACGATAATGCTGACTCGCGAGTTCGCGGCACTGCATCGCACTCCAGGCGCTGAGGCAGCGCGCCCTGGTGACCGTGACGCTGACCGCGAGCCGCTCCCCGCACCTGTGGGGCGAGTGTTCTGGATGACTTCAGGACAAGGCGATGGGCCGATGCGCGGAGAAGTCGCGTATGTGGCCTCCAAAGCGGCGCTGTCGGGCATTACGGCCACCGTGGCCGCAGAACTGCTCGACATCGGGATCATTCTCAACACCATCAACCCCGGGCCGGTCAATACGGGATACCTCGACACCGACCTGACAGACCGCGATCTCAGCGGCGTTGAACTATGGCGACGGCGCACACCATTTGGCCGTTTTGGTGAGCCCGCCGACCCTGCCCGGCTCATCACGTGGCTCGCCAGTGATGACGGTGCATGGGTAGTCGGTCAGGTCATCAAATCCGACGGAGGCCTGAGCCTGTTCTAGCCACTGATGGCTACAAGCTGGCCAAACAGTTGGGGCCGAACGCGGCCTTCAAGTCACCCGAAAGTGCACTTGAGCGTGACACCCGGAACTCGTCGCTCAAACGCATCACGATGTCATCACCACTGCCGGTCAGCACCATGCGCACCTCAACTGCGCCAGGGTGCGCCCGCAAAATATCTTTGAGCTCTTCGACTACGTGCGCGTTGACACGAACCGCAGGCAACGTGATCGCCAGCGGCGACGTGTCGACAACCGTCAGGTTGGGCACTCGCAACTCGACGGCACTGAACTGCAGCCCGCCATCGCCACGCTCGCGTGCCCTGACCTTGATCGCCACTACCGCATCGTCTGAAAGGTCACGGGCATAGGTCTCATAAGTGCGGCCAAAGAAACTGATCTCTGTCTCTCCCGAGAGATCTTCGAGCGTCACGATCGCATACGCGTTGCCCGACTTCGCTACCCGCCGGTCCACGCGAGTGACCAGCCCTGCGAAAGTCACCTGAGTGCCGTCCTGAACTCCTGCCGCTGGGGTCGCATTCAGGATCTGGTGCGAAGCCTCCGAGCGAATAATGTGGTCTAAGCCAGAAAGCGGGTGGTCCGAGACATACAGACCCAGCATGTCTCGCTCGAGGTTGAGTTTGGTCTTCTTGTCCCACTCTTCAAGATCAGGCACCGCCACAGTGATGCCAGTGCCTAAGTCGATCTCGCCACCAAACAGGTCGAACTGGCCTGTCGCTTCTTGGCGCTTGACGCCCACCACGGAGTCGATGGCCTGCTCGTGGACTGCGTTGAGAGACCTGCGCGTGTGCCCAAGCGAGTCGAAGGCTCCGGCCTTGATCAGGGAGTCAATAGTGCGCTTGTTGCACACCGATGCGGGCACCTTGTCCAGGAAGTCTTGGAACGACTCGAATGCACCCTGGGACTCGCGCGCTTTGATGATCTCCGCAACGACGTTAGTGCCGACATTTCGCACGGCACCGAGACCAAAACGCACGTCGGTGCCCACGGCCGAGAAGTTCGCAATCGACTCGTTGACGTCGGGAGGCAACACCGTAATGGCCATACGCCGACATTCGGACAGATAGATCGCTGACTTGTCTTTGTCGGTGCCAACTGAGGTGAGCAACGCGGCCATGAACTCGGTGGGGTAATGCGCCTTGAGATACGCAGTCCAGAACGACAGCACCCCGTAGGCCGCCGTGTGCGCCTTGTTAAAGGCGTAGTCGGCGAACGGGATCATCGTGTCCCAGAGCTTGGTGATGGCCTGCTCTGAGTAGCCACGCTCACGCATACCTGCGCTAAAGGGCTCGAACTCCTTGTCGAGAATGCGCTTGTCTTTTTTTCCCATCGCGCGGCGGAGCAAATCAGCAGCTCCAAGCGTGTAGCCCGCGACAATCTGCGCGATCTTTTGCACCTGCTCCTGATACACGATCAGGCCGTGGGTGACCTCGAGAACTTCCTTGAGCGGTTCTTCGAGCTCAGGGTGAATGTAATCGACTTGCTGGCGGCCGTTCTTGCGCTCCGCATAGTTGGTGTGCGAGTTCACGCCCATAGGCCCTGGGCGGTAGAGCGCCAGCACAGCGGAGATGTCTTCAAAACTGTCCGGGCGCATCTGACGCAACAGTTGCCGCATTGCTACGCCGTCGAGCTGGAACACTCCGAGCGTGTCACCCCGACCAAGCAGCTCGAACGCCGCTTCGTCTTCTAACTCCAGGTCCTCAAGCACCAACGGGTCTTTGCCGTTGTGCTCGATGTTGTACAGCGCATCGTCCAAAATGGTGAGGTTGCGCAACCCCAAGAAGTCCATCTTGACCAGGCCGAGCGCCTCTGCCGTCGGGTAGTCAAACTGGGTGATCACCGCGCCATCTTGCTCACGACGCATGATGGGGATGATGTCGATGAGCGGGTGCGACGACATGATCACGCCGGCCGCGTGCACGCCCCACTGTCGCTTAAGACCTTCGAGGCCTTGCGCGAGTTCAAACACTTGTTGCGCTTCAGGGTCAGCGTCAAGATGCTGACGGAAGTCGCCACCCTCGTTGTACCGTTTGTGCTTGGGGTCCAGAATGCCCGACAGTGGCATATCGCGGCCCTGCTGAGCCTCAGGGTAGAGCTTGGTCAACTGCTCGCCTACCGCGTATGGCTTACCCAGTACGCGAGCCGCATCTTTGAGCGCCTGCTTGGCCTTGATGGTGCCGTAGGTCGCGATCATTGCGACCTTCTCTTCTCCGTACTTGTCAGTGACGTAACGGATAACCTCGCCGCGCCTGCGCTCATCGAAGTCAATATCGAAGTCAGGCTTGGACTCACGCTCAGGGTTCAAAAAGCGCTCGAAGTAGAGCTGATGCACGAGCGGATCAAGGTCGGTGATGCGCATCGCGTAAGCAGCCATCGAGCCTGCACCTGAACCACGCCCGGGACCCACTCGGATGCCCTGCTCACGTGCCCACTTGATGAAGTCTGCAACCACCAAGAAGTACCCGGGGTAGCCCTTGTCGGTGATGACCTCGATCTCGAGGTTGGCGCGCTCTTGAGCCGAGGCAGGAATCTCTTCGCCAAAGCGCTCATGAAGCCCGCGCTGGACCTCCTTGACGAACCACGAGCTTTCGTCTTCACCAGAAGGCACGTCGAAGACCGGCATGTAGTCGGCTTTGGTGTTGAACTCGACTTCGCACTTCTCAGCGATTTCTAGCGTCGAGTCGCACGCTTCAGGAAGTTCTCGCCAGAGGTGGCGCATCTCTTGCGCTGACTTGAGGTAGTACCCATCGCCGCTAAATGCGAAGCGTTTGCCGCCCTCGTCGTACGTGGGCTCGTTGAGGTTCGAGCCTGACTGGACACACAGCAGTGCCTCGTGAGCCACCGAGTCTTCTTTTTTAACGTAGTGCGAGTCGTTGGTAGCCACGAGCGGTGCGCCCAGTTGGTTCGCGAGGCGCAACAGGTCTTCGCGCACGCGCTTTTCAATGTCGAGCCCATGGTCCATGAGTTCGACGTAAAAGTTCTCTGCGCCAAAAATGTCTTGGAACTCGCCCGCCGCACGCAGTGCCTCGTCGTACTGGCCCAACCGCAGTCGTGTTTGCACCTCGCCCGAAGGACAGCCCGTGGTGGCGATGATGCCCGTGGAGTAACGCTGCAGCAGATCGCGGTCCATGCGTGGCTTGTGGAACTGCCCTTCAAGCGACGCATACGAGGACATACGGAACAGGTTGTGCATGCCCTCGGTGTTCTGAGCCCACATGGTCATGTGCGTATACGCACCACCAGCAGAGACGTCGTCACGTTCTTGGCCGCGCTCGCCCCACCGCACGCGCGTACGATCTTGCCTGGCAGTCCCGGGCGTCAGGTAAGCCTCAACACCGATGATGGGCTTGACGCCATGTTCGCGGCCCTTTGCCCAAAAGTCGTACGCACCAAAAATGTAGCCATGGTCCGTGGTCGCGATCGCGCTCTGACCCAGCTCTTTCGCATGGCTAAACAGGTCGTCCAAGCGCGCCGCACCGTCGAGCATCGAATACTCAGTGTGGACATGGAGATGGACAAAATCACTGCCAGGCATGGCCCTGATTCTAGGCGTGCCCACCGACATCCGAGGGCACCCCGCCCAAGACCGCTGGCGCCCCAGGGACTTGTCCCAGGTGCGCGCGGCGTGTCGGGAGCGGCGCGCCGCGAGGCGCCACTGAGGCCAGTGTCATCGATGGTCGCGTTCTTGGGACAATAGAGCCCATGTCCTCCAAGTCCCCACGTCGCGATCAGCGCCGTCAGCGCACCCGCGATCCCCACCGACAGGTGAATCGCCGCCAACTCGAAGCAGCGGCTCAGGTGCGGACAAATGTCGAGGTACCGCCCATCACCTACCCGGCCGAGCTACCGGTCAGTGCACGCCGCGAGGACATTGCGGCAGCGATACGTGACCATCAAGTGGTCATCGTGGCTGGTGAAACTGGCTCTGGTAAGACCACTCAGCTACCCAAAATCGTGCTTGAACTCGGACGTGGCCGTGCGGGCCAGATTGGGCACACCCAGCCCAGGCGCATTGCCGCTCGCGCAGTCGCGGAACGCATTGCCGAAGAGCTCGGGACCACGCTGGGCGAGATAGTCGGTTATCAAGTGCGTTTTACCGATCAATCGTCGGAGCGCACCCTCGTCAAGGTCATGACTGACGGGATCTTGCTGGCCCAGATTCAGCGCGACCCCGAGCTGCTGGCCTACGACACGCTCATCATCGACGAGGCCCACGAGCGCAGCCTCAACATCGACTT
>CAZHTO010000033.1:0-17548 GCA_964535845.1 uncultured Demequinaceae bacterium | reverse complement strand
CGGTTCCGGGGTGCGGGTTCAGCCACTCGTCGGCAAACTTGGTGTTGTCCGCGTAGTCGGGGGAGACGGTGACGACCTTCTGGCCGCGGTAGCGTGCCTCCGTCATAAAGTGCGCATCGGGCGTACGTGTGACCGGCACGTTCGAGCCCCACATGATGAGGTAGGCCGCGTTGAACCAGTCCGCGGACTCGGGCACGTCTGTTTGGTCGCCAAATACTTGGGGTGAGGCGACAGGCAAGTCGCAATACCAGTCGTAGAACGAGACCATCGAGCCGCCCATGAGCGAGATAAAGCGGGCGCCAGCTGCGTGCGAGGCCATGGACATCGCCGGGATGGGGGAGAACCCAAAAATACGGTCCGGGCCGTGCTTTTTGGCGGTGTGAACGTGGGCTGCAGCAATAATTTCGCGAGCCTCAGTCCACGATGCCCGCACCAGGCCACCCTTGCCGCGAGCGCGCTGGTACTTCTTGCGGGTCTCCGGGTTGGACACCACGGCGTTCCACGCGTCGACGGGGTCAGGGTGCTGCTTTTTGGCAGCGCGGTAGGCGTCCAAAAGGACGCCGCGAATGTAGGGGTACTTCACACGCGTAGGGGAGTAGATGTACCACGAGAAAGCCGCTCCACGGGGGCAACCGCGCGGCTCATATTCGGGACTGTCTGGCCCGGTGGTCGGGTAGTCCGTCGCCTGTGTCTCCCACGTGATCACGCCGTCCTTGACGTAGACCTTCCACGAGCAGGAGCCGGTGCAGTTCACGCCGTGGGTTGAGCGGATAATCCGGTCGTGGCTCCACCGGTCCCGGTAGAACACATCCGCTCCACGTCCCCCCTCGAGGGTCACTGAGCGTTGGTCCTCAGAGACTTCTCCGGGATGAAAGAACCGCCCGGCCTTTACCAGCAGGTTGGACGTGGCGGTTGAGGGTTGCGAGGACGTGGTTGTCACTGCGACTCCTTTGTCGGGACCGGACGGTTGGTCGGGGTGGCGATGTAGAGCGGGGCAGCATCAGGGCGAGTGAGCCGTGCGCGGCACACGCCGGGGCGAACCCATACATCAAAAGCCTCAAGCTCGACGGGCTGGCCAGTGTTCTCAAGCACGTTGGAAACCAGTTCGGCATGCAACGTACAGATCATGGGATGCTCCGCAATGAGACTCGCATAGGGACAATCTCTCACCACGATTGTGTCAGCGACTGCGTCAGTTTGCGCGGTGAAGCCCACGCTCCGCATGGAGTCAACGACCACAGCAACGGCGTCGTCGACGTCCGTTGCCATTCGCACAGGCGGGGCGGCTTTGATCCACCTACGGGCAGTTTCGCGAATGACTTCGTCACCAGTATTTTTCTGCAGCGCGGCTCTGAGGCGGTCCCCGAGTTCGGAGTATGCGGCCGATGCGGTGGCGGAGGGGCCGTACAAAGTTCGGGGGCGTCCGCGGCCCGTTGGCGGCGCGCTTGTGCGTTCGAGGAGTCCGGCAGCCGCGAGCACGTCCAGGTGATGCCGCGTGGTGTTGGCGTGCATGGTGGTCTGTTGAGTGATCTGGTCAAGGGTCATCGGGGCGCCGTGTGCGCGTACGACATTAAGGATTGCCCGGCGTGGGCCTGTGAGTGCATGGGGCTGACCGGACCCGGCGTCTTCCCCGAGCGCGACGACGCGATGCAAGGCATGCTCTAAGTCACGGGCCATTCCGTTCATGTCCCATTCGTAGCACATTAGATCTGGAGAAAGATTATTTACAGGTTTTATTTCTCTTGGTTTTAATGGAGGTACTCTGGCGACATTTAGGGCATGGCAAGCAACCAAGGGAAGTTGAGAATGTCTACCTCCACGAAGAACAAAGGTTGGCTTGAACACTGGGACCCAGAGACGGACTGGGACTCGAGACTCGCGTGGCGCACCCTGTGGATCACCACGTTCAACCTCATGCTGTGCTTTATCGTGTGGTTTTTGGTGTCCGCGGTCGCTCCAGTCCTGAACGATCTAGGTTTCGAAATCAGCCGTAGCCAGCTCTACTGGCTCACCGCTATGCCGGGGCTTGCTGGCGGAATGCTCCGTCTGGTGTGGACCTTCCTTCCGCCCGTCCTCGGAACTCGTGCCCTCGTGACTTATACGACCGGCCTGCTGCTGGTTCCGATCATTGGTTGGGCACTCGCGGTCCAGAACCCGCAGACGCCCTATTGGTTCTTGCTGGTCTTAAGCTTTCTTACCGGAATCGGTGGCGGAGCATTCTCTGGTTTTATGCCTTCTACCTCGTACTTCTTCCCTAAGTCGAAGCAAGGCACCGCGCTCGGACTCCAGGCAGGCATTGGCAACTTTGGCGTGAGTATTGTCCAGCTCGCGACGCCGTGGGTTGTGGGATTCATGCTTCTCGGAGGAGCGTTTCAGGGCGTCATCGGTAGCTCACAGCAGCTCACCGATGAGGCAACCGGTGTGACCAACGAGATCTGGTACCAGAACGCGGCATACGCGTGGTCGTCACTCACAGTGGTCGGCACGGTCCTGGCGTGGTTGCTGCTCCGGTCAGTGCCCATCAGGGTCGCCAAGGTTTCTGACCAATTCGATATTTTCCGCAACAAGCACACGTGGATCATGACGTTGCTGTACGTCATCACCTTTGGCGCATTCTCCGGCTTTGCCGCAGTGTTTGGGTTGATGATCAGCATCCGTTATGGCACGGACGCGTTTGGCGAGGACGGCATCAACCCACTCCAGTACGCGTTCCTGGGGGCGCTCGTGGGGTCCGTTGCCCGCGTTGTTTCAGGGCCTATTGCGGATCGCTTTGGTGGCGGCCGGGTCACAGTCGTGTCGTGCATAGGTATCGCAGTTTCGTGTGCGTACACCTCTTTCCAGCTGGAGCCGGAGTCCGTCGACGACTTCCCTAAGTTCCTGTGGGGCATGCTCGCCATCTTCATCTTCGCGGGCGTAGGCAATGCATCGACCTTTAAGCAGATGCCCTACATCTTTGAAAAGCGTCAGTCTGGCGGGGTCATTGGCTTCACCTCAGCTATTGCCGCACTCGGGCCGTTCTTCTTCAGCGTGATTCTGGCCTCGGTTGCGCCGGTGCTGCTGTTCTGGTGGTGGGTGCTGTTTAGCGTCACCGGCACGGCGCTTGCCTGGTGGTACTACGCGCGGCGCAAGGCAGAAAAGCCGTCTTAAGTTCTCACAGTGGGTAGGCGCTTTGGCCGCGGGGGATTCCAAAGCTAAACGCGTCTCCCACTGTGAGCCCCGCAGCCAAGCCCGCTTCGCACTCGGCTGTTTGCATGCGGCCGTGAATGCGCACCCGGTCCCCGAGCGGTTCTAAGGCCACCACCGCATCGGGCATCCACACGCGGGTCTTGTCGACTGTAGGCGGATCGGTGCGAACCGCGATGTGATGCGGCCGCACCGCTATGGCAGCGCGTGAACCCGCTCCCGGCCCGCCAGTGACGGGCACCGCTACGCCGCTGTCGGTGACGATCGCTCCGCCGTGCATCATGCCTGTGACCAGCACCTGTCCAGCCATCCGGGCAGCGATGGCAGTGCGCGGGCGCGCCAACACCTCAGTCGCGCTACCAGACTCGACCACGCGGCCGGACTCGAGCACGGCCACCTCATCTGCCAAGGCGTGAGCGTCCAGAGCCTCGTGGGTGGCCACCACCGCAGTCACCCCGTCAAGGAGGGAAGTAAGAAGCGAACGAACACTGCTCGCAGCCACGACGTCCAGACCTGAAAATGGTTCGTCCAGCAACAACACGCGCGGCTCGCTTGCGAGGGTACGCGCGATTGCGACGCGGCGGGATTGACCGCCTGACAACTCGTGCGGGCGACGCTGCGCGAGTGCCGCGAGGTCCACTCTCTCTAGCCACTCCAACGCGGTCGCCCGTGCTTGAGCCCTGCCCGCCCCGCGAGACCGCGGCCCAAAGGCGACATTCTCCAGCACCGTCATCTGGTCGAACAGCGCATCGTCTTGCGACAGCAGGCCGATGCGCCGGTTGCGTGGGGCCACATGGGTGCGCCTGAGGGAGGTGCTCGCCTTGGTCATAGGGACGTCGTCCAGCACCTCGCGGTTGCGCTCGCTGTCGCCCAGCACAATCCGCCCGTGGGTGAGGGGAACTAGGCCGGCGATCGATTCGAGCACCGTGGATTTGCCCGAGCCGTTGTGGCCTAGCAACACGAGGGTGCGGCCAGGGGCGACGCTCAGCTGCGCGTCGACACCGCGCCCGGCAACGCAGATGGATGCGTGTAGCCCGGTCATCGTGGCCCCCGTTGCGGCCGGTAGGCGAGTGCTACGACCGCGATTGCGACCACGACGAGCACCAGTGACAAGGCAGCGGCAGCGGCCGGGTCGGTTTCGCGGGCTAAGTAAATCTCGAGGGGTGCGGTGCGCGTGGTGCCCATGAGTGACCCCGCAAATGTGAGTGTCGCTCCAAATTCACCCAGTGCCCGCGCAAAAGCCAGCACTGCGCCAGTCGCGAGTGCGGGCTTAAGGGCTGGCAGCGTCACCCGCATCAGCGTGCGGGTGCGCGATGCGCCTAGCGTGGACGCGATCGCTTCGTGGCGCCCGCTACGGGCCACCAGTGCGGACTCGACAGCCATCACCATGAACGGCAGTGCCACAAAGGTTTGCGCGATCACTACCGCCGTGGTGGTGAAGGCGAGCGAGCCGCCTACCTGTTCGCCGAGTAGTCCTCGCCGTCCAAATGCGTAGAGCAGGGCCAATCCACCTACGACTGGCGGCAATACGAGCGGGGCAAGCACCACGGCCCGCAACACCGAACGCACGGGCCCGCGTAGCCCAAAGAGCACAAAGGCCAGCGGCACTCCCAGTAGCAACGTGAGAACCGTGGCGATGCTGGCGGTGCGCAGCGACAGCGACAGCGCGGTGAGTGAGGCGGGCGCGGTCACAAGCTCCCAAAAGTTCGGCCACTCAACCCGAGACACCAAGCCTGCTAACGGCAACAGGACCAGCAGCCCGCCAAGTGCAGCCAGCGGCGCAAGCCAACGCGGGCCTGTCATCGCGCCTCTCCAGGCAATGGCGCCTCTCCAGGCAATGACGGCACCCCAAACCCGGCAGCGAGTAAAACGCCACGGCCGTAGTCGCCTACGAGCTCGTCGACAAACGCGCCAGCCAGTTCCATGTCGTGCTCTCCGTCCAGAATTGCCACCTGGTACTGGTTGACTACCTGCTCGGCCCCTGCAATGGGAACCTCCTCAACCCCAGCGACACGGTTCAGGTCGCTCACATAGACCACTCCCGCATCGGCCTGGCCCGAGACAACCTTGCCCAGTACATCGGTGACGGAGTTCTCTTGCGATGCTGGCGAGAGAGTGAGTCCGTCGAGCGCTGCCAACTGCGCCGTCGCGGCCCCGCACGGGACTTGCGGCGCGCAGATCACCGAGGTGAGGTCCGCGTTCTCCAAGTCGGCGAGCCCTGTCACCTCTGCAGGGTTACCAGCCGGAACCACAATCGTGAGGGAGTTAGTGGCGAATACCTGAGGAGAGCCCGCATGCGCCTGTTCGGCTACGGCGGCCATCTGCACTTGGTTGGCGGACAAGAACACGGCCGCTGGCGCACCCTCAAGAATTTGCGCCGCTAAGTCCGCGGAACCGCCATAGGTGACGGTGATGTGTGCGCTTGGTTGCTCAGATTGCACCCGTTTTACTACCTGGTCGACCACGTCAGCGGTAGAAGCCGCAGCGAAAATGACCACCTCCGCAGTGTCCTTTGAGGGCGCACACGCTGCCGCAAGCAACACGAACGGAGCCACTGCCACTAGAAATCCCAGACGCGAGGTGCGCCTCATGCGCGGTC
This sequence comes from uncultured Demequinaceae bacterium, assembly GCA_964535845.1. GTDB lineage: Bacteria > Actinomycetota > Actinomycetes > Actinomycetales > Demequinaceae > Demequina. The sequence goes on along the minus strand of CAZHTO010000033.1, from coordinate 11,766 downwards.
CTGTGGTGTCTCGATAATGACGTTGGTGGCCTTGACCACGGCGGTCGCGATCGAGCCCACCTCGAGACCCAAGTCCCGTACGGCCTCGGCGCTCATGAGGGAGACCACGCGATGCGGCCCGCACTGCAAGTCCACCTGTGCCATCACGGTGTCGGCGAGGATCGCAATGACGATGCCGGTGAAATGGTTGCGCGCGGAGCGTTTAACGGCCGTTGGGTCGGCGGTGGGTGCGGTTCGCGCGGCATAGCGGGCCACGTCTTCACCGTCAACCAGCGTGCGGCCAGCGCTATCGCGCACGGTTTCGATCGACTCCGCGTCGATCCATCGGCGTACGGTGTCGTCACTTACGCCAAGTAAAGAGGCAACTTCTGCGACTCGCAAATGCGGCATAAAAGCCACTTTAGTCACGCATGTGCGGCTTTACAACGCTATATACGGCCGATGCGCAATTTGGGTTGACAGCCCCGGCCTAGTGGTCGTCTTGCAGTTCTTCGTGTATCTCGTTGTAGAGCATGGCATGCACCTTTTCGACCCGCGGAATGTCTTTGAACTCAAGCGGGTCGTCAGACGCCGACTCGATGATGAGCGTGCCGGTGCGGAACATCCGGTCAATCACGCCGTGTCGAAACTGCACCGTGTTGATGCGGGCAAGCGGAATGTCAATCCCTGAGCGGGTCAGAATGCCCGTGCGGTAGAGCACGCGCCGGTCTGTCACCACAAAGTGTGTGGTCTGCCAGCTCAAGTAGGGGACGAACGTGAGCCACGCAAATAGGCCCAGCCAGACCACAACGGTCGCGATCCACGCAACTGTGTGGCCCACGCCGGTCAACTCCGGGAGCGCCCACACAAAAATTGCGATCGCGGCACCGCTTACCAGCGCACCCAAGAGGGTGGGGACAATAATCTCTTTCCAGTGCTGATGGCGGTGCAACAGCAGTTTTTCATCGCGAGCCAAAAGGCTATCTGGATATGCCATAACTGGACTTTAGCGCTGTGGGGCTCGCTTGTATGTAGCGCCGATAGAATTACCTGGTGACTTCTGTGACTCCTGACCAAGATCCCGCCCGCTACGACTTCAAAGCGATCGAGGCGCGGTGGCTGCCTGAGTGGCAACGCACTCAGCCATTCCGCGCTGCTGATGCGAGCGACGAGCGCCCCACTAAGTACGTGCTGGACATGTTCCCGTATCCCTCTGGCGACCTTCACATGGGCCATGCCGAGGCGTATGCGCTTGGTGATGTGATTGCGCGTTACTGGAGGCAGCAAGGTTTCAACGTGATGCACCCCATTGGGTGGGACTCGTTTGGGCTACCAGCCGAGAACGCGGCAATTACCCGTGGTCTTGACCCGCGGGGTTGGACTGAAGAGAACATCGCTCAGCAGCGGGCGTCGATGGAGCGCTACGCGTGTTCGTTCGACTGGGACCGCGTGCTCGCCACCCACCGCCCTGACTATTACCAGTGGAACCAGTGGATCTTCACTCGCTTGCACGAGCGTGGGCTGGCGTATCGCAAGCCCAGCCTCGTGAACTGGTGCCCTACAGACCAGACGGTGTTGGCTAATGAGCAAGTGGTCGGTGGGCTGTGTGAACGCTGCGACACCCCGGTCACTAAGAAGAAGCTCACCCAGTGGTACTTCAAAATCACGGACTACGCGGACCGGCTACTTGACGATCTAGACACGTTGCAAGACACATGGCCCTCGAAGGTTCTTGCCATGCAAAGGAACTGGATTGGCCGTTCGCGAGGAGCGGATGTCAAGTTTGTGATCGAGGGCCATGACGAGCCCATCGACATCTACACCACGCGTCCAGATACGTTGCATGGCGCCACGTTCATGGTGGTTGCTGCCGACTCTGATCTAGCGGCACAGCTGGTCAAGGACACCGATGCTCACGTCCAGCAGCAGTTCGCTGAGTACGTCGAAAAGGTGAAGGCCGCGAGCGATATTGATCGGTTGAGCACGGAGCGTGAAAAGACCGGGGTTTTCTTGGGGCGCTACGCGATCAATCCCGTGAACGGCGAGCGTTTGCAGATCTGGGTCTCCGATTATGTGCTCGCCGATTACGGCCACGGCGCGATTATGGCGGTGCCGGCGCACGACCAGCGCGACCTCGACTTCGCACGAGCCATGGGCCTTCCTGTGCGTACTGTCATTGAGTCAGTCGACGAAGATGGTGCTCCGCTACCCGACCCAGCCGAGTCGGGCGTCGCGACAACTGGCGACGGCACCGTCGTCAACTCGGGTGACCTCAATGGGCTCACCAAGGAGCAGGCGATTGCTGCGATCACCGCAAGCCTTGAGTCAGAGGGATTAGGCGCCCCCGCCACCAATTTTCGCCTTCGCGACTGGCTTATTTCCCGGCAGCGCTACTGGGGAACGCCCATTCCAATCGTCCACTGCGACGCCTGCGGTGAGGTCCGTGTCCCGGACGATCAGTTGCCCATCGAACTACCGCCAGCAGAGGGATTGGACCTCAAACCCAAGGGCTCATCGCCGTTGGGGGCTGCGAGCGAGTGGGTGAACACCACGTGCCCCTCGTGTGGTGGTCCTGCATTGCGCGACACAGACACGATGGACACATTTGTGGATTCGTCCTGGTACTTCTTGCGCTTCTTGTCGCCAGACAAGACGGATGGCCCGTTCGACCAAGCGGAAGCTGCGCGCTGGGCGCCCATTGATCAGTATGTCGGTGGTGTCACGCACGCGATTTTGCACCTGCTGTACGCCCGGTTCTTTACCAAGGCACTGCACGACATGGACTTGATCGACTTCGAAGAGCCCTTCAGCGCATTGCTCAACCAGGGCATGGTGCTGATGGACGGTTCGGCCATGTCTAAGAGCCGCGGCAACGTGGTGCGGCTGAGTGAGCAGCTCGACGAGCATGGCGTGGACGCAGTGCGGCTCACGATGGCTTTCGCTGGCCCGCCCGAGGACGACATTGACTGGTCCGATGTGTCCCCAGCGGGCTCAGCTAAGTTTTTGGCTCGGGCATGGCGGTTGGCACGCGACATCGCCTCGGCATCCGCATTGACTACGGCCGATGCGCCGCTCGCCGATGTTTCCAGCGGCGACAAAGCGCTACGTTCCGTCACGCACCGCACGTTGCACGACAGTGCTGAACTCATTGAGAGCTTCCGTTTCAATGTGGCGGTCGCGCGAGTGATGGAGCTCGTGAACGCTACGCGTAAGGCCATTGACTCCGGGCCGGGTGCGGCGGACCCTGCTGTGCGCGAAGCAACCGAGGCAGTCGCAATGTTGCTGAGCCTGTACGCGCCGTATTGTGCTGAAGACATGTGGAGCATGCTGGGTCATGAGAATGTGGCCCAAGCCGGCTGGCCCGAGGTCGATGAGTCACTTCTGGTCGAAGAGACCGTGACGTGCGTGGTCCAAGTCAAGGGCAAAGTGCGCGACCGGCTCGAAGTCTCCCCAAACATCGGTGAGGACGAACTACGTGAGGCGGCCCTCGCATCGGCCGCAGTCGACAAGGCACTCAACGGTGCTGACATCCGTATGGTGATTGTGCGCGCCCCCAAACTTGTCAACATAGTGCCGGTGTAACAGCCGGCGGGCTGAGTAATTGCGCGCGACGTTGCGATCTGCGGTGAGACTGGACCGCAAGTGATCGGTACTGTGGACGGCATGCCTGCTTTCGTCGCCGTCGTCACTGACTCGGCCGCCTCACTCCCTCCTGCCCTTGCGCAAAAGTGGGGGATTGGGGTGGTGCCACTCCAAGTTGTCATTGACGACGAGGCCTTTGACGAGGGTGAACAGATTGACTCGGATGAGGTGCTAGAGGCGTTGAATCGGGGCAGCGAGGCCAGCACCTCTCAGCCCCGTATTGCCGCCTTCGAGGCGGCCTACGCGCAGGCGGCAGCTCGGGGAGCCGATCACGTGGTTGCGGTACTGATCTCGTCAAAGCTGTCAGGGACCGTGAATAGCGCACGCGTGGCAGCTGAATCTGCTCCGATTCCGGTCACGGTAGTCGACTCACACACGCTCGCGATGGCGACCGGCTATGCAGCCCTCGCGGCCGCGGCATTGGCGAGGGAAGGTGCTACAGCCCCTGCAGTTGCCGCAGAGGCCACTCGCGTCGCCGCAACATCTCGCACGTTCTTTACCGTTGACACGCTGGAGTTCCTCAGACGCGGAGGTCGCATGCCCGCAGCGATGGCCGCTGTAGGGCGAATGCTCAGTGTGCGTCCCGTACTCGAGATTGTTGATGGAGAAGTCGCGGCGGTCGAGAAGGTTCGGACCACGCAACGTGCGCGCGCGACCGTCGTCGCTCGGGCAGAAGCCGCCTTGGCTGAGCTGGATCGCCCAGCGTGCGCAGTAATGATGCTTGGCGATGCAGTAGTGGCGAACCAGATCGCAGACGACCTTGAAGCCCGGTATGACGAACTTGCCATGATGGTCCGCACTCCGGTGAGTGCCGCGCTCGCAGTTCACACGGGACCTGGCACGCTCGCGGCGGTCGTGATCGACTTGCCCACCAGGGTGCTCTAAGCCGTCGGCAGTACCTCGTCGCTCGGGGCGCAGCCCGTTGTGGGATGTCCCCAGGTGACAAGGGGTGGGCACTATCCACTACGTGACCGATCACGCTACGCAGGATGGCGAGAGCCAGGCATACATTCGTGTGCGTGCCTCACACCCCTCAGCCCCAAGATTCGATGCGCGACGTTCTGACCGAACGCGAAGAAGTGAGCCATGACGTCCGAGCTCGCTGGGCGGCAAGTGCCGCTCGAGTTGCGTCTCAAGCGTATTCGGCGGCGTACGGCAGGGAGATCGTCGACGATGCCACTCGCGTACGTTGGCGCATAGAACCTCGAGTCGCCGTGACAGCCGCGTTTGTCCTGACCCTCGTAGGTTTGGGGGTGTGGTGGAACACCAGCTCGGCGCCTACTCTCCCCGAATACGTGGGAGCGTCTGGGGAGCCTAGCCCGGTCGCCACCGCCCTGTCCGTGGCGGGGACATCGGGAGTTGGTCACCCGGACTCGCCCGCTAAGACCAGTGCTGAGACGTCTCTGGTGATCCATGTGAGCGGTGCGGTGGTGCGGCCTGGTCTCGTCACTGTCGCCGATGGCGCGCGGGTAGCAGACGCGGTCGAAGGAGCAGGCGGCATTGAGGGCGAAGCAGATCTCTCCGCGGTCAATCTCGCCCGGCTTGCACGCGATGGTGAACACGTCCATGTACCCGCAATCGGAGAGGCGCAACCGGATGCCGGCGGCTCGGCACCCGCACCCGGACCGGTCGACCTCAACCATGCCTCGGCCACCCAACTACAGACACTGCCCGGTATTGGTCCGGTGCTCGCCCAGCGGATTGTCGATGACCGCGATGCGAATGGGCCGTTCTCATCAGTCTCAGATCTCACTCGGGTATCCGGAGTGGGCGATGCCCTCGCGTCTGGAATAGCTGACCTTGCGGTGACGTGAGCACGGTTCACGACCTCCGACTGGCTCCCGTGGCCGCCGGGGCGTGGGCCGCTGCGCTGGTGGCCACCACCGGGGCAGTGACACTCGCATTAGTGGTGGGGCTGGCGCTCATGGCCACGGCGGTGGCGGTGTTGGTGAGCGGGCGGGCTCACCGGTGCCCGGGGCTCTGGTGGCAATCGGTGGCCGCAGTGGGCGCACTCACAGGGGTTGCCGTCGCCATCGTGGCCCTCGTCGCCGGCGCTCGCTTGGACACTCACGGGGTACAGGGCGCCGCACTCGTGGAGGCCGGCGATACGCAAGCCTGGGTCTCCATTGATGGCCATGCCGCGCCCATGCGCGCGCTCGACAATAGCGAGCGGTTCCGAACTGCCGGCACAGTGACGGCCTGGCGGCCACATTGTGACGACAGTCAGGAATGTGAGCCCTGGGAAGCCGCGAGTATCCCCGTCGTGGTGGTGCTCGATGAGCGTCCTAGCAGGGGAGCTAACGTACGGGTGGACGCTCGATGGTCTGCTTCAGAAAGGGCGCCTGCTGTGGCTGTGGCATGGCAAGCGCACATGGTGGAATCAGCGTCACCGGGGCTGTTGTGGAGCCTCAGGGAGAAGTTTGCACAGGCCACTGCGTCATTGGATCCGGACGTGCGCGGGCTCGTGCGCGGAATGGCAGTAGGCGATACCTCAGCAATGCCCGACGGCCAGGTGCGTGACATGAGGGTGTCGGGGCTCGCCCATCTCACCGCCGTGTCGGGCGCCCACTTCGCAGTGCTTGTCATGGCTTGTATTGCAGTATTTGGGGCGGTACGCGCGCCCCGGGTGGTGAGAGCTTTCGCTGTGCTCGTGGTGGCCGCCACGTTTGCTGCGATCGTGGGGCCAGACGCCTCAGTGGTGCGCGCCCTCGCGATGGCCGTGGCAGTCGCATTGGCGCTCGCCTGGGGACGGCCTGCTCGGGGCGCGGCAGCGTTATTTGTGGGGGTGACAGTCCTCTTAATCATGGACCCCTGGCTATCGAGGGCGCTGGGCTTTGCCATGTCGGTTCTGGCAGTGATGGCGATTGTCATGTGGTCTCCGCGAGTGGCAACGATTCTTGCGCGCGTGATGACACCAGGTTTCGCGCGCCTTGTCGCCATCCCTATCGTGGCCCAAGCGGTGGTCACCCCACTGTTGGTGGTGATCGAGCCCGCGGTAGGGCCGTACGCAGTGGTCGCCAACTTGCTAGCGGGACTCGCAGTGCTACCCACCATGCTTGCGTGCGTAGCCACCTTGGCAGTCGCCAGCATTCACGTGCCGTTGGCGCAGGTGTTCGCTGATCTCGCGGCACAGTGCGCATCAGTGATCGCATTCGTGGCGCGCACCACAGCCCAGGCACCGGGTGCGTGGTTGCCGTGGCCGCCGGGCACCACCGGAGTCGTGTTGAGTGCCAGTGCAACTGTCTTGATGGTGATCGTGACGCTCCACATTCGGGTGTCCTATCGCTTGGCGGCGGCCGTGTGGGTGATGGGACTCATGGGAGTGGGCCTGTCGCTCGCAAGCCCGGATGCCACGCCGGTACCAGCCGACTGGGAAGTGGCTGCCTGCGACATTGGCCAGGGAGACATGTTGCTGTTGCGTGCGGGAGAACACGCTGCAGTTGTCGTGGACACTGGACCCCCCAATTCGGGTGCGGCCGAATGTTTGCGCCGCCACCGCATCGGGCATGTGCCGTTGATTATCCTCACTCACCCTCATCAGGACCATGACGGTGCCGTGTCAGATGTCCTCGACAGCGCGCATGTCGACCAAGCGTGGGTAGCGGCAGCTGGCTTCGAACAGCCGGCGCTGGCGGTGCAGAGCCTGGCCAGTGCCGATGTTCCCGTCACCGTTCCCCAGGCAGGCGAGTTGTTCGTCGCAGGCGACGTGGTGGTCGAGGCGGTGTCTGAGTGGCACGAAGACACGGACATTGGAGAGAACGACGCAAGCCTCGTGGTGCGTGCGAGGGCGGGCCACACGACGGCAATCGCCCTCGGAGACCTAGAAGTGGCCGGACAACGCGCACTCCTAGGCCGGTTAGATACGGGCCTGGTGGACTATTCCGGTGTTGACGTCGTGAAGATGGCGCATCACGGCTCTGCACAGCAATTGCCCGCTCTCATCGAACGGCTACAGGCCCATGTGACCCTCGTGTCTGTGGGCGAAGATAACCGGCATGGCCACCCCACGGCGAGTGCCCTTGATTTGTATGGCGAACACTCCCAAGCGGTACTACGCACCGATATATGCGGTGACGTGCATGTGAGCAGGGCAAGCGGGACGTTGCGCTGGTCGCAATGCTGAGACGCAGGGCGCAAAGAAGGTGTAGCGCAAAGTGGCCTGGATGTCAGTGCGGCATGGCACGCTAGTCCCATGGCACCACCTCGTCGCGCAGTCGAACCCACATGGCACCGGGCAAGCCCTGCGCCCCTAGTGCTTGTGAGCGGCCCCGAATCGCTCTTGGCAGACCGTGCAGTAGACCGCATTCATCACGCTATGGGTGCGGGCGTGGCGATCACCAACCTTGATGCGGGCGCCTACTCTGTGGGGGCCCTTCTCGCAGCGGCAAGCCCGTCGTTGTTTGACGAGCCAGGCCTAGTCGTGGTGCATGGCGCAGAGGCAATGAACGACGAGTTTTTGAAAGACGCGCTTGCCTATGCTCAGTCGCCTGACCCTGAGGTGGTGGTGGTGATCCGTCACGGCGGGGGCGTACGCGGCAAAAAGCTTCTCGACACGCTCCGCAAAGCCAACGTGGCGGAGTACACGTGCCCCGCAGTGAAAAAGGACGCAGAGCTCGTTGATTTTGTGCGTGGCGAGTTCGAACGCGGCAAACGTCCAATTCAGCAAGCAGTCGCGCGCAAACTGTTCGAGGCGGTGGGGGCAGACATCGCCGAACTGGCTGCAGCGGCACAACAACTGATGAACGATGTCGAAGGTACCGTCGACGACGGTGCGGTTGAGCGCTATTACGGCTCCCGCGTGAACGCGACTGCGTTCGCTGTCGCAGACGCGGCCGTGGTGGGCGATGTTCGTAAAGCCATTGCGCTTGCCCGTCACGCACTTAGCTCTGGCGTTGACCCGGTACCTCTTAACGCCGCGCTCGCGTCCAAGTTGCGCACTTTGGCCAAAGTCGGTGCCTCGCGGGGGCGGCGTCTTGACCCCACTCGAGACCTAGGTATTCCGCCATGGCAAGTAGACCGTGCCAAGCGTGACCTCAGGCATTGGACAGCAGACTCGCTCGGAGAGGCCATCGAGATTGTGGCAACCGCGGACTCCGACATCAAGGGCGGGTCGCGGGCTCCTCACTTTGCGCTCGAGCGGGCGGTGCGCGAAGTCGCGCAGCTCGCAGCGTCTTAGGTCAGGGCCAACCCCCTAAGCAACACAAAAGCCCCGCGCCATCCGGCACGGGGCTTAAGCGAAAGAACAGAACTGCTAGAGCGCAGCAACCTTCTTGGCGAGCGACGACTTGCGGTTCGCGGCCTGGTTCTGGTGGATGACACCCTTTGAGGCAGCCTTGTCGATCTTCACACTTGCGGTTCGCAGAGCGACCTCAGCGGCAGCCTTGTCGCCAGCAGTGACGGCGTCGCGGACGCGACGGGTGTGGGTGCGCAGTTCCGACCGCACAGCGACGTTGCGCTGGCGTGCCTTCTCGTTGGTTCCAATGCGCTTGATCTTCGACTTGATATTTGCCACAGCAGTCCTCTTTGCAATGTACGGAAAGTTCAGGGGTGGAGCGCGAGCGCGCGCTCACACACAACGGGATATCTTAACAGTGTTAAAGACGCTTAAGCGAATGCGCCACTTTTGTGAATCTCTTTGAGTCTAATATCGACCCTTCGCGGCGCACCGCAGCTGGGTCCACTCGCACCACTCTATCGAGACGCACCGACGAGGGCCGGCGCTTAGGGTCCCACTGGCCTGAGCCAATGTTGAGCCAGGCCTGACCACGCCGCGCCGCGCTGGCTGAGTGGCGGTGACTCGACAGCTGGAGGCCAAGCAGCCACGGCCCGTCACGACCCACCAGCAACACCGGCCTATCTTTGCCCCGCGAATGGTCCTCCTCGAATGGCACCCAGGTCCACACCACTTCGCCTGGATCGGGTTTGCCATCTGCTGAGGGGGAGTACGCCACGTTTACTTTGCCAGTGAAGTCGCCGGCATAAGGGCGGGCCAGAGTGCTTGCCCGGGGCCCTCGCGCAGACGTGCCTGTGCGCCCTTGGAGGCCACGCTGAGCACGTCGCAGTAGCGACAGCAGTATGAGGATCGCGACCGTCAGGCCCACGAGGAGGTATTCCACAGCAGTCCGTTACTCGTGCGTGCGGTCACCGATAGTTGTCGGGGGTGCCACCGCATCGGCTAGTAGTTCAACGTTTGCTTCGCGCTTGCCGGGGATGGTGATGTGGTGCGACGGGGCTGGGTGCGAGAACAGGTAGCCCTGTCCGTAAACCCAGCCTTGCTCAAGGGCGCGCCTGCGTTGCGCCTCGCTTTCAATGCCTTCGATGACACCGTAAAGGTCGAGGCTGTCGGCCAGATTCGCGATGGCCGTCGATATCCGGTCACCGGCCCCTCCGTCGCCTAGTCGCAGGGTGAACTCGCGAGCCAACTTGAGCCCGGCAACCGGATTTTGCAGAACTGACGACAATGCGGAGTACCCGGTGCCAAAGTCGTCGATGATGAGGTCTATGCCCATGGCTGTGAGCGCAGTGAGATCATTTTGCGCATGCTGCGTGGCGAGCAACATGCCGGACTCGGTGATCTCAAGCCCTATGCGTGATGGGTTGACCCCGGTGGCTTCGAGCGCGGCCCGCACTACACGGGTGAGATCTGCACTGCCAATTTGGCGAGTAGAAACGTTGACAAACACTCGGCCACTAAATTCGGGGTGGTCGACCACGAATTGGCACGCCTCGTGCAGCACAAAGGCGCCAAGTTGAACCATGAGGTTGGCTTGTTCGCACAGCTCGATGAACTCGTGCGGGTGCAAGAGGCCGCGATTGGGGTGGTCCCAGCGCACGAGTGCCTCGTAGGCGAACGGGAGCGCAGTTGCCAGGTCCACCACGGGTTGATAGTGAACTACGAGTTCGCCCTCACGGATCGCAGTGCGTAGTTCGGCTTCAATCGATAGCCGTATGCGCGCACTTTCCCGCATGGACTCACTGAACGACTCAATACGGTTGCGGCCCGTCTGCTTCGCATATGACATCGCGGTGTCAGCGTCACGCACCAGGGACTCGGCTGTGATGCCTGGTCGCGACATTGCGATGCCTGCGCTGACGGTCGTCACCACTTCTTGGCCCTCAATGTCGATAGGTGCCTGAATCGCAGCGCAAATCACCGTGAGCAGGCTATGAGCCGCATCGAGTCCCGCGATGTTCTCGGCAATGATGACAAATTCGTCGCCGCCCAGGCGCGCGACGGTGTCGCCGGGGCGAACTGCGTCGCAGATGCGACGGGCCAGTTCCACGAGCAACGCGTCGCCGGCCTGATGGCCTAGGGAGTCGTTCACGATCGTCAGATGGTCGATATCGAGATAGAGGCAGGCAACGGACTCAGCTCGCGCGCCAGGTAGCTCCAGCACGCTTGCAAGGCGCTCAAGCAAGAACGTCCTGTTGGGCAGGCCCGTCAAGTGGTCGTGGAGAGAGCGCTGCCTGATGAGGTCACGGGCACGGTGCGCCTCGGTAAGGTCTTCGACCTGCGCGATGTATTGGTCGAAACCTGCGACCGAGGGTGCGCGGGAGACGGTAGTGCGTGTCCAGATCATGTCGCCAGACTGATGTTTCAGTCTCTTTTGGACCTGATAACTGGCCCGCTTGCCTGTTGCGAGTTCTTGAGCGAATTCGCGTTCGTGTGCGGTGTCGTCCGGGTGCACAAGGCTCTCGGCAGTTTGTCCCACCAGGCTCGACGCGGAGTGTCCAGACATGAGCGTGAAGGCGCGGTTCACCGTCACCACCGTGCCGTAAGCATCAGTCACCACAATGCCTACGGGTGAGTGCTCAAAGGTGGGCTCAAAAAGACCGCTATGGTCTGCCATCCGTGCTCCCTCGCATCACGGCTGTGGATCGTGGGCTACCCCCACGCTCGTCTCCAGGGTTTATCGGCATAAAGTGCCAGCGCATGAATTATTGCCTGACCGTGGGAAGATAGTGGTTCCATATTCTCCAAAACACGAGGAAACACCACAACTGTGACCACCGATCCCCGCATCGTGCCTGCAGCGACGGCGCCGGAACTTATCCGGAACTTCTGCATCATCGCGCATATCGACCACGGCAAGTCCACGCTTGCCGACCGCATGCTAGGGCTCACCGGTGTAGTAGAGGCGCGGC
>CAZHTO010000032.1:0-17572 GCA_964535845.1 uncultured Demequinaceae bacterium | reverse complement strand
CCAGAAGAGGTCCATACGGTGCTCGAAGACATTCGCGTAGACGTGGGACGCACCGGGCGCGTGACTCCCTATGGAGTGATGACGCCTGTGACTGTGGCGGGCTCGACGGTGACGTTTGCGACTCTTCACAATGCGCATGAGGTCAAGCGCAAGGGCGTGCTCATCGGCGACACCGTGGTGTTGCGCAAGGCGGGCGACGTGATCCCTGAAATAGTCGGGCCGGTGGTTGCGGCACGGACAGGCGTCGAGCGCGAGTGGCACATGCCCTCTGAGTGCCCTTCGTGCGGCGCGATGTTGGCTGAGCAAAAACAAGGTGACAAAGACCTGCGTTGCCCCAACTCGCAGTCGTGCCCCGCGCAGATCATCGATCGCATTGCCTTTATTGGTTCGCGCGGAGCTCTCGACGTGGAGGTGTTGGGGGAGAAGGCCGCAGCTGCACTCGTCGAGTCGGAAGTTCTGGTCAACGAAGCTGGGCTGTTCGATTTGACCGAAACCGATCTTCGGAAGGTCAACCTGTTCACGCTCGATTCGGACTCCAAGAAGGACGGTGTCGAACGCAAGGCAGGCGACTTGTCGACTAACGGACAGCGATTGCTTGAGAATCTCGCTGCGGCCCGTGAGCAGCCACTGTGGAGAGTCGTGGTGTCGCTATCGATTCGGCACGTGGGCCCCACGGCTTCACGGGCATTGGCAGCCCATTTTGGGACCATGGATGCGATCCGTGCCGCAAGTGAAGACGAACTCGCGTCGGTCGAGGGGGTTGGCCCCACCATCGTGGAGTCCGTACGCCAGTGGTTCGCGTTGGACTGGCATGCAGAGATAGTCGACAGGTGGGCTGCCGCGGGCGTGCGCATGGCAGACGAACGTGACGAGTCGATAGAGCAGACCCTCGCGGGCCTTGTGATAGTCGCCACCGGGTCCCTCGAGAACTTCACCCGCGACTCCGTGAAAGAAGCCATCGTCTCCCGCGGTGCAAAAGCCGCATCGTCGGTATCGAAAAATACGGACTATGTGGTGGTCGGGGCGAGCGCGGGCTCAAAGGCCGCGAAAGCGGAACAATTGGGGATACCCATGCTTGACGAGGAGCAATTTGTCCGTCTCTTGGACCAGGGGCCAAACTCTCTCACATGATATTTCGCAACACTGAGGCGCAAGCACCCGCTACGGTATCCCCATGATCGACAGCGCAGCGTTTCGTGCCCTCAAGCCTCGTGAAGAGACAATGGTGCGCCGCACCCGCATCTTGGAAGCCGCGTCAGAAGTGTTTGGTGAGAAGGGGTACGCCAAGGGCTCCCTCGCCGACATTGCCGAGCGGGTCGGAATGACACACGCAGGCGTGTTGCACCATTTCGGGTCGAAGAACCAGCTTCTTACGGCCGTTCTCCAGCACCGGGACGACAAGGACCGTGAGCAGCTCTCGGGCCAATATCTCCCTGAAGGGCTAAAGCTGTTCACCCATCTTGTTCGAACCGCTGGGCTCAACGAGGACCGGCCCGGCATTGTGCAGGCATTCGCGGTTCTCTCAGCAGAATCCGTGACAGACGGCCACCCAGCAAAGGATTTCTTTAGGGACCGCTACGAGATGCTTCGCGGGCACATCAGCGAAGCCCTCACGTCGATTAGCTCAGTAGACGACCCTCCGGCACAGCACGACATAGATATGGCCGCAGCAGCAGTTGTTGCGGTCATGGACGGACTGCAGGTTCAGTGGCTGCTCGCGCCCGACCAGATCCAGCTGGCAGAGGCCACCGCCTTCACCATCGACGCGATCCTGGCGGCAGCGATGCGTGGACAGCGCGAAAGTGTGCTGAACTCAGTCCCCCCGCAACCCTGAGGGTGGTCTAGCGGTGCGGAGTGAGCCACCGCTCAAGCGCACCGTGCGTTAGATTGGAACACAGCCCGCTCACACTCAGAGGAGAGTCATGGCAGAGGCCATACGGATCGTTGACCCGAGTGAGTCAGGACGGCTCACAGAGATTGGGCAGTTAACCGCGCTCGCTTATCTTGCTGATGGTTTGGTGGACCATGCGCACCCCTATATTCCCCAGCTCAAAGATGCCCATGCCCGCGCGGAGGGCGCGATTGTCATGATGATGGCGGACGGCGAGTCCGGAGATGGGGCGGCCGTCGGCACCATCACCGTCGTCCCACCAGGCTCCCCGTTCGTGGAGCTGGCTCAAGGTGACGAGTTCGAACTTCGTATGCTTGCGGTGTCACCCATCGAGCGTGGCAGAGGCATTGGCCAAAAACTGACACGAGCAGCGATGGATCTTGCCGTAGAGCGTGGCGCCTCTCGCATTGTGCTGTCCACTATGGAAACCATGCACGTTGCTCACCGCCTGTATGAACGCATGGGATTCGAGCGCCGCGAAGATCTGGACTGGACCGTGGTGGACAACGAGGCCGGCGCCGTCGCATCGGCAGAAGAGGCTTCGCCTGGATCAATTCGCCTCGTCGGCTATTCGTGGGAGCCATAAGCCACACACCCGGCACCATGGCTGCGCAATCTGGCCCAGGGCTACGCGGCTAGAATCGCACCATGTCACTTGAACGCGCAGATGTGGCGCGCCTCGCGGCGCTGGCACGCATCGACATGTCCGACGACGACCTCGACCTCTTTGGCGGCCAACTCAACGCCATTGTTGACTCGGTTGCCAAAGTCGCTGAAGTAGCGAGCGACGACGTCCCCGCAACTAGTCACCCCATCCCAATGAGCAATGTGCACCGCCCCGACGAGGTTCGCCCCTCGCTGTCGCAAGAAGCCGCCTTGGCTGGCGCACCGCAGGCCGAAGACGGCCGGTTCCGAGTACCGCAGATTCTTGGGGAAGAGGCATGAGTATGACTGACTGGACGCGCGCTACAGCGGCGCACATGGCCACTGCGATGGCAGCCGGCGAGGTCACTTCGGTTGAGCTCACCCAAGCACACCTGGACCGCATTGCGGCCGTTGACGCAGATGTGCACGCCTTTTTGCATGTGGATGCCGAAGGTGCACTCGCCACGGCCCGTGAGGTAGACGCAGCACGCGCAGCAGGGGAAGACCTGCCCCCTCTCGCTGGCGTGCCCATCGCCATCAAAGACATTCTTGTGACGGAAGGCATGCCCACGACGGCGGGCTCACGCATTCTTGAAGGCTGGATCCCGCCTTACGACGCGACGGTGACCCAGCGCATCCGTGAAAACCGCATGCCCATTTTGGGCAAGACCAACATGGACGAGTTCGCCATGGGGTCATCCACGGAACACTCGGGTTATGGGCCCACGAGCAACCCGTGGGACCTCGAACGCATTCCTGGTGGCTCGGGTGGTGGATCCGCGGCTGCCATTGCTGCGTGGCAGGCACCGCTTGCGATCGGTTCGGACACGGGTGGCTCGATTCGTCAGCCCGCGGCATTTACCGGCACCGTTGGGGTCAAGCCCACGTATGGCGGCGTCTCGCGCTACGGCGCGATCGCGATGGCCAGCTCGCTCGACCAGTTAGGCCCGTGTGCGCGCACCGTTGAAGACGCCGCGTACTTGCACGAGGTGATGGGTGGCCACGACCCGATGGATGCCACAAGCCTCGACGAGCCCGTGCCTGGATGTGTCGAAGCAGCGCGCCAAGGTCGCGAGGGCGATCTTTCCGGCGTGCGCATTGGCGTAGTGAAAGAGCTTTCCGGCGAGGGATACCAGGCCGGTGTCGAACAGCGCTTCACTGAGGCGTTGGACAAGCTGAAGACGCTTGGTGCCGAGGTGGTTGAAGTCTCGTGCCCCTCGTTCGAGTATGCGCTTGCGGCCTACTACTTGATTCACCCATCGGAGGCCTCAAGCAACCTCGCGAAGTTTGACTCCGTGCGCTTTGGCTTACGAGTCGAGAAGTCCACAGTGGAAAAGACCATGGGAGCCACCCGTGCTGCCGGCTTTGGTGACGAAGTCAAGCGCCGCATCATGCTTGGTACCTATGCGCTGAGCGCAGGTTTCTATGATGCGTATTACGGCTCCGCTCAGAAGGTGCGCACTCTTATCCAGCGCGACTTCGCGGCAGCCTTCGCGCAGGCCGATGTGCTGGTCAGCCCCACCACGCCCACGACCCCGTTCAAGCTGGGAGAGCGTATCGACGACCCTCTCGCCATGTATTTGAACGACGTGGCGACCATTCCGGCAAACCTCGCTGGCATCCCCGGCATGTCACTTCCCTCTGGGGTTACTGACGAGGACGGTCTGCCTACGGGCTTCCAGATTCTGGCCCCGGCGCATGAAGATGCGCGCTTGTACCGGATTGGCGCGGCTCTCGAGCAGGCGTTGGCTGGTGAGTGGGGTGGCCCGTTGTCTGACCAAGCCCCCGAATTGGAGGTGGCCAAGTGAGTAACCTGACTTATGAGAAGGCAATAGAGCAGTTCGACCCGGTGTTCGGAATCGAAGTGCACGTCGAGCTCAATACCAAAACCAAGATGTTTTGCGGTTGTGCCAACGAGTTTGGCGCGGAGCCCAACACTCAGGTATGTCCTGTGTGCCTAGGGCTGCCCGGATCCATGCCAGTGACTAACCAGAAGGCCGTTGAGTCTGCCATCCGGCTAGGGCTATCACTCGGGTGTGAGATCCGTGAGTCGAGCAGGTTCGCACGCAAAAACTATTTCTACCCAGATCTGTCGAAGGACTACCAGATCAGTCAGTACGACGAGCCCACCTGCTTTGAGGGAAGCCTCGACGTGGTGCTCGACGATGGCACGGTGTTCACCGTGGGCATTGAGCGCGCGCACATCGAAGAAGACGCCGGCAAGAACACCCACGTGGGTGGCACCGGCGGTATCCAAGGTGCGAGCCACTCACTTGTGGACTACAACCGCGGCGGTGTTCCGCTGGTCGAGATTGTCACCCACCCCATCACGGGAGCAGGGGAGCGCACGGCTGAAGTGGCACGCGCCTATGTGGCGACTATTCGCGACATCGTGAAGTCCTTGGGAATCTCTGACGGTCGCATGGAACATGGCTCGATTCGCGCTGATGTGAATCTTTCACTGCGTCCCAAAGCCGCCCCTGGTCAAGACCAAAACGGCATTCCCTTTGGCAAGCGCAGCGAGACCAAGAACGTCAACTCTTTGCGTGCGATCGAACGCGCGATCCACCATGAGGCTGGCCGGCAGGCTCAGTTGCTGCTCGCGGGCAAGCCGGTAGTCCAAGAAACTCGTCACTGGCACGAAGACACCGGGTCAACTACTCCCGGCCGGTCAAAGGAAGAGGCCGAGGACTACCGCTACTTCCCTGAGCCCGATCTGCTTCCGGTCGAACCGAGCCGCGAGTGGGTCGAAGAGCTCCGCGCGACTATCCCTGAGCACCCAGCGAAAATGCGGGCACGGCTGCAGGAAGAGTGGGGATTCAGCGACCTCGAGATGCGCGACGCGGTCAATGCGGATGCCCTTGACCTGATTACGGCGACCGTGAAGGCGGGAGCTTTGCCCCAGTCGGCTCGTAAATGGTGGATGGGTGAACTGGCCCGTACTGCTAACGATCAGGGCACCACGATCCATGATTTGCCGGTCACGCCTGATCACATTGCGGAACTTCAGAGCCTTGTCGATGACGGGAAGATCAATGACAAACTTGCTCGCCAGGCGCTCGAAGGCGTTCTCGCAGGTGAAGGTTCACCCTCACAGGTCGTAGCGGCGCGCGGGCTCGAAGTAGTTTCGGACGACTCTGCCCTCGAAGCTGCAGTCGACGAGGCGCTTGCAGCGCAGCCAGACGTGTTGGCCAAGATCCAAGACGGCAAGATCCAAGCAGCCGGCGCAATCGTCGGTGCCGTCATGAAGGCCACTCGCGGACAAGCCGACGCAGGCAAGGTGCGCGAGATTATCCTTCAGCGCGCAGGCGTCGAGGGTTAAGCAACTGCTGCGCATAAAACTGAGGACATTGCCCCGGAATGCCCCGCCAACAGCTTTACCCGTCATCTTGGTGCCTTGAAACAAACTCGGTGCCTTGAAACAAGCGATATGAGAGGCCTTGGCCACGGATCTCTCACGAGCGCAGTTCCGTTCCAGCATCTAGTGGATAGCGAGGATGGGCTGGAAGGTTTGAGTAGACGACTCCCTTGCGTCGCGTTAAGATGGTGGGTGCAGACCCCCCCACACCCGTGGATCAGGGGGTCTAGCTGTTTATATAGTTAGATCTCCTGTGGTGCGCGT
Organism: uncultured Demequinaceae bacterium; assembly: GCA_964535845.1. Classification (GTDB taxonomy): domain Bacteria; phylum Actinomycetota; class Actinomycetes; order Actinomycetales; family Demequinaceae; genus Demequina. The sequence continues at coordinate 11,414 of CAZHTO010000032.1, read as the reverse complement.
GCAAGATCCCGCTCTGCTAGGTACTTGTCATACCACCCCCAAGCGAATGCTTGACCGGGGAAGCGCTCGACTGCCACGTAGGCGCTCCAGGCCACTAAGTCTGCCATCTGGATTAACTGCGAAGCAGCGGAGTCCAAGTGGATCGGATCCTCGATGATCCGACGCGTACGTAGAGCGAGAGATCGATGTGTCTCTTTGTACACGCGGTCAGCACCGTCCCCATCTATAAACATCAGCGCCAGTGAGTTTGACACCACGAGCTCTCTCTCGAGTCTTTCTACCAACGCTTTGTACGTTGCTCGCCTTGTTTGCGCCGTGTCCTCGACTTTGCCTCGGCGATAGACTGCGCCGACCGTGAGTCCCTCAGTGCAGCGCAATGTCTCAAGACACTCGCTGGCGACTTCACGACCAAAGTCCTTCCACAGTTTCAAACCGCGGGAGATATGGCGCCTGGGAACTGCCTTGGAGATGCGACCGCGACCATTCACATAATCTGTGGTGTGTAGCTCCGTGGGGACTGCGATGCGAAAGTCGCGCCATAGCCGCTTTCGCATGTCGAGCCATGCGTTGAGGACTGTCGGCCAACGATCTGGAGCAAATTCGACCCAGCCGTAGACCACTAGTCCTGACTGGAGATGTCCAGAGTCGTCAACGTAGATCATCCGATCAAGGCGAGGCGGCATGGTCTCACGTTAGTGACACGCAGAACTTTTTGAAGCCGTGGCATTGCAACTGTGGACAAAAGACGTGAAGTTGCTCAGAGCGCGCGAGATTATCCTTCAGCGCGCAGGCGTCGAGGGTTAAGCAGCTGCTGCGCGGGACGGCGCAGCAGTGGATGACCTGAGCGTGAGTGACGTAGGTAGTTCCAGACGCCCAAGTCCGGTGCGGCCTTCATAGGCGATCTGTGTGGCCGCCCGGATCGCCGCTTGGGCCATTTGCTCAAGCGGTTGCCGGATGGTGGTGAGCTGTGGCTGTAGCCATTGCGCAAGGATCACGTCGTCGAACCCAATGACTGACAGGTCTTCTGGCACCCGTAAGCCGCGCTCCCGCGCTGCGGCATATACGCCCGATGCGGTCTGATCGGTTCCCGCAAAAATGGCGGTGGGGCGCTGGGGGAGTGAAAGCATGCGGCGAGTGTGTTCGAGTCCAGACGCGGGCATGAAGTCGCCGTACGATTCCAATTGTGGGTCAATCGGAATGCCGTGGAGCCGGTGTGCTTCGCGATAACCGGCAAGCCGATCTTCTGAGCACCGCACGCCAGCGGGGCCGGTGATCATGCCGATGCGGCGGTGGCCTAACCGCAGAAGATGTTCAGTGGCGAGACGCCCTCCAGCTTGGTTCGCGGCTGCGACAGTGGGGATGTCGCTCGCAGGGGTGCCTACTGGATCCACAAGTACTACGGGCGTGTGCAGGCGGCCCAGTTCCTCAATGGCGCTCTCGGCGAGCTCTGAGACTACGAGTACCACGGCATCGGTCCTTCGGCTCGCGAGATGTTGGATCCAATGCTTAGTGCCCGCTGTACGCCCCTGCGTGGATGTCAGCACAATGCTCGCACCGGCCCGCCGCGCCTCAACCTCAGCCCCTTTGATAAGCGGCATAGCCCACACGGGGTCCAGGTCGCGGATGACGAGGTCGATTAGGCCTACTCGCTGTCGGATTGCAGTCCCGCGCCGTTCGTAACCGTGCTCGTCGAGAAGTAGCTGGACCGCAGCGCGGGTAGCGTTCGAAACTCCTGTACGGCCGTTGAGGACTCGCGACACCGTGGGCTCAGATACGCCTGCGAGGGCGGCAATCTCCGCGATAGTGACACGCGGTGAACGACTTCGTTGTCGATCAGTAGACATGATCGGCTCTACTCCAAGGCGGCGCGCACATGCACGCCACTTGCCGCTGTAGTGCCGCGCTGGACCTCGACAGTGGCCGTGTGGCCGGCGTGACTGATCCGGTACTGGCCAGCCGTCCCAGACACAGTGATTTTGCCCTCGGAGTCCGTCCGGGCTTCCACGGTAGGAGTCCACCACTCGTCTTTCACAAGCGAGTGCAAGGCATCGTAGGCAGGTTTAGGGCGGCCGTCTTTGTGGACCAACCCGGCTGGTGCACCTAGCCACGCCCCGGCATCGGTGATACCCCAATAGGTCACGGAGTCAACGGCGGGGTGCGCGAACGCAGTGCGGTAGTGGCGAACAAGTTCATCTGCCTGGCGCGCTTCGCCTTCGGGAGTCGAAGGCCACACCTCAGGCTGGTAATCATTGAGGTCGACAATGTGCGCAGGCATGAGCTCGCCTGAGACGAGTGTGGTTTCGGTGAGCTGCAGTGGCAAGCCAAAGCGCGCAAAGCGATCGAGAATGTCGGTGAGTTGCTCTTCGCCCCGGAACCCTTGATGCATGTGGGTTTGGAGCCCAAGCGCATCGATGTGGATGCCGGCATCGAGGCACTGCTCGATGAGGTCCTCGTAGGCCTCGGACAGATCGAAGTCGTTGAGCACCAGGTACGCGTTGGGGTCGCCTTCCCGGGCGGCACCAAAGGCGAGTCGCACCATCTCGACTCGGTCTTTGGTGTGTGCAAGCCGCGTGACGGCGTTCTCTTCGGCAGTGAAGACGGGCAAAATCACGACTTCGTTGATTGCGTCCCACTGATCGACGAGCCCGGCAAATTCACGGGTCTCGCGGGCGGCGCGCGCCCGGATAATCGACTCGACAGTCGCGTTGTCTTTGCCGAGGAGCCATGTGGGTGCGAGCGTGTGCCACACCAGGGGATGTCCCTTGACCTTCACGCCGCGGGCTTTGAACCACTCAGCGGCTGCGCGAAGTTCTGCTGTTCTGGGCGCGCCCTCGACAGGCTCGAAGTCACGCCAGTAGAACGGGAGAGTGGTGGTGTTGAACAGATCTACGTACAAGTCGGCGAGATGCTCAGTAGCGGGATCGGTCTGCCCGGAGCCAAGGCCCACAAAGTCAAAGCCGATGTTTCCCACGCCAAATTGGTGACGCTCAAAAGCTACCCCGACCACCGCATCGGCGAGCACAGTGCCCCCCTCATGAGCCACTGTGACTTCAGTAGTGCCAATGCGGTGGTCGGGAAGATTTGAGATGGTCACACACCCCCCACGGTCGCCGTCGCAATGCGTGGTGAGTCGTTGGTGATGGTGTGAATGTCACCCACCAGGGTGGTGGCATTCTCGGCCAGGCGTGTTTCACAGTTGCCAGACCACAGTTCGAGTTTGCCAGGTTCGACAATCCGGTCACCGGCGAGACCGGTAAAGGCCACGCGAGTAGTCGGAATGTGCAGGGTGACGCGTTCGGTGGCGCCTGCGGCCACGCTTACCCGTGCATAGCCGAGTAGCTGAGCGAGAGGCCTGGTGACCTGAGCGTGGACATCCCGCCCATACACCTGAACAATCTCATCGCCGTCCCGGTCACCCGTATTCTCGACTGTGACGGTGACATCGATGACACCGTCGGTGGCGACTTCAGATGCCACTTCGAGGTCACGCTGCTCGAACGTCGTGTACGACAAGCCGTGCCCAAATACTGCTGCAGGTGCGGGGTCAAGGCTCGATACGTCGGCCTTGCCACCAAGGCGCGGGTGCAGGTAGGTGTATGGCTGTGCTCCTGCCGACCTAGGCAAGGTCACAGGCAACTTTCCTGAAGGGTTCACACGGCCCGACAGCACACCTGCAAGCGCCTCTGCGCCTTCTTCGCCGGGGAAGAAGGCCTGCACCACTGCGGCACAGCGTTCGATCGCCCAGTCGACGGCGTAAGGACGGCCGGTGACCAGTACGAGCACCACGGGCGTGCCGGTGTCGAGCACCGCTTCTACCAGCTCGCGCTGAACGCCAGGCAGTTCGAGGTCATCAGTGTCGCAACCTTCGCCCGAGGTGCCGCGACCAAACAGGCTTGCGTGGTCGCCAACGGCCATGATGGCGACGTCAGCGGCTTGCGCTGCGGCGACGGCCTCAGCAAAGCCCTCACGGTCCTCTGTGTTGACCTCTGACCCCTTGGCGTAGACAACGTCACCCGAGTACTCGCCGCGCAGTGCTTCGAGCACGGTGGGTACCTCGAGTCCGAGCTCGACACCCGGACGCTGGGTAAGGACGTGATTCGCGAACGAATAGCATCCAAACAATGCGCCCGATCGGTCTGCGTTGGGCCCGATGACGGCGAGCGAAGCCGAGGTGTCGGTGATAGGCAAGATGCCGTTGTTGGACACGAGCACAAGCGACTCTTCTGCAAGGCGACGGGCAACGTCGCGGTGCGCAGGGGAGTCGAGGTCGACACCGGTGGGTGGGTCCTCTTCGAATGTTGCGTCGAGGAGCCCCAGCTCTGCCTTCTGCAGAAGTGCACGACGTACGGCACGGTCAATCAGCGCCTCGTCCACCTTGCCCTCGGTCACAGCCTTTTCGAGCGGCACCAGGTACGCGTCGCCCGTAGGCAACTCGATGTCGACGCCGGCCTTAAGAGCGAGCCCGGCAGCCTCCGCGTGGTCTTCGGCGATGTCGTGAAGCAGGTGAAGGAATGCGACGCCAAAGTAGTCGGCGACGACCGTCCCATCAAAGCCCCACTTGTCGCGGAGTACACCCGTGAGAAGTGACTCGTCCGCTGCGGTGGGCACGCCGTCGATCTCCGAATAGGAGTGCATGACGGAACGCACGTTCCCGTCGAGCACAGCCATTTCGAAGGGCAACAGCATGATGTCGTTAAGCTCCCGCGGCCCCATGTGCACTGGCGCAAAGTTACGTCCCGATTGTGATGAGGAGTAACCCACGAAGTGCTTGAGAGTCGCGTGAACTCCCTTGGACTGCAGCCCTTGCACGTAACTCGTGCCAAGCGTCCCTACTAGGTACGGGTCTTCAGAGATGCACTCTTCGACACGTCCCCATCGAGGGTCACGCACCACATCGAGCACGGGGGCTAGGCCCTGGTGTGTGCCGAGGTCGCGCATGGATTCGCCAATGAGGGCGCCCATCTCTTCAATCAGAGCGGGGTTCCAGGCGGCTCCCCACGCCAAAGGCGTGGGGAACGTCGCTGCTTTCCAGGCGGACAAGCCCGTCAGGCACTCTTCGTGAACAAGAGCGGGGATTCCCAAGCGCGTCTCGTTCACGAGCTGGCGCTGACGGCTCCACAGATATGCGGCTTGCTCATCTGCGTCTACCGGGTTGGTGCCGTACACGCGGGTGAGGTGTCCCAACCCGTGGCGCATGGCATCGTCCAGCTTGCCGGTGGTGCTGGCCACTTCGCCTTGAAGTGGCGCAACCGAATCACCTTCTTCGCCTTCCCAGAACCCGACAATCTGTGCAAGCTTTTCTTGCAACGTCATGTCAGTTAATAGTTCGTCGACTCTCCGGGCTGCATTAGCCGGTGTATGAGCCACGTCACTCATCCCTTCACCGCTCCTGTCAGGCCATCAACAATGCGCCGCTCCATCATGAGGAAGAACACCAGTGCCGGAATCATCGCCATCGACGTGTACGCCATGATGAGCGTTGTTGCCGAGGAGTATTGACCCTGGAATGCCGTCACACCGAGTGGCAGCGTCATGCCTGCCTGCGGTCCGGTGAGGAGCAACAGTGGCAAGAGATAGGCGTTCCATGATCCGATAAACGCGAGCACACCTACGGTCACCATTGCGGGTCGCGCTAGTGGAATGACCATGCGGAAGAAGAAGCCGATGCGCGTGAGCCCATCCATAAATGAGGCCTCTTCGAGTTCATCAGGGATAGCCACCAGGAAGGGGCGCATGATGATAATCGTGATGGGCAGTGCGAAGGCGACCTGCGGAATGACAAGTCCCCACAAGCCTGAAATGCCCAGGTCCCGTAGCAGCAGGTAGAGAGGCAACACTGCAACGGTGAGAGGGAACATCAAGCCAGTCGTGAAAACGACGAAGATGAAGTCGCGGCCCTTGAACGCATAGCGAGCAAGGGGGTAAGCGGCCATCGTGCCGAAGAGGACTACGCCTGCAGTCGTAGCGATTGCGACGAACGTCGAGTTCGCTACCTGCCGCCAGAAAATAGGCTGGGAAATGATGTCCCAGTAGTTCTGCCAGACGAATGGGTCAGGTAGACCGGTGGGGTTGGCTGCCAGGTCTGCTTGGGAGCGGAACCCACCCAGAACTAGGTACAGCACAGGTCCAAGGGTGAGGCCGACGCCTACGAGCCCGACGAGAATGGACAGATACACCGACCGGTCCATGCCACGGACACGCGCCATCGTCGTCTTTGGTTCGGAAGCTCTGTGCTTGGGAACGGAGTCGATAGCCATGATGCTCACCGGGTCTTTCTGTTGTTGCTGTCACGGCGCAAGACTGTGGCCATGTAGAACAGCGCGATGATGAAGGAGATGAGGAACATGATCACGGCGATCGCTGAGCCATAGCCCCAGTCGGAACGGAAGAAGCCCATTTGCATCATGTAGCTCGCGATAGTCGAGTACTGGTTCTGAGTACCGCCCTTGTTGAGCACCCACACCATGTCGAACAGTTGGATTGAACCGATGATCGACAAGAAGGCCCAAATACGGATCGTGGGTCCAATGAGCGGAATGTTGATGCGGCGCTGGATTTGCCACCAGCTGGCGCCGTCAATCGAAGCAGCCTCTTGGAGGTCCTTGGGCACACCAGACAGCCCAGCCAAGAACAAGATGATTGCGAGCCCCACGTACTTCCACGTAATGATGAAGAAAACGGTCCAGAAGCCCCAAGTATTATCCTCGAACCAACCCCCTGCTGGTATGTCGAGTCCGATGCTGCGCACCAATTGGGTGGCGATGCCGTTGGGGTCAAAGATGATCATCCACATCACACCGGCGATGACCTCGCTCAGTACGTAAGGAGCAAAGATCACAACGCGAATCGCTGAGCGCCCGGGGAACTTGCGGTTAAGAGTCAGCGCAACGATCAGGGCGAGCGGCAGCTGTACCGCCATTGACAAGAAGATGATGGTGAAGTTATTTCCCAGTGCCTTCAAGAAAGGCTGGGAGTAGGCAGTCGTGAATGCCTGCTGTGTTTCTGGGTTAGTCCCGCCAAACAGCGCACGTGCGTAGTTCTCCCAGCCAATGAACGTGGCGTCAGAGAACTGCTCGATGCCGTTCCATTGGTAAAAGCTGAAGCGTGCAGCCGAGACAACGGGGTATACGACGAAGAGTAGGAAGAGGATCAGTGCTGGACCTACGAACAGCGCTACCTCGGCCCATTTGCGAATCTTGTCGCGACGGGCATATGGCGTGGCGGGCGTCACCGGGTGAGGCCCCGCTGCCAGTGCTTTCGCACTGGCAGCGGAGCCATTTCCCTGACCCGAGGCCTCTAGTGTTGTCACCAGGGAGCCTCTCTTTCTTAATTAGAAGGGTGGGTGGGAATTTTTACTCGGTTGCGGCAGCTGCCGTCATGGCGTCGACGACGCCCTGTGCGTTGCCGCTACCACCGAAGATCGCGACAATCGCCTCGTTCATGGCGTTACCGACGTTCGTGCCAAGGTCCGTGTCAAGCCAGAGCTGCACGTATGCAGCCTCAGAGGCCGCCGCGGCGATCTTCTGGTTGATGGGGTCCGAGACCGAGCCTGCAGCACCAGGTGCGACCGGGAGGCCACCCACTGCTTCGGCAAAGCCAGCCTGAACTTCGTCACTCACGAGGTAGGACAGGAAGTCTGCGCACACTGCGGGAGCGTCGACGTAGCAAGAGAATCCGTCGCCGCCACCAAGAGCAGCAGAGGAGTCACCCTGTCCGCCTTCGATTGCAGGCATCGGGAACCAGTTGAGGTCGTCAAGCAGTGCCTGAATTTCCTCGTCGGATCCGTCAGTGAATCCCTGGTACACGAAGTAGTTCCACTGGCCCATGAGCTCCATGGCTGCGGTGCCGGTGGCTACCATGCCAGCGGATGACGTTGCACCGGTCTGTGCGACCGTTGAAGTCACCTGAGGCTGGAATGGCTCAGTTGCAAGGAAGTCCTCGAGGTGCTCGCCTGCAAGTACGTAGCAGGGGTCGCTGAAGTCAAGGTTTCCGAGGTTCGCAATCGTGTCCTGCGAGCAGGACTGGAGTGCGAAGTTGTACCACCAGTGAGCGGAAGGCCAGGTGTCGGCCGCGCCTACTGCGATGGGCACAATGTCCGCATCCTTCAACTTCTGGACTGCGTCGTTGAGCTCCGCCATAGTGGTGGGCTCTTCGGTGATGCCAGCCTGCTCGAAGAGCGACTCGCGGTACCAAATGCCCTCAACTGCGAACTGGTACGGCACGCCGTAGGTTGCGCCGTCCTTCATCCATGGGCCTACTGAACCGCCCAAGCGCTCGATGTCGTCGGCGAGAGCCTCAGACAGGTCCATCAGGTAGCCGGCGTCTGCCTGCTGAGCAAGCTCGCCACCGCCCCACTGCTGGAAGATGTCAGGTGCACTGCCTGCCTGGAGCGCGGTGGGAATACGCGTGCGCTGCAGGTCTTCGTTCTGGATCTCTTCGATCTCGATGGTGACGTGAGTGTTCTCCGCCATGAAGTCCTCGGCGACCTTGCGCCAATAGTCACCCATGTCGTTCTCACCGCTGTCGCCAGCAACGCCGTTGTGCCACCAGGTGAGGGTGACCGGCTCTGCCGGTGATTCTGTTTGCTCGCCGCCACCTGCTGTGTTGGTGGGGTCGGTTTCCTCGGCATCGCCGCTGCTACAAGCAGCAAGCAAAAGCGCCGCGGAAGTGACGAATGCCGTGATGGCACCCGCTCGTCTCATGTTCGCCATGGTGGGTCCTTTCAGTCCTCGTTGACCAGCTGAACACCAAAACTATGTCAGGCGGGGCGCGATGGTGTCAATCGTTATGGATAACGTTTTAGTTACAGAACCGCATCATTAAGTAACGAGGGGTAGCATCAGGCCATGGAAACCGTTCCCCGAGTAAAGATGTCTGACGTCGCCGCGAAGGCGGGCGTGTCAGTTGCGACGGTGTCGAAGGTAGTTAACGGCCGTTATGGCGTGGCGAAAGACACTGTGGCATTGGTGCAAGCGGTGATCGCAGATATGGGTTACGAGTCGAACCTGATCGCGGCATCAATGCGTAGCCACCGCACAAATGTTCTAGGCATCTTGGTGCCGGACTTTGAGCCGTTTAGCGCTGAGCTGCTCAAGGGCGCTGCCCTCGGATCCCACGGTAGTGGGTACGAGTTGCTCTCTCATTCTGGTGGTGATCAGCATGGCTGGGAGCGGCGCTCACTGTCGCGTTTAGGAGGCACGTTGATCGACGGCGCCGTACTTGTGACGCCCACCGTGCTTGATGCCCGCAACGTGGTTCCGGCGGTCGCGGTTGACCCGCACTTTGGGCCGGCATCGATGCCCACCATTGACGCAGACAGCTACTCGGGAGCCGAGCAGGCGACTAAGTATTTGATTGCGTTGGGCCACCGTCGCATTGCTTTCTTGGGTGGGCGCTCGGAGCTTGACTCCGCGCATTTACGTGAAGCTGGCTACCGCAATGCGATGGAAGAAGCAGGGCTACGTGTGGACCCGGTCCTGGTGCGTGAGTCCCGTTATGCGCCTGATCGTGCCGCAGAGATCACAAGAGATCTCCTTGAGCTCCCTGATCGCCCAACCGCGATTTTTGCTGCCAACGACGTCACGGCCATTCGCGCCATGGAAGTTGCGCACGAGTACGGTTTGACGGTCCCAGAAGATATTTCGATTGTGGGCTTTGACGACATTCCAGAGGCGACGCTGGCCGTGCCGATGTTGACAACGGTCCGCCAGCCCATGCAGGCAATGGGCCGCGCAGCGATGGAAATGTTGCTCGACATTATTAGGGGTAAAGAGCGCGAAACCCACGTGCGGATGTCAACGGAGCTGGTGGTTCGCGCAAGCACCGCACCGCCGCCCGAGGTGGTCCGTGCGGCCCAGATCCCCTGAGCACGCGCTCCGGTCGACAGGCATATGGCACTCCTCGGGGGGCACCCCGCTCCGGTAGCTACGCCGGTGGCGAGCGCCCAAGGCACAGGTAACTGTTGTTGCTTGACGTTTGACGATGGCCCCAACGGCGCTCACACCACCGACCTGCTCGATTTCTTAGCGGAGCGACAGATCACAGCCGTCTTTTGTGTTGTCGGTGAGCAAATCCAGGCGCCCGGTGGTTCGGATATCTTGCGGCGGATCGCAGCTGAAGGGCATGTGCTCGCTAACCATTCGATGTCCTTCGCGAATATGGGGGAGTGGTCCGAGCAGGCAGTCCGCGCGGACCTCGAGTGCACCCTAGGCGTGATCCGGACTGCGCTTGGGGACCCTCACTATCCCGTGCCCTATTGGCGCGCTCCCGAGGGTGCGTGGGGAGTATCCGCCCAGGTAGCAGTGGAGATGGGCATGCAGCCGCTAGGCGTCACAGGGGTGATCGGTGACTGGGAAGTGCAGAATCCAGAAATCCTCGCGGAGCGGTTGCGTGCGGTCATGACTCCAGGTGCGATGGTGCTCGCTCATGATGGCGGTGGCGACCGCGCCGGCACCGTCGAGGCAGTGCGCCGCGTCGTAGACGAGCGCTTGGATTTGGGATGGACGTTTACGTCGCCTGCCTCGTAGATATATGGGGCATGCAGGGCCGATGCGCGAGCTAAGTAGGCAGTAATGGGAGACTGGCGCTGTGATCACTATTTCTGTGCCAGATGTCGAGGTAGCCAAGGCGTTGGGGGACGTGGGCGAGGGCGCCCGCGTTGTTGTGTGGGATCCCAGAGAGGGCCCAGCCCCAGAATCTGAACGTGACCGCATCACGATGGTGTGTATTCCGCATTTAGCTGGTCGGCGCACGCTTTACAGTCGCGTAGCTGAGTGTAAGAACGTGCGCGTTATCCAAATCCCCTCGGCAGGGTTCGAGCATGTGGCGCCTTATATTCCGCCGGGTATGCAGGTAGCCAATGCACGCGGTGTTCACGACACCCGCACCGCAGAGATGGCGCTGGCGCTCGCCCTCGCAAGCCAGCGCCGGCTGCCGCAGTTCCTTGAAGCTCAGGGCCGCGCAACCTGGGAGGCCGACTACTACGCGCCATCGCTTGCAGACCGCCGTTGTTTGGTCGTGGGGTATGGGAACATCGGTGCTGCTTTGGGCGCTAGGTTGCGCGCGTGTGAGGCCGAAGTTGATGGTGTCGCGACAACGGCGCGGACGGCTCCTGACGGCACGACTGTCCATGCGATTGATGATGTAGCAGGTTTGTTGCCTCAGACGGAAGTAGTGTTTTTGGTGACTCCCCTGACTAAAGCAACCGAGGGTCTCGTTGACCGAGAGTTCCTCGCTGCTCTGCCGGACGATGCGCTCGTGGTGAACGTAGGCCGGGGCAAGGTTGTGGATACTGACGCGTTGCTCGCTGAGCTTGAGTCGGGGCGCTTGCGCGCAGCATTGGATGTGACTGACCCTGAGCCGTTGCCGGATGGGCACCCACTGTGGGGTGCACCTGGGGTGATCATCGCGCCGCA
>CAZHTO010000031.1:14168-17630 GCA_964535845.1 uncultured Demequinaceae bacterium | reverse complement strand
GGCGAAATTCACGCCATCTGCGGCGAAAACGGCGCAGGAAAATCAACGCTCATGAAGGTGCTGTCCGGGGTGTACCCGCACGGAACCTACGAAGGCGACATCTTCTACGAAGGTGAAGAGGCGCGGTTCGCGTCCATCAACGAATCAGAAGCAGCCGGCGTGGTGATCATCCACCAGGAGCTCGCGCTGATCCCCCACCTCTCGGTTGCCGAGAACATCTTCCTTGGTAACGAACGCCGGGGCCGCGCGGGCCTCATCGACTGGCACCGCGCCAACCATGAGGCTAAAGAGCTCATGGAACAGGTCGGTTTACACGAGAACCCCGTAACGCCCGTTGGTCAACTAGGAGTAGGCAAGCAACAGCTCATCGAGATCGCGAAGGCACTGTCCAAGGACGTTCACGTACTGATTCTCGATGAGCCCACTGCAGCGCTCAACGACACTGACTCAGCGCACCTGCTTGGCCTGCTACGCGAGCTCAAAAAGCGCGGCATCACCTCAATTTTGATCTCTCACAAACTCGGTGAGATCGAGTCAATCGCGGACCGCACCACCATCATTCGTGACGGCAAGACCATCGAGACAGTCGTGATGTCTGACAAAGACGCATCACAGGACCGCATCATTCGCGGCATGGTGGGCAGGGACCTCGAACACCGCTACCCCGAGCGCATTGACCACACCATTGGCGATGAGCTGTTCCGGGTAGAGAACTGGACAGTCGAGCACCCCACCCAGCCAGGCCGCGTTGTGGTGGACGGAGCGAGTTTCAATGTGCGCGCGGGCGAAGTAGTAGGTATCGCAGGCCTCATGGGCGCCGGCCGCACTGAACTGGCCATGAGCCTGTTTGGTCGCACCTATGGGCGCAACGCCACTGGCCAGGTCTATAAGAACGGTGTGCCCGTCCAGACCAGGACAGTGTCAGAGGCAATTCGAAACGGCATCGCCTACGCCACCGAAGACCGCAAGCGTTACGGACTGAACCTCATTGAGGACGTACGCCGCAACATCTCTGGCGCGGGCCTGTTCAAACTCGCCAAGCGCGGCTGGGTGAACGGCAACGAAGAGCTCAAGGTCGCTGAGGACTACCGGGAGTCGATGAACATCAAGACTCCGACCGTGCTCCAGAAGGTTGGCAACCTCTCTGGTGGCAATCAACAGAAGGTGGTCCTCAGTAAATGGATGTACACCGACCCTGACGTGATGATTCTCGACGAGCCCACTCGCGGTATTGACGTGGGAGCCAAGTACGAGATCTACACCATCGTCAACAAGCTCGCGGCTCAAGGCAAGGGCGTCATCGTCATCTCGTCTGAGCTGCCAGAACTGCTAGGTACGTGCGACCGCATTTACACCCTGGCCTTTGGCCGCATCACTGGCGTTCTTGACGCCGACCAAGCTACCCCTGAGGCGCTCATGACTTTGATGACCCAGGAAAAGGACGTCGCGGTCACGGAGGCCGACGATGCTGAGGAGACTGACTCATGACCGGGATTTCTAACCTGCGCGAGCTAATGGTTCGCAATATCCGCCAAAGCGGCATCGTGATGGCCTTCATCGCGATCACGGTGCTGTTCGCGTTCCTCACCGGCGGCACGCTACTTCACCCGGGTAACCTCACCAACATCGTTCTCCAGTACTCCTACATTCTGGTGCTGGCGATCGGCATGGTGATCGTCATCATCGGTGGCCACATTGACTTGTCGGTAGGTTCGGTGGCGGCGCTGGCAGGCTCGGTTGCCGTGGTGATGATGATCCGTCAGGGCCAACCGTGGTGGGTTGGTGTACTCGCAGCGATTGGCGTGGGCTTACTAGCAGGCGCGTGGCAGGGCTTCTGGGTGGCGTTCGTGGGAATCCCCGCATTCATCACCACGTTGGCTGGCATGCTGCTGTTCCGTGGCCTCACGTACCAAGTGCTTAGCAACGTTTCGTTGTCGCCCGTGCCGCGTGACTATGCGCAGATTGCCACCGGTTTCCAGAATGGGCTTCTTGGCGGCGACGGGTATGACCTCCTTACGCTGGTGATTTTCGCTTTCGCGGTGGCGGGCTACGTGTTGTCGCAGATTCGCTCGCGTCGAGGGGCAATCGCCTACAAGCAGACGGTCGCAGCGACCCCACTGTTCATCGCGAAGCTCGTTGCTGTCGGTGCCGTAGTGATGTGGTTCGCGTGGCAGCTTGCGAACTCGCGCGGTCTGCCCAATGTGTTGATCATTCTCGCGGTGCTCATCATTGTCTACTCGTTGATCACCACTCGTACGGTGTTTGGTCGCCACGTCTATGCCATTGGCGGCAACCTCACGGCCGCGACCCTTTCTGGTGTCAAGGTCAAGTGGGTCAACTTTGGCATCATGCTCAACATGGGCCTGCTGTCCGGAGTGGCTGGCGTGCTCTACTCGGCACGAAGCAACGGCGCTCAGCCCCGCGCGGGCGAGATGTTTGAGCTCGATGCCATTGCGGCAGCGTTCATCGGTGGTGCCGCTGTCACCGGCGGTGTGGGCCGGGTCACCGGCGCCATTGTCGGTGGTCTCATCATGGCCATCATGACCAACGGCATGCAGCTGATGAGCGTAGGTCAGCCCATCCAACTGGTCGTGAAGGGCATTGTGTTGCTACTGGCGGTGGCGTTCGATGTGTGGAACAAGCGCCGAGCAGGTGCGCGCTAAACCTCTTCAATCCCACTCCTCACCGCATCGGCCCCTTACCCACAGCAATGGGTGAGGGGCCGATGCGCGTGTGGGGTCCGTAGACGCGGTACCTTGTGAAGCGGAGTACGAAAGCGTGCCAAGGCCGTACTCCAGTCGGATGGCATAGACCGGCTGCCGCGATGCCGCGGTATACGCGCAACGGCCTTGGCCCCTTAGGATTGCGTGGGTTTCGCATGGGCGTGCCCATTTGCTTGCCCGCGCATGTGCGACCGCTATATGAATAACTGTCCCGGACCCGGTTGGAGACACCATGGGAATTGCCGACGAGCTTGTCGAAAATAATGTGGAGTACGCGAAGACGTACACCCCTGACCGGCCTTTGCCTCCCCGCCGCAAACTTGCAGTCGTGGCATGCATGGACTCGCGACTCGACACGTTCGCAATGCTCGGGCTCGAGGTGGGTGACGCACACGTGATGCGTAATGCGGGTGGAGTCATCACGGACGACATGATCCGTTCGCTCGTGATCTCGCAACGCAAGCTCGGTACGCGCGAGATCATTCTGGTTCACCACACCGACTGTGGGTCGCTCACCTTTACCGATGATGAGCTGCGTGACGAGTTGCTCGAAGAGACCGGTCTTAAGCCGGCATGGTCGCCTGAGTCGTTCAAGGATCTCGACAACGACTTGCGCCAGTCGATGAACCGGTTGCGCCGGGACCGGTTCTTGCTGGACACCACTCAGGTTCGCGGCTTTGTGTTCGACGTGGGTACGGGCCAGCTGCGCGAGGTTCATTAACTCGCGACAGCTCCTGCT
>CAZHTO010000031.1:0-14068 GCA_964535845.1 uncultured Demequinaceae bacterium | reverse complement strand
TTGGCACCGATGTCCCCGTAGCGCGCAGAGGGTGGGCTGGGCACGGGGGATGGGCGAGCGCGCACGGGGGAGGGGCTGGGCGCAGAGGATGGGCTGGGCACGGGGGAGGGGCTAGCGCGCACGGAGGAGGGGCTAGCGCGCGGGGACGGGCTAGCGCGCAGAGGCCCGGCTCGGACCCGCGGGAATAGGCGCGTCTCGCCCGAGGGTTACCGGGAGCAACACACCGACCCGGACGGAGCGCCAAAATGCCCTCAAAGAAATTCGTTGGCCTGAAGGCTGTCTATGTGAACTGCACCCTGAAGCCGAGCCCAGCACTCAGTAATACGCAGGGGCTCATGGAGGACTCCATCAAGATTATGGAGTCGCAGGGAGTCGAGGTCGACACCATTCGGCTTGCTGACTTTGACGTCCCGCCTGGCACGTCGCCAGATATGCGGGAGGACGTCGACGGCGGTAACCAAGAGTCGGACGACTGGCCCGAGTTGTCGCAGCGCATTCTCGATGCAGACATTCTGGTCATTGGAACGCCAATCTGGTTGGGCGACAAGTCGTCCATCGCGACGCGTCTGGTGGAACGGCTTGACAGTTTGTCGAGTGAAACCAATGACCGCGGCCAGTACATCTACTACGGCCGCACGGGTGGAGTCATTGTGACGGGCAACGAGGACGGCGCCAAGCACGTCGCAATGAACCTGCTCTTCTCGCTTTCGCACTGGGGATTTGTGGTGCCACCAAACGCATTTGCGTCGTGGCTGGGCCCGGTGGGACCTGGACCGTCGTACCTCGATGAAGGCAGTGGTGGCCCGGAGACTGAGTTCACTCAGCAAAACATCACGTTTATGACGTGGAACCTCATGCACACGGCTGCGTGGTTGCGTGCTGGCGGCGGGTTTCCGCAGGGCGGCAACTCGAGTGAGGCCTGGGAAGAGGGTGAACGCTTTGGGCATCCACACCCAAGCTCGTCGTAGTGTGCATCCCAGTTCTGGGTCCCACGAGGGGCCGCCGCGCGTTGTAGTGGAAGAGGTCACGCGGGCCTTCCTTGCCCACCCATAGGGGTTTAACCTGGCCCGCATGGCGGACTTCAGAGTAGAACGGCGTGCCGCCGTGGACTATATTGGCCTGCCTGTTGAGGCGCCCCTGGAGCACTTCCCGGCAGTGGTGGGTCAAGCGTTTGCTGAGTTGACGGCATATCTCGACATGCGCGGCGCGCAAACGATGGGGGCCGGCATGATCCGCTACCGGCGGGTCACCACTGATGGCCATGTCTCTTTTGAGGTAGGTCTGGCTGTCACGGCCGCACTGCGAGTGCGGGACCGCTATGTCACTGACCATTTAGTAGATGGCCTTTATGCGGTGGCCGAGCAGCGCGGACCGTTCTCGTGGGTTGCGGGCCTCACTCAAGAGTTGATGTCTTGGATGTCGTCTCGCGGCCTCGACCCCGCTCGCGCCCCTACGGGTGAGTGGGAATCTTGGTACGAGTGCTACCCGGAGTCACCTAATGAGGGTCCCGCAGGCCTCGAGGGCATTGTTCATGTGTGCATTTTGCTGAGTCCATAACACTCGTCAGCGCGCTACGTTAAGACTATGAGCCAGTCCCCGACCATCGACCTAAATGCCGACTTAGGCGAGGGTTTTGGGCGCTGGACTCTCACTGATGACGAGGCGCTGCTTGAGTCAGTGACGAGCGCAAATGTGGCGTGTGGGTTTCATGGTGGTGACCCTGTCACCATGCGGCGCGTGTGTGCGATGGCCGCTGAGCGTGATGTCGCTATTGGTGCCCAGGTGTCCTATCGGGATCTTGCGGGTTTTGGACGGCGGGCGATGGATGTGCCGGCTCATGAGTTGGCTGCCGAGGTCGCCTACCAAATTGGGGCGCTCGACATTTTTGCTGCCGCGGCGGGCCCTGGTGTCGCGTATGTCAAACCGCATGGCGCTCTATACAACCGGGTGGTGTACGACCACCGGCAGGCGGCAGCAGTGGTCGACGGGATCTTGTTGGCATGCGACGCGCTGGAGCGTGACTTGCCGGTGTTGGGGTTGCCGGGTTCGGTTATTCACGATGCGGCGCAAGAGGCAGGCCTTCCCACGGTCTCGGAGGCCTTCGCGGACCGCGCGTATCTGCCAGAAGGCACGCTCGTGCCCCGGTCAGAGAATCGCGCCTTGGTGACTCACCCCGACGAGGTGGTCGCGCGCTCAGTTGCGATCGCCACTGGTCAGCCTGTGACTGCCCACGATGGTTCAGATTTACTTTTGCGCGCCCGCTCGCTGTGCGTACACGGGGATACCCCCGGCGCTGCCGCCCTTGCCGCGAAGGTTCGCGCGGCACTCGAAGCGGCGAATGTCGACGTGAGCCGTTTTGCGCCGGAGTGATGTGCGGTGGCTGGGATATTTGCCACGCCGGTAGGGGCCGATGCGCTACTGGTCGACATCGGCGACCCTACGTTTGTCGCTGCTTTCGACGCGCATGCGCGCCAGTATTTAAGCGGCAAGGGCGGGAGTCCGGGCGAGCCCCAGGCTCGTGACATTGTTCCGGCTGCGCGTTCAATTTTGATTGACGGCATCACGGGAGTCACGCCTGCACAGCTCGCACAACAGATTGCGACCTGGGAGATCGAACCTTTGGCAGTGACGGACGGACCGTTGGTCACCATCCCCGTCACGTTTGATGGGCCCGATGTGGGCCAGGTCGCACAGTTGTGGGACATGACGGCTGATGCGGTGGTGCAGCAGGTGCTCGACTGTGAGTTTCGCGTGGCGTTCAGTGGTTTTGCGCCGGGCTTTGGATATCTCGCGGGCTTGCCGTCCGAGCTCGCGGTGCCCCGTTTGGGGACACCTCGCACGCGGGTTCCTGCTGGGTCTTTTGGGTTGGCTGGCGAGTACGCGGGGGTGTACCCGCGTGACTCCCCTGGAGGCTGGCAGTTGTTGGGTACGGCCGTGGGAGTGGTGATGTGGGATGTGCACCGCGAGCCGCCCGCCCTGCTCGCTCCCGGTACTCGCGTACGGGTGACGGACGCCAGCAACCAGACCCCGCAGGGCAAGCCATGAGCGGTCTCGTCACAGTTCTTGACCCTGGCCTGCTCACCACCGTTCAGGACTTTGGCCGTCCTGGCCTCGCTCACTTGGGGGTGCCGCGCGCGGGCGCTCTCGACCTGACGGCCCATACCCTCGCGAATGCGCTCGTGGGAAACGACGCGACGCTCGCGACGCTCGAGGTCACCATGACGGGCGGCGTGTTCCGCTTTGAGGCACCAACAGTGGTCGCGGTGACTGGCGCGCCATGCGAGGTTTCCATTGGGCCGGTATTGGGAGGCGATGTTGGGGCACCCTTTGCCTCGCCGGTGCGTATCGCAGCAGGGCAGTATGTGAGAGTGGGGCCAGCGCGTGCGGGTGGCGCGAGAAGTTACCTCGCTGCTCGTGGGGGCGTTGACGCGGAGCGGGTGCTGGGGAGTCGCTCGAGCGACACGCTGTCTGGCTTAGGGCCTGCGCCCCTGAAGGCTGGCGATACGCTCCCCATTGGCCCCGCCTCGGCGCTCTCAGACAGCCAATTCACCCAACTGCGCACGCAGCCTACCTTGCCGACGGATGGAGCTCGCCTACAGGAAGTCACCACCCTGGCCACCTACTTAGGGCCGCGTGATGACTGGTTCACCCGCGCATCGGCCCAACTTCTTTTCACCAAGGTTTACACAGTCTCGCCGGACTCTAACCGGGTAGGGCTGCGACTGACTGGACCGGAGTTGGTGCGCGCTCGCGAGGGCGAGATCGCGACTGAAGGCATGGTGCTTGGCGCCATCCAGGTGCCGCCTGCGGGCCAGCCAGTGGTGTTTCTGAGCGACCACCCCACGACAGGGGGCTACCCCGTGATTGGGGTCGTGTCGCCTCGAGCTCTTGCGACGGCCGGCCAGTTGCGACCTGGCGACAAGGTTCGCTTTAGTCGCGCAGGCGGGGTGTGAGCAGGGCTGACTTTAGGGGCGACGTGCCTTTTTGCGTGCGCTGAGCCCTGTGGCGTTGAGAAGTGTGAGAGAGCGGTCCAGCGACTCGAAGGTGAATTTGCCCTGAGACATGAGTGGGAGCGCCCGCACCGGCATGTTGATCATGAACGACTCCATGGTTTTGCGCACGTCGTCAGGGGTGTCGTCGCTGATGGGCATGCGGCCCAGCATCATCTTCGTTAGCCGCGCCTTGATACGCCGTCCCAGCCACGTCGCTTCGAGGTCCGCAATCATCGTGTCGTAATGGAACGGGAACAGCGCGCGCGGGGTGGGGACGGGGTTGCCAAGGAGCGCGGCAAATTCCGTGTCGCTTAATACGGCCGATGCGGGGGCTGGCTGAGCAACCACCTCGTCATTGGAGGTAATCCGGATGGTTTTGGTTTCCCGAATATCTGTCGAGGACACACCAATGCGTAGCTCGTACTCGCCTGCCTCGACCTTCCAGGCCGCATCGGTGACGTCGTACACCGCAAAAGAACGCTCGTCCAGAGCCACCACGGTATTGGCCGTTTCGCCTGGTTCAAGCGCTACCTTGGCGAATCCCTTGAGCTCTTGGACTGGGCGGTGCAACGTTGAGGCAGGGTCGTGGATGTATAGCTGAATGACAGTGCTGCCGGCCCGTGTGCCCGTATTGGTGACGGGCACGCTCACCTTGCGGTTGGTGCCGCGGCCCGTGACTTTGGCGGCGCCAAACTCGAACGTGGTGTAGCTCAGGCCGTGGCCAAATGGGAACCGGGCGGGGACGTCAAAGGTGTCGTGAAAGCGGTAGCCCACGTACAGCCCTTCGCGGTATTCCACTTGTGTGGGGTGGTCCGCAAAGTTGTCGTTGGCAGGTAGGTCTGTGACGTGCACGGGGAATGATTCGGCGAGCCGGCCGCCCGGCTCTGCGTCGCCAAAGAGCACGTCTACCAGGGCACTGCCGGAGGCCTGCCCGCCGAGGTAGCTTTCCACGATCGCGTTGGGTGCGGCGGCCCACGGCATCTCAATGGGCGCGCCGTTGGAAAGCGCCACGACTACTCGCTCGTGGCGGGCAGTGATGGCCTGGATGAGCCGGGTGTGGGAAGTGGGGATTCCCAGGTGGTCGCGGTCGTAGCCCTCAGACTCATACGACGTGGGCAAGCCGACCATGAGCACCACGGTGTCTGCGCCGTCGGCCACGTCGAGGGCCTGGGCGATCTGGGCGTCTGTGGCCTCGCCCGTAGCCGGGTCATAGCCCGGCGCGTACGTCAGGGTGGCCTTGGCGCCAAGGCGCGCGCGCATTGTCTCCAGCGCGGTGTCGATCTGTGTGCCTTGCACTAGTGAGCTGCCTCCGCCCTGGTGGCGCGGGGCCTCAGCGAATGCGCCAATCAGTGCGATCGTGCCTTGAGTTGCGAGGGGAAGAATCCCGTCATTAGTCAGCAGCGTGGTGGCGGCTGCGGCTGCCGTACGTGCGAGTGTGTGGTGCTCGGCGTGAAGGGCCTCTTGGTCGGTGGTGGCTTTGCGAGAAGCGCGCTCGGCGGCGACCTTGAGTGCCAAGGTGACCACCCGGCCGCACGCCGTATCCAGGTCTTCTTCTGACAGGGTGCCGGCGGTCAGCGCACTGGCCACGCGCTTGTCCCATGCTCCATTACTGGACGGCATCTCTAGGTCCAGGCCAGCGTGGATGGCAACGGGGCGGTCATAGGTGGCGATCCAGTCGGTGACCACCAGCCCGTCAAAGCCCCACTCGTCGCGCAGAATCTCAGTGAGCAAGCGGTGTGACTCGCCCGCGTGCTCGCCGTTGATGAGGTTGTAGGCACACATCACGGTCCACGGCTGGGCCTCCCGCACCGCGATCTCAAAGCCGGTCAAGTAAATTTCGCGTAGCGTGCGCTCGTCGACAATGGTGTCCACGCGCATGCGGTCGGCCTCTTGATTGTTAGCCGCGAAGTGCTTGAGGCAGGCGCCCACGCCCTCGGCTTGGATTCCCTTCACCAGAGCGGCGGCCATGCGACCTGACAGCAGGGGATCCTCCGACAGGTATTCGAAGTTGCGGCCGCCAGCGGGGTGGCGCTTGATGTTGAGGCCCGGTCCCAGTAGCACGCCTACCTCTTCGGCGCGAGACTCCCGGCCAAGGGCGTGGCCCACCTGTTCGAGTAGCGCGGGGTCCCAGGTGGCGGCCAGTGCGGAGCTGGTGGGAAAGCACGTCGCGGGCACCGACTCATTGAGGCCCACGTGGTCTGAGTCGCCAGTTTGCTTGCGTAAGCCATGCGGACCATCGGTCATCATCAGGGCTGGTATCTGGTGCTCGTCGTGACCTTTGGTGTGCCAAAAGTCTGCACCGGAGGTAAGCCGAATTTTCTCTGCGCGATCCAGCTTGGCGACAATCGCGGCGGCCTGAGCGGTAACCCCCGGGGGCAGGCTCACGGGTGCGGACGGTGTGGCGGAGGGGGCGGGCATTAGCTCTCCTTGAGGCGAAATGCGCAGCAGTAGTGGCGCGCTTAACTGAGTCAAGTGGGACTGCCTCGATGCTACGTCGCTCACACAGATATCCCACCTTGGTGTGGCTTACTGCACGTTCAGTAACTGAGTGTGCCAGACAGCAGTGGGACCAGTGCGACTTAGCGCGACTCGTCGGGGTCGTCTTTGGACTGCCGAGCGAACAGGAGGGTTATTGGTAGCGAGAGCTACATCGCGCAGGCGCCCCCGGGAAAGTCCGCAGGGTACGGCACCACCCGCTCGGTCGTAATGTCGAACGCCCATTGCCCCTCAACTACGCAGTCGCCCACCGCGGTGGACATGAAAGCGCGCAACTCTTGCGGATGTATGACGGCTCGATCAAAACCCTGTTGGCCCGCGTTCAGCCCCACACCGTCCTCCGTGGACAGCAGGAGTTGGTCAATGGACACTCTGCGCTCTCCCAAGTCAGCGGTGGCGGCATCCATGGCGGCGCTGAGCAGTTGCGGGGTCGCTGTCGACTGATTTTCGACGTACAGACTGAGGTATCCCGGGGTGTGGATGCCTGACTCCCATAGTTGAGGGTTCCCCAGGCGTACCTCCGCGGCGACCAGGTCGCCTCCCATTGCGGCCACCAGCGCGTCACTTGCGTGTTGCTTCACTTCATCGAGGTCGGCCACGTCGAAGTGGAACTGGACGGGGTATTCGGCATCATCGGAATCGATGAGTTGCTGGAACGCAAGTAACTCGTCCTCGTGATGTATCGCATCTTGATAGGTAGCAAACTTGGCGTCGATGTAAAGCTCTTCACCGCACTTCGTCATACACACCACGTCGTCTACGTAGACCTTCACTTCTGTGGCACCGGGGAGCGCCTGGTCTGCTGTGGTTTGCCAGCGGGCAACATCGTCGTCCGGGATCGGGTCGCCCGTGTATACGCACCCAGTGAGCATGAGCGCGCCGGTCACGACGAGTACGAGCAACTTCCGCATCACAATTCCCCTCGTGTGGGTACTTTGAACTCATCCCACGTGTGCGCTAAACACTAGCGTGGACCCGGGGAGAGGAGACCGTACTGGGAATTTCGCAACGCCTTTGTTGCTTATAGTAGGAGCAATGACTACCCCGAATTCTGTGCCTAGCAAACCCCGCGCCCCACGTCCTGTTCGCGCTGTCCAAGTGATCCGGACTGAGCAGCTCACGCCCGCCATGGTGCGCGTGATCGTGGGCGGCGACGACCTCGCCGAGATCCCTGACCTCGCGCACACAGACCACTACGTCAAACTCAAGTTTGGCGACGTCACGCGCACCTACACCATCCGGTGGTTTGACCGCGCGGCGCGCGAAATGGCGCTGGACTTTGTGGTGCACGGGGCCGAGGGCCTCGCTGGGCCCTGGGCGGCCAACGCCAAGCCCGGCGACCTGCTGGAGTTCCAGGGGCCCGGCGGCAAATGGAGCCCCAACCCTGAGGTTGATGTACACGTTTTTGTGGGCGATGAGTCAGCCATTCCCGCTATAGCCGCCGCGCTCGAAGCGATGCCTGCCCAGGCGAGGGCGCAGGTCTACTTAGAGGTCGCATCGGCCGCTGAACGGCAAGAACTGCCGGTCACCGAACATACCGATGTCCACTGGATTCACCGTGACGAGCACCGCATGGGCTACGGCGAGGCGCTCACCTACGCGGTCGAGTCGGTGCCGTGGCCCGAGGGCAAGGTTGAGGCCTTTGTGCACGGCAACGCAGACATGGTCAAGCCGCTACGCCACCACCTTTTTAATGTGTTGAAAGTGCCCCGCAATCGCGTCTCAATTTCGGGTTATTGGCGCACCGGGCTCAACGAAGACGGCTGGCAATCGTCCAAGGCCGAGTTCATGGCACAAGTCGAAGCTGAACAGGACGGCGAGACAGCCGCATAGCGACTTCGCGCTCGCACGCAAAAAATAGTTGACAACCTCAATCAAATCGTTACGATTCTGACGTGCCCTGAGTAGAATGTGATGTCCGTCACACGCGACCAGGCGTGCGGATGAACATGAATGAGGGTTCCCATGTCGGAGTTCGGAGTCGACCTACACGGCGTCATCAGCCTGCTGAGCCGCCACATCTACTCTGGGCCGCACGTATACCTGCGGGAACTCCTGCAAAACTCTCGAGACGCCGTCATCGCCCGTGGCGGCGGGGCCGCACCGGATCCCGCGTGGGGCGTACGGATCCGTCCCGCCACTGCCACGACCCCGTTCATTTTGGAAGACGACGGCGTAGGGATGAGCGCCGCAGAAATCACGGATCTGCTCGCCACCGTGGGACGCAGTTCTAAGCGCGACATGTTGGACTTGCCCAACCGCGACTACCTGGGCCACTTTGGCATTGGCTTGCTCAGTTGCTTTATGGTCGCGCAAACCATTGAGTTGGTGACCCGCAAGGCCGGCGAACGGGCGGCCGTGTGGCGCGGCGAAGCGACCGGTACGTTCACGGTCGAAGAGCTCACCGACGCACAAACCGATGCCCTGCCGTTCGGCACTCGGGTCACGTTGCGCCCCAGCCCAGACACCGCAGAGTTGGTGCAAGACCGCAAAGTACGCGAACTTGCGCGCGAGTTCGCAGAGTTTCTCCCCGTGCCCGTCCATATCGTTAGCCCCACCGGTGAGCGCGACACCGCATCGGGCCCCGCGCCGTTCCTCGACCACCCCGCAGACCATAAGGCGGTACTCGACTACGGCGAAAGCCTCCTAGGCGAAAAGCCGCTCGCCACCATCCCCCTCAATATCCCAGGCACCGCAACGCGCGGCGTGGCGTATGTGCATAGCCGTGCCAGGCGCATCGGCCGTAAAGAAGGAGCGCGCGTCTACCTAGGCCGCATGCTGCTGAGCGCCCAAGAGGCCGAGATTGTGCCCGACTGGGCATTCTTTGTGCAGGTAGTGGTGTCGTCAGATCTGCTCACCCCCACAGCCAGCAGGGAGTCCTTGGTGAAGGACGATGCGGTGGCTCAGACCCGCGACGGCGTCACCAAGGCGATACGCACCTGGATTCAAACCCAAGCCAAGCGCAACCCAGCGGTGCTGCACCAGTTCCTGTCCATTCACTCGACCGCAATCCGTGCGGCGTGCGTGGAAGACGACGAGCTGTTTGCGATAGTGGGCCGCTACCTGACCTTCGAAACCCCGGACGGAGACCGCACCCTCGACGCGATTCTGAGCGAAGGCCAAGACGTGCAGTACGCGGTCAGCCTGGACGAATACCGCATGCTCGCGGGCCTGCGTGCGCCCGGCGTGCTCATCAATGCCTCGTATGTGTATCAAGAGGAACTGCTCGATAAGGCACGAGTATTCTTCCCAGACGCGTCGGTGGCGCCTGCTGATGTGATGGCGGCGCTGGGCGCGCTCGACGCTCCGCCCCTGGCGGATGCAGCCCGCACGGCAGCGTTGGCGACCAAGGCCACCGCGGCGCTCGCACAAGTGGATGTCGACGTGGTGGTCAAGGTCATGGCTCAGCCCGACCCGCCCGCGCTCTTTGTGGCGGATGCGAGCGTGCTGGCCCGCGCGGACATGACCCGGGCGAGCGAAATCGCCAGCGGGCCGTGGGCAGCAGCGCTCCGGCAGGCCGGCGCCCGGCTGGACCAGGTGCAGGCCGCCACCGGCGATGTGGTCAACCGCGCGCAGGTATGCCTCAATTGGCGCTCGCCGTTAGTGCGCCACCTCGCCACCGTCGATGACGAGCAAGTGCTTTCCCGCGCGGTGCGCATGCTCTACGTTCAAGCACTCCTCGAGGGACGGCGCCCGCTGCTCAACCACGACCGTGCACTTATGAACGACTCGCTCAACGACCTGATCACGCTCAGCCTGGGTTTTGGCAGCGACCAAGCCCCACAGTTCTAGCCTCGTTACCTGTTTCCCAAGGAGAACAACGCATGATAGATCGCTCGGCAAGCAGTGATGACCTGCGCAACCGGCTACAGATGATGAGTCACGGTGCAGCCCACCGTGAGCTCGCCAACCAAGTCATTGCGCTGGCGCAGGAGCGCGGGGACGAGGCCCTCGAGTTCGACGTGCGCCAGCGGCTCGTGGACGACGGCGTGATGACCGGGGCGACTGATCTTGCGCTCGCCAACTTCGCCTGGTGTGCCGCCAAGTATGACGAGAGCCCGCCGTGGTTCGCTGAGCCGACGGGAAGGCGCGAATACGAGTTCTTTTGGCAGCACAAGTGGATGCCGGGGCAGCTGTATTCATCGCCGGCGTTCACCCGTGAACACATCTCAAGCATTCTGGACGAGATGGAAGCCCGCTTTGAGAAGGCGGCTGACGGCATGTCTGCGGTGGTGACGTCGCGGTTCGAGACGGCGCTTGCGCTGGGGGACGTGGCTCAGGCTCGCCGCTTTGGGGACCAGCTAGCGCAGATGGACCGCGACGATCTGTCGTCGTGCGAAGCATGCGTGCCGGGCAGTTATGTGGCCCTGGCGCTAGCTGAGGGCGATGACGCGAAGGCTGTTGACATTGCGCTCACGACGTGGCGTGATGGCCAAGAGTGCTCAACGGAGCCAGGCGGGACGTTGGCCAATTTGTTGGTGACGTTGCTGCGCCGCGGCCAAACGGACGATGCGGTTGAGGCGTTTGGTGCCATCCGAGAGCAACTGAACCAGGACCGCGACGAGGTGCGTGCCTTTGCGAAGTGTGCGCAGTTCGCGTCGCTCACAGGGAACCACGATGCTGCTCTGGCTTTAGTGGAGCGTCACCTGGGGTGGCTTGCGACAGATGCCCTTGACGACTGGGCTCACCTCGACGCGGCACAGGCCTTTGCGGTGGCGCTCGAGCGCGCAGCTGACGCCCACCCAGAAGCCACGTTGTTGGTGCGGGCCAGCACTGAGCCGGGCCTCGAGCGGTTTCTTGGCAAGGTGGAGCAGCCGCTCACCGCGCGCGAACTCGCGGACCGCCTGTGGGGCCTGGCTCAGAGTCTGGCTGGACAGTTTGACGAGCGTAACGGCAACTCCCGCATGACAGAAGGGCTGGCCCGTTCGCGGGCATTGGTGACCGAGGAGTACCCGGTCGACTTGGGGGAGGAGACCATTTTTGCGCCCATCCCCCTGGATTCGCCTCAGCCCCACACGTATGTGGAATGGCTGGTGCGGGCCTTCACGGGGCGTATGGTGCAAGACCTCCCCACAGTGGTGGGCGCTGCGGCCAAGGTCCTTGACCTAGCGGACAATGCGCGTGATGGGCTGTTGGCACAGTGGTCGGCTCACCATCTCACCTTTAGTTCGGCTCGCTTTTCTCAGGACGATGCGGCTGCGGAGTCTGCGTTCCACGAGTGGCGTGAATTTGCTCGCCGTGAATTTGGGGAGCCGGTAGAGCGCTTGGTGGAGGCCGTGGCTAACCGCACATCGCCTGAGCAAATGGTGGCCGCGGCGCTTGAGTGCGCGCAGGCCCCCGAGGTAATCCGGGCGGACGCGCTGGTAGCCGCGATCGCAGCCCACCGCAACTCAGAACCACAGCCCACGGCTGAGGGCGCCGCATGGCGCGCCGATGTGCGCGGTCAAGCATTGGGCCTGTTGAACCAGGTCAGTGCTCAGAGCTCTGAGGTCGAACACATCCAAGCAGCAGTGGTGGCTACAGGTGCTCGCCTGATGGAACATGGCGACGCGTTAGCCGCTCACCAAGACCCCGAGGCTGCGCTGGCTGCCTTGGAGAGCATCGATGCGGGGTCACGACCAGGACTCAGTGAAGCGGTTGCGGCCAGCATCGCTAGTGCTCGCGGCCAGGTCGCAAATGCCACGGAAGACTTCGCTACTGCTGCCGCCGAGCACGAACAAGCGGCGAGACTCTATGCGCAGGCAGGGCTTACGCGCGGGAGCCGTGGAGAAGCGATTAACGCCGCTCACCAGTACCTGACCGTAGGCGATGCGGACAGCGGTGTGGCCCGGCTCGACTACGCGCTTAGCCTGTATGCGCCAGACGAGGAGGTTCCGCTGCCTGTGCGCTGGATGCATGCACAAGCGTTGGTGGTGTCGGGTGAGGGCGACCGGGCGATCCCGACGTTGACGGGCATCGTTGCTGAGGAACAGAGCCAAGAGGCGCCCGCCGGTGCCCGCGCACACACCCACCGGGAACTTGCGCGGGCCTACTCCCAGACAGATGATGAGCGTGCAATCGAGCATTTCGAGGTAGCGGCCCAGCTCTATGCCCAGGCAGAGATGTGGACAGAGGCTGCCGATGCTGCGCTGATGCATTACAGGCAGCTCAGTTACTTCCGCAAGGGAATTCCCGAGCAGTTAGCAGTTGTAGACCAGGCACACGAATACGCCGCCAAGTCGGGTGAGCCGGTGCTGGTAGTGCGGGCTGTGCTGAGCCGCATGGATGTGCTTGCCCTAGCCGAGGATCCCTCGTGGCAAGCCCAGGGCGACTCGGCTCTCGAGTTGGCCCGCAGTATGGGCGACCTTGATGTGGAGATTGACGTGCTGTGGCGGGTAGCGGAGTACCACCTGGACTATGGCGACAAGTCTGTTGGGATCGACGTGCTGAAGCAGCGCATTGAAGTGGTGCGCCGCACCGGGGACATGGGCCGGTACCTCGACGCCGTCATGGACACGGTGTACGAGGCTATCGATGCCGATTTGCGCGACCAGGCGGTGGGCGTGATCCAGTCAGTGTGGGCTGAACGCGCAACGCTGCCCGAAGACGTGGTCACCGACATCGTCGAGCTCTCAGACGACGTCCTTGACTACCGGCCCGCGTGACGAGTGGGAACGCATGAACGTATGAACGTACACGTCAATGGCTCGGAGAACCAATGACACACAGCAACACCAGTAGCAAGAAACTCATTGAGGAACTCGAGTCGATGGAGTTGGGCGGCCCTCATCGGGAGTTTGGTGCCCAGGTGGTCGCTATTGCGCAGGAGCGTGGTGATGAGGAGCTCGAGTTCGATGCGCGCCGGCGTTTAGTTGAAGACGCCGTGATGAACGGCGTAAGCGATCTGGCTTTGGCTAACTTTGCGTGGTTAACCGCGAAGTATGACGAGAGCCCGCCATGGTTTGCTGAACCGACAGGTCGGCGCGAATATGAGTTCTTTTGGCAGCACAAGTGGATGCCGGCTTTACTGACTTCTTCGCCTGCCTTTTCGCGCGAGCAGATTGCAGACATCCTGGATGAAATGGAAGAGCGCTTTAAGAGGGCAGGCAATGGAATGTCTGCAGTGGTGACTGGTCGGCTTGAAGCCGCGATCATGCTTGAGGATGTGGTTGCTGCCCGTCGCTACGCTGATCAGCTGGAGAGAACAGGGCGCGATGTATATACGCTGACCGACCTCGGCATCCCATGCTATTACGTGGAACTCGCCGCTGCTGAGGGTGATGAGGAGCAGACTGTCGAGCGGGCTCTCGACGTGTGGCGCACTGGTGAAATGGATTTTCCGGAACCCTTTCTCACTCTGTCCGGCATGCTCGTGACCTTGGTGCGCCGCGGCCACACAGCAGATGCGGTTGAAATCTTCCGCGTGACCTGTCAGAAACTGAGCACCAGCCGCCGCGACGTGCAGGGCCTTGCTCGATGTGCGCAGTTCGCGTCGGTGACCGGCAATCATGAGGTGGCATTGGCGCTTGTGGAGCGTCACTTGGGGTGGCTTGCTACGAATCCGCTTAACGCGCGATCGCACCTCAAAGCTTCGCAAGCGT
>CAZHTO010000030.1:14943-17985 GCA_964535845.1 uncultured Demequinaceae bacterium | reverse complement strand
CGCGTCATTGCACTAGAAGAATGAGGTGCCGTGACAACTGAGGCCCGCAAATCGACACCAGGAGGGCCAAATGGTCCATCTGTGTACGGTTTGCGGGCCTCAGTTGTTGGGGGAGGCGGCGAAAAGCGGGGAGCGGGGGCAAGCGAACAGGAGTGAGCTGCGGAGGGAGAACAGCGGAGGGTGAGCGACGGAGGGTCAGCAGCTGACGGTGAGCAGCGGAGGGTGAGCGACGGAGCGCACCCTGCACGTAGCCTCAGTTGCGAAGCGGGTCCCGCGAGCGGCAGCTGGTGCGCGTTTAGACTCCTGCGAGTAGCAGCGCAGCGAACGCGATCACTCCCGCGAGCAGTGTCCACCCCATGGACCTCTTCCACAGCGCCACGCCCACAGCCACAGTGGCAGCGATATGCCATGCGCCAAAGGGCCGCCACGCCCCCTCATCCAAGAACAAGGCGTTAGCCACAATCGCACCGAGGGCAGCTGGGGCTACGAGGCTCAGCATCTTGCTCATGCGGGGAGACAATTCGCGATCTCCGCCCAGCAGCAAGATCCCGGATACGCGAATGAGATAAGTGCCCACGGCGGCGACGGTGAACACGATGAATGCGGTGATCATGGTGCCTGCTCCGGTGGTCGGGGAGTGTTGTCAACAGCCACCCCGTCTTCCACCGCCGCTGCGGGCGGGCGGCGGTCTGGCACAAAGCTGCCGAGGATGATGCCTACGAGCGCACCGATGAGCACGTTGAGCCCGTAGGGCAGGTCTTTTAATAGCAGCACTGTCACGATGGAGATGCCCGTAGCTGTCACTCCGGACAGCGCCCTCAGGCCGGGTACCAGGACGGCAATGAACATGAGCGGCACGATGAACCCGATCTGCCATGCGGGCGGAATCACCGGCCCGAGTACGGCTCCAGCGATTGTGCCCAGCACCCATACCAATACGAAGGGCCCTGATACTCCGAACACAAACCAGCGGCGGCGTACCGGGTCTGGCCATTCGTGAGCGTGGAGCACTGACACAGCGGCGGATTGGTCTGTCATGAGGTAGGCGAGGCCTAGGCGCCACCGCAGTGGAAAGGCTGCGAATACTGGCGCGAGCGCAGCCGAGTACAGCGCGAGGCGCGCGTTGATCACGAGCGCGGTGGCGATGGCGATCAGCGCAGGGGCACCTTGGTTGAGTGCGTCGACGATGGCGATTTGACTTGCGCCTGCGGTGACCGTGCTCGAGGCGTATGGCGCGAGCCAGGCAGCGTATCCGGCAACGTTGAGTAGCGCGCCAAATGCCATTCCGAATACGACGGACCCTGGCATGAGGGGAGCTATCGAGACGGTGCCTTTCCAAAAGTCGCGCCACTGCATACGGCCGATGCGCCACACGGCTGTGCGGCGTGCAGGGACAGGTGCGGGGGTCACCGCGTCAGTCTCGCACGGGGTGTGGCGGGTGAGAGATGTCCGCTACGGTGTTGTCGCCGCAATCGACGTTATAGGGGAACGATGGAAGCACTACTCTTCGGGATATTTACGCTGGGCCTTGTGCTTGTGGGGATAGCGCTCATTAAGATTCCAGGGGACGTGTGGGATCTGACCGCGGGCGCTACTTACCGCAACTCCAGCCGGGCTTACCCGAGCGCCCGCCGGTTGCGGCTAATGCAAACTCATGGTGTGGCTTTGGTGACTGTGGGGGTTGCCATCATCGCGGGGTTCATTACCGCTGGGCGCGGCGGCGAGTGGTTGAAAGTGGCGGCGTGGGTATTGCTGGCGGGAATACCGTTCATGGTGGCCATGCTTGTGCGGGTGTTTACCCTCAGCGATCCTGACGAGCGCGATCTGCCAGCTAACGAACCGGCTGATTGGACGTATGGACTGTGGGGAGCTGTCACTGCATTGGGGATCGGGGGATTCGGTGTCAGCGCCCTAATACTCATGTCCATCGAGATCTAGTCTGATACGGCGTTAACCCAGGGGAGCATGTTGTGCCTGTACTGCTGATGTTGGTGACGATTCCGTTCGGCTTAGTCATGCTGTTTTTCCCAATGGGGTACTGGCGGGCCACAGCGTGGATGTCGTACCGCAATCCGGATCGTGTGGAGCCCAGTGCTCGGCATGTGCGTTTTTGGCAAGTCACTGCAGTCGTCTACCTGCTTATGGGTGGGGCTATACCGCTGGCGATCCACAACGAGCGAGCAGGGGGATGGCTAGGCCTTGCACTGGCGGCTCTCATGCTCGTGATGATGGTCAGGGCCTTCACCGCGCCTGAAGTACCGGATAGTGTTTTGCCTCCCAACGAACCGTCGCCCCTCCAGTACGCCACGTGGGTGGTGGCGTACGTGGTGGTCCTTGGAGTGGCTGTGGTGTTGTCGTTCAGGGGCATTTCTGTGCCAACTGACAGTGACATTCGAGGGGAGTGGGTAGAGAAGGGGCGTGCGCAGTGGGAGGCCGCGTTTGTCGCCGAGCTGCCCACCTGGGAACACGCATCTACAAATTTGCTCCATGAGCCGTCGGGGAAGTTCATCGAGGTCGACCACCAGTTGCGCGAACCCAGCCAACTGTTCGCGGTGGCTGAGGCGATTGGTCCACGTGCCGTGGCTCAATTCGAAGCAACTGACCTCATCTTGCTGGCACATTCGGACTTTGGTTGCACGGTCACGGGGGCCGTCGTGCGCGACGGGGGAGTTGTAGGTGCGTCGGGCAGAGGCTCAATTGAAGTCGCACTGGTCAGTAATCAGGGCTCGCATATTAGTGACTGCGTAGGGGACCTCGATATCGATCGGCCCTTGCAGGCTGTGTTCGTTGACCTTGACGAGCCACTTGGCGATCGGTATGTGACTAGCTACACCGAGGGTGGCGGGTGTGACCGGCCGCTGATGTGGAACGACCCTAGTTGGGAGAGGGACCCCCACGTGTGTTCGGTGATGGCGTGGTCAACAGCCGACCTCCGCAGGGACGGCTACGTTGACCCTCTCCCGCGGAGGCTTGAGGAAAGTGACAGCGCAGGCCGCTGATTTAGCGGTAGTAAGCGGCTACCGGTCGTACGCGTCTACCGGT
>CAZHTO010000030.1:0-14843 GCA_964535845.1 uncultured Demequinaceae bacterium | reverse complement strand
CTACCGGTCGTACGCAGCTACCGGTAGTAAGCGGCAATGCGGTCGCCGGCGTAGTCGTGCACGCGAAATGGCATGCCGTAAACATCTTCGAGCGCGCACTCTGAGATCACGTCGCAGGGCGGTCCGTCGTGGACGACTGCGCCGTCACGCATGGCCACTATGCGGTCTGAGTAGGTGCTCGCGTAGTTCACGTCGTGGAGCACCATCACTATGGATTTGCCTTGATGGTCGGCGAGCCCGCGCAGTAGGCGCATGAGCCCGGTGGCGTGCACCATGTCGAGGTTGTTGAGGGGCTCGTCGAGCAGCACGTACCGGGTGTCTTGGGCGAGCACCATCGCGACGTATGCCCGTTGGCGTTGCCCGCCAGAGAGTTGGTGGAGAGGGCGTTCCGCGAGGTCGCCGAGGTCGCAGTAGTCGAGTGCCTCGTCAATCGCGGCGCGGCATGCAGGTGATAGCCGGCCTTGTGAGTGCGGGTAGCGCCCAAATTCGACGAGTTCGCGCACGGTAATGCGGGCCGTGGTGTGGAGGTCTTGACGCAGAATCGACAGCTTTTTGGCAACTTCGCGCGAGGGTGATTTCACCACGTCGAGGCCGTCAACTGACACCATGCCCGCATCGGCCCCCAGCACTCTCGCGACAATGGACAGTAGCGTCGATTTGCCTGCGCCGTTGGGGCCAATGATTGTCGTCACGCCGGCCGTGGGTAGGGCAAGGGTGACTGCGTTGACGACGGTGGTGTCGCCATACGCTTTGTTGACGGAGTCGATGGTGATCACTTGCGGGCCTCCTTGAGTAGCAGGGCGATGAAGTACACGCCGCCTACGACGTTGATGAGTGAGCTGAGCGTGCCGTTGAAATGCAACACATGGACGAGGACGGCTTGCGCGAGCACTAGGGCCACCACTGCGAGCAGGGCCGCAACCGTAAAGTTCACCATGTGCCGGTGGGTGCGCGTGAGCTGGTACGCGAGGTTGGCGACCAGCAATCCGAGGAACGTGATGGGGCCTACGAGGGCTGTGGACACTGACACAAGGCCGGCGACAATCAGCAGGAGCACGGTCACGGTGCGCTGGTAGTTGAGCCCGAGGGTGATGGCTCTCTCGCGCCCGAGCACGAGCACGTCTAGCCGGGGCGCCAGCGCATAGGCACCGGCGATTCCGGCGATGAGCATGACGGTGCCGATGCCGAGTACGGCAGTGTCGATGGCGTTGAAGCTCGCGAACAGTTGGTTCATGAGGGTGTCGAACTCGTTGGGGTCCATGACCCGGAACATGAATGACGACACTGACGAGAACAGCGACCCGGCAATGACGCCTACCAGTACGAGCGTGTAGAGCCCGCGCGTGCCGTCTCCTAGCACCCACCGAAACAGCACTGTCGCGGCGCCCATCATGAGCACGGCGTTGAGGGCGAACATGGCTTTGGGATCGATGGCGAGGGCAGTGGCCGAGCCGAGCCCAAACACGAGGCCGGTACTGAGCAGCACGTACAGCGCATCAAAGCCCATGATTGACGGTGTGAGAATGCGGTTTTGGGTGAGCGTTTGGAACACGACGGTCGACACGGCGATGGCAACGCCCACGACGGCCAGCGCCGCGACTTGTTCGAGCCGGCGCGGTAACGCAAAGTCCCAGTGACCGTTCACTCCCCAGGTCAGGTACAGCGCAATAGCTCCCGCGAGTAGCAGCCCAATGCCGATCGCCAGCACCGTGACACGGCGGCGAGAATTTTCTGCGGCCGATGCGCGGGCGGGCTTTCCAGGTGAGGAGACCGGGGCGTGGGGCGTGGGGCGCGTGGCTGGTGTGGGGAGCGCGGTTGGCGCGGCGTGCGCGGCTGGCGTGGCTGGTGTGGCTGGTGTGGGGAGCGCGGCAGGCGCGGTTGGCGTGGCGTAGGCGACAGTACTGGCATCAGCATCCGCAGTCGCGACGGCATCGGCCGCAGCACCTGCACCTCCACCTGCGACGGGGGCGGGTGCGGGGGCGGGGGCGGTGGCAGTCGTGGTGTTATGCGGCGGCATAGGTGTTCCTTTTACGCATGACGAGTATGAGGAAGATCGCGGCGCCTGCCACGCCCACGATGGTTCCTACGGGGATCTCGTAGGGGAAGATGAGCAGGCGTCCGAGGATGTCGCAGGCGAGCACTAGGCCAGCGCCGGCGAGTGCGGTGACAGGTAGCACGCGGCGCAGGTTGTCTCCGAGCATCATGGTCACGATGTTGGGGACGATGAGCCCTAAGAAGGGGATGGCGCCCACGGTCACAATCACGACTGCGGTGACGAGGGCCGCGATTGAGAGTCCGGCGGTGAGCCACACGCGGTAGTTGACTCCGATACTGGTCGCAAAGGAGCGCCCCATCCCGGCAGCCGTAAATCGGTGAGCGAAAAGGTAGGCCACAAGCGCGACTGCACCCGCAAGCCAGAGAGTTTCGTAGCGGCCGCGAATGACGCCAGAGAAGTCGGCGTTCATCCACACGTCCATGGTTTGCACGAGGTTGTGGCGGTACGCGAAGAACTCGCCAATGGCCCGGAACACTCCGCCGAGTAGTAGGCCCACAAGCGGCACAAAAATGATGTCTTTGAATTGGATGCGTTGCACGATCCCAAGGAACAGGGCGGTACCGGCGAGCGCGAATACGCACGCGAACAACACCTTGGACATGATGGGCATGCCCGCAAACAGGATGGTTGCGGTGAGTAGGCCAAGCGCTGCTGCGTCGATGGTGCCGGCGGTTGTGGGGGCCACAAAACGGTTGCGTGTGAGGTGCTGCATGATGAGGCCTGCGACCGCCATCCCGGCACCTGCGAGGAACAGTGCGGCGGTGCGGGGGAACCGGCTCAGGGCAAACATTTCGCGAGCCTGTGCGCTTGTCCAAAGTGAGGCGAGGTCTAACTGTGCGACGCCCACAAAAAGTGACGCCACCACAAGCACGCTCACGCCCGCGACTGCTATCCACAGGACAGCAGTCGCGGGCGCGGTGCGCAGTCGTGTCATGCTCAGTTCACCAGCGACTCGATCTCGTCGAAGATGCCTTGGATCGAGGTGATACCGCCAAACGACATGTACCAGTTCTCGGTGTTGACGTAGAGGACTTTCTCGTTTTTCACTGCGCTAGTTCCGTTGACGAGGTCGTTGTCGAGCACTGCAGCAGCGGCTTCGCTTTGTTCTCCAATAGCAGCGTCGCGGTCCAACACGATGAGCATGTCGGGGTCCAGGTCGGCAATGAACTCAAATGACACCGCGTCGCCATGGGTGTCGATTCCCACCTGGTCGATGGCGGGAGTAATGCCTAAGAGGTTGTAGACAAAGTCGTAGCGGCCTTCTTCGGAGGGGCCATAAGCCGACACCTCGCCAGCGGAAGTCATGATGACTAAGCCAGCGCCCGCATCGGCCGCCGTCGCTGAAATCTCTTGGGCGTGCTCGGTGACCTCAGTGATGGCCGCGGCAGCCTGTTCCTCGGCGCCAAAAATCTGACCGATCGCGGTGGTGTTGGTCTCAAAGCTGTCGATAAAGCCTTGTGTGCCCCAGTTGAACGACAGGTCGATGGTGGGGGCAATTTTTTGCATCTCGGGGAGGGTGGGAGCCGACCGTCCGCCCACGATGATGAGGTCGGGAGCAGCGGCGTTGATCGCCTCGTAGTCGGGCTCGAACAGGGTGCCGGTGTTGGCCGTGGAGGTCGCAAAGTGGTCAAGAGAGGTGGGGATTGCGTGGTGGGGTACGCCTACCACTGCGTCGCCTGCGCCCAGGGTGTCGATGGTGTCGAGAATGCCGTGTTCAATCACCACCACGCGCTCAGGCTGCGAAGGGATGGTCACCTCGCCCTGGGCGGTTGTCACGGTGATCTCGCTGGCGCTGTCCGGGTTGGTGGCGTTCTGTGCGGAAGGGCTTGCCGACTGCTCAGTGTCGGTGGCACAAGCGGTGAGAGTTACCGCGGCAAGCGCGCTCAGTGCGAGCACGGTGAGGGACTTGGCGGGCACAGCGACGGACATGGGATCTCCTGAGGGATTGAGAGTGTGAGGGGGACGTCGACGTCGATTGCCGGCCCGTCGAGAGCGCGACAGAAAATTACGCTACCCCCAAGTTGCGTTAATGCCAACACGGCAGGTAAATTGGTGTTTACAGACAAAGTGCTTGAGTGGTATTGGTGAGCCTTCAGGCACCCATTCCAAGCATTCGAAAATGGCGGGAACAATTTGGCTCACGCAGGCGTCACACTTAATAAGCCCGCGCCGGAAGTGTCGCGCGGGCAGGCGAGAGCATGTGGCGCCCGGTCATCCCCCCCTCAGCGACCGGGCGCCACGTGTGCCTTGCATTCTGCGACCCGCACCGGCGCGTACGCTGGAGATGTCGCGACCTACAGATAGGAGCCCTCATGACGCCCCGTGTTCACAAGACTGATGCCGAGTGGCGCGCAGAGTTGAGCCCCGACGAGTTCCACGTTCTCCGAGAGGCCGGCACCGAGCGGCCCTGGACCGGTGAGCTGCTCGACAACACTCGCGAAGGCATCTACAGGTGCCGCGCATGCAACGCTGAGCTGTTCCGCTCCGAAACCAAATTCGACGCCCACTGTGGCTGGCCCTCGTTCTTTACTGCAGAAAACGACTCGGTGACGCTCTCGGACGACCGCTCGCTTGGCATGCTCCGCACCGAAGTGCGCTGCGCCACGTGCGACTCCCACCTAGGCCACGTGTTCCCTGACGCTCCCCAGACGCCCACAGGCGACCGCTACTGCATCAACTCCGTTTCGCTCACCTTCGATGAGCAAGCAATGGCGGCCGATGCGCGGGAGACTTTTGGCGCAGGCGCAGAGACGTCTGAGAGCAACTGACCTTGGTTGAATCGCGCTTTCGCCGGCCCGCCATGCTCGACATGGAGATGGCAGACCAAATCGAAGGGGACATCGACCCCGCCGACCGTGCCC
This sequence comes from uncultured Demequinaceae bacterium, assembly GCA_964535845.1. Taxonomy (GTDB): domain Bacteria; phylum Actinomycetota; class Actinomycetes; order Actinomycetales; family Demequinaceae; genus Demequina. The sequence continues at coordinate 9,926 of CAZHTO010000030.1, read as the reverse complement.
TTGTCGCCCACGAAACGGCGTTAGCACTCGTGTCTGAGGCGCGTGCTGCGCAAGACCCCGAGCTCACGGCTCGCCTGGTGCGGCTCGTCGACGAAGAGGGTATCGACACCGTCGCCATGATGTGGTCCAAAGCTGGCGCGCACACCTTGCCCGGCGCGCTGTGGCGTATCTACATGTTGCGCGAGTGGGTCAAGTTCGACCCCAAGACGGTCGCGAGGTCGTACCACCACGGCGTCCATGCCGCGAACGTGCGCCACGCGATTGCTGGCGTTGAAGACCCCCCTGGACCCGAGGAGGTTCAGGCGCTCGCGGATGCCGTGTTGTCTGGCGTATTCGCCGGGGACCTCGCAGTCGCGCTCGAGCGTGCCGGCGCTTTTTGCCGGGTCGCAGCCACGGGTGCGGCGTACGAGGCCGAGGCAGACGACGGCCACCAAGACCGCCGCGCTCACGAGACCTCCCTCAAAGCCGCCCAGTTGTTGCGTACCGGTGAGGATCTGGAGAGGTGCGCCGCGATGTGGCGCGAGAACAAGCTCGACTAACCCCGCGCCCCGACCACCCCCACCCCTGGACTTCCCCGCCTTAGCGCGCCCCACCCCACCCCTGGACTTCCCCGCCCGCACCCCGTCCCACCCCACCCCCGCGCTTCTCCGCCTTAGCGCCCCAGTGGACGCTGAGTGTCGCTTTTCGGGGGTGCGCTGCATCCTGGGGGAACTTCACGGAGGTCAGTCGCTGAGAGTGACCAATTTGTGACCGGCGTGGGCTTGAGACTTCGAGCATCCGGCGTACAGTAGTAAGTGACATCGGACTGCGGCAGCCCCGGGCTCCAACACCAGCCGCCACGAGCGGCCTTCGCGCCGACTGGCGCTCCCAGTCCGATGTCGTTTCATGTCCGGACTGCCGGACTGCGGACGGATGCCGCGACAAACCCTACGGATGCACTTGCAACAGATGCGTCTCGATCGCGACAACCCGTGGCCCCGAATCAGTGTCGATCACGTGCGCCACGAGCACTCCGCCGGCAGGCAAGTAGGGGTTCTTGCGGGGCAAGGCGCCGCGCGTATATGACCTGGTTGCGGCCCGAATCATCTCGACGATGGTGGGCAGTGTGGGCCGGTGTACGCACACCACACGGCTCGACGTCTTCCCCAGCAGGTTGACAAGGACCGATGCGGTGGTGAGGGGCTTCTGTGCGTGATCTGGCTCGGTGAGCGCCTTGATGCTTTTGACCGGCAGTCCTGCCGCTTGAGCAAACGGTTCGACGGTCGCCACACACCGCCGCGCAGGCGAGGACTCGACCTTTCGGGGACCAAATGCTGCGAACAGTGGCACGAGCTGCTCGGCCCGCGCGGTCCCGGCTTTGGTGATGGGGCGGTCATCGTCGTCCCCGTCCCACGCTTTGCGTCGTACTGCGCGGGCGTGGCGTGCGAGCACAAAGGAGCGGGTGTCGAGCCGGTCGTTCTCGAATGCCTCGACGAGAGCTTCGAAGGGTCGAAGATCGTCGCGAAACGTGATGCGTTCACGTGCTTGGTCGATGGTGAGCCAGCGCTGCTTATCGATTTCGTGCTTGGATGCGGGCTTGACTGGGGGGCGGGCGAGCGCTGCCGGGGCAGTATCTGAGATCACTTGTGCAGCCCAGTACTTGACTACCTTGGTTTTGCCTCCGTGGGGATAGCGAAGGGTGGGCAGAGGTTGACCGAGGACTACTTGCCGGCCGGTCTCTTCGGCCACTTCGCGGATGGCGCACGCGGGGAGCGTCTCACCCTTATCGAGTTTGCCTTTGGGCCACGACCAGTCGTCGTAGCGGGGTCTGTGCACTGCGAGTACTTGCAACTCGCCGTCTCGGACGCGCCACACGAGCGCCCCGGCGGCGATAACCGTGCCCGGGGGATATCGCTTCACTTACGCTTTGCCCTGCGTTTGGGTTGGCGCTTGATGTAGGTGGACTGCACGTCTTTGAGCCGGCGGCCATCGTCGTCGACGGCGGTTCGGGTCCACGACCCGTCGGGTCCAAGTTCGGTTGCGGCGAAGTCGGGCGACATGGCCATGGCGATGTTGTCGATGAGCATCTCTTTTTGCTGCGGCACCACGATGGAGATCAGCGCCTCGATGCGCCGGTCTAGGTTGCGGTGCATGAGGTCAGCGGAGCCGATGTACACCTCAGGGTCGCCGTCGTTGGCGAAGGCGTAAATGCGGGAGTGTTCAAGGAACCTGCCCAGGATGGACCTCACCCGAATGTTCTCACTTAGCCCCGGCACTCCAGGTTTGAGCGCGCAGGTGCCGCGCACCACGAGGTCGACTTGGACGCCGGCTTGTGAGGCCCGGTAGAGGGCGTCGATGGTTTTTTCGTCGACGATGGAGTTGACCTTGATGCCCACCCACGCGTCTTTGCCTGCGCGAGCGTTCTCGGCTTCGCGCTCTATGCGCTCGATGAGCCCTACTCGCACGCCTGTGGGGGCAACGATCAGGCGCTTAAACTTCGCTTTGGGTGCGTAACCTGACAGCTGGTTAAACAGTTTGGTCAGGTCCGCTCCAACGTCGGGGTCGTTGGTGAGCAGCCCGTAGTCTTCGTAAAGCCGTGCTGTTTTGGGGTGGTAGTTACCGGTGCCAACGTGGCAGTACCGCACTAGGCCTTCGTCTTCTTGGCGTACCACGAGCGAGAGTTTGCAGTGTGTTTTGAGTCCGAGCAGTCCGTAGACCACGTGGACGCCGGCCTTCTCGAGTTTGCGTGCCCAGCCAATGTTCTGTTGCTCATCGAATCGGGCTTTGATCTCAACTAGCGCGAGTACTTGCTTGCCGTTGCGTGCTGCCTCAATGAGCGCATCGACAATGGGGCTATCCCCAGACGTGCGGTAGAGGGTTTGCTTGATCGCGAGTACTTGCGGGTCTACTGCGGCTTGCGACAAGAAGGCTTGAACCGATGTCGAGAACGAGTCGTATGGGTGGTGCAGCAGAATGTCGCCGCGACTTATCGCATCAAATACGTTCTGTTCTGCTGCCGTTTCGACGGGCGCCAGTTGGTGGTGGGTGGTGGGCCTGAATGGTGGGTACTGGAGCTTGGGCCGGTCTAGGTCCGCGATCACGTTGAGGCCGGTGAGGTCGAGCGGTGCGGGTAGTTGGAACACGTCGTGTTCGGTGATGCCGAGTTCGCGCACTAGCAGGTCGCGTACTCCGGGCGAGAGGTCTTCTGCCACTTCGAGCCGGACGGCGGGCCCAAACCTGCGGCGCAGCAGTTCGCGTTCCATGGCCTTCAGTAGGTTTTCGGCGTCGTCTTCTTCGACTTCGACGTCTTCGTTTCGTGTGACGCGGAAGGTGTAGCTTGACACCACTTCCATGCCGGGGAACAGGTAGTCGAGGTGTGCGGCAATCACGTCTTCGAGTGGCACAAAGCTGCGCGGCTCATCAGATAGGGCCGATGCGTCCACCACTTGGGCGGCCCGGCCCGCCGAGTCGACGCTTAAGAAGCGCGGCAGGGTTTCGGGCACCTTCACCCTTGCGAAGAACTGTTTGAGGGTGTCTGGGTCTTGGAGTTCGACAGCCAGGTTGAGTGACAGCCCGGAGATGTAGGGGAAGGGGTGCGCGGGGTCGACTGCGAGCGGGGTCAGTACCGGGAAGATGTCGGAGCGGAACAGTTTGCGAAGCCGTTCGCGTTCTGCCTCTTCGAGTTCGCCAAAGTGGACGAGGTGGATTCCCTGTTCTTGTAGTTGGGGAAGAACTTGTTCTTCGAATACGTCGGCGTGGCGGTCCATGAGCTGGTGGGCTTTGTCGGTGAGCGCTTCGACTAGGCGGGTGGGGCTCATTCCGGTGGCGCTGGACACTGCGAAGCCGGCAGCGATGCGACGTTTTAGGCCCGCGATGCGCACCATAAAGAATTCGTCGAGGTTGGAGGCGAAGATGGCTAAGAAGCGGGCTCGTTCAAGCAGCGGCGTGTGTTCGTCTTCTGCCAGTTCCAGCACTCGTTCGTTGAACGACAGCCACGACAGTTCACGGTCCAGATAGCGGTCTGCGGGGAGCGACTCGACTGTGACGGATTCGTCGTCAGTGCGTTCGTCGTCGTTGTCGAGGGATTCGGTGACCGCGACCAGCCGGGGGCGACTTGATCGCCCTTGTGCTACCGGCGGCGTTGCCGGTTTGTCCGGGCTGGGTAGGGGGCCGGGCGTGGTTTCGTCGAGGCTTTCCTCGTGGGGGCCGTCATGCATGTGCCTATCGTGACATGCCTACCCCCGCACGACTACTTATGCGCGCACTTATCTCTTGGCGCTTTTAGGCTGATGCTATGACGACGGACGCGGATAAGAAGTGGCTGGTGGTGGCGCGCACGCTGGTGCCGGGCTTGCTTTTGAGCGTGCTTGGCATGTGGTTGTTCATCGAAATCCTTGACGAGGTGATTGAGAACGATGCTTTCACGGGGCTTGATGAGCCGTTTATTGAGTGGATTTCGGGGCGTCGGGTGGCATGGGCGACGTCAACGCTGACCGTCATTACCCACTTGTTTGGCCCGGTGGTGCTACCGATTTTGGTGGCGGTGGGTGCGGCGGTGTGGGGGCGGCGTGCGCGTGCGTGGCGGGATCCGTCGCTACTTGTGGGTGCGATGTTGTTGTCGACAGCTATTTCGATGCTGGTGAAGGTCATTGTGGAACGCCCTCGCCCTGAGGAGGCTTTCCAGGTGATTCCGGGGCTTGAAACGTCATTTTCGTTCCCGTCGGGCCATTCCACGGGAACGTCGACTTTGGTGTTGGTGACGGCCTATTTGCTGTGGCGCCGTGAGCGGCATAAGCGCGCGTTTGTTGTGTGGATGGCGGTGTCGCTGGTGCTTATTCTCCTGGTGGGCGGGTCACGAATGTACTTGGGGTATCACTTCTTGTCAGACGTGTTGGCAGGGGTGTGCTTGGGGCTTTTCACGCTGGGAGTTGTGGTGATGGTGGACCGCTGGCTGACCCTCAAGTCTGCTCCCGAGTCTCCTACGACACCGTAAATGTGGCTTCCATGCCTTGGTCTCGGTGGCCAGGGATTGAGCAGAAGATTGTGTACGTGCCCGGCTCGAGGGTGATGGTGAAGGAGTCCGTGTCGCCAGGGAAGATGATGCTGGTGCCGCCGGTTGCTGAGCCGCCTTCAATGATGAGGTCGTGCTCCATTGTGCCGTCGTTGATGACTTCGAACGTGTAGGTGCCAGTAGTGATGGGGGTGATGAGGTCGTAGCCGTATTCGTATACTGCCACTGGCACCAGGACCGCTTGCGTATCGCCGTCTTCTTCGTTCGCGGGCGGCAGTGCGGGGTTCTGGCTGGACGAGGAGGGGGCTTGGTCGCTGTTGTTCGCGGTGCCCAGGTCGACGATTTCGCCGCCGCCCCCGCCGCTACATGCCGTGAGCGCGATGGCTGCGATGGCTGCGACGGCTGCGAGCTGTGCCTTGGCGGTTCGCTGTGAATGGTGGGCGGAGCGTGAACTGCGGTGTGGGGATAAACGGCGCATAAGAGACATTCTCTGATGCTAACCCTGACGCTATTGGTGTGCGCAACGACTTTTGATGGTCGAGGGAGTAGCGTGACGGAATGAAGGAACGGGCGTGGGCCGTCGGTGGAGTTGGCTTAGGGCTTGGCTTGGTGCTGGTTGCGTGGGCGCTGATGGGCGGTTCGGCGTTGCCTGGGCTTGGGGTTGCGGCCGATGCGGGGGCGAGGCAGCGACTGAGCAGCGATATTCGTGGGGTTTTGGTGGGTATTGCCGTCGCAACTGTGTCGCTCGGTATCGCCGCCAGTATGCGCCGTTCCGAGAATTGGACTCACCACGTCTTTGTGGTGCTTGGAGTTCTACTGGGGGTTGTGGCCGCATGGTGGGCTGTGACCCAACTCGTAGGCTGAGCTAGACACAGGGCAGCACCTACAGCCGTGCGTATACAACGACGTGCGTATACAACGACGTGGGCCCCGGAGAACCGAGACCCACGTCGTGTGTGGACTGCTTTATGGAATTGCGATAGTCACCGGTTCTGAGACAACGATCTCGTCAGAGTCGGTGCCGCTGAGGTGGCTAGCTGGCACGGGAACATCGATCTGGAGGAAGGAGATTCCGTCCTCCTCGTCAAAGGGGCCGTCGGTGAAGCTCAGGCCTAGCTGCTGTGCCTGCTCTTCGTAGTCCCAGCCCCACAGGTCAAAGCCCTTGTCGCGTAGCACGTGCTCTGCTGCCGACTGGTCGTCGACAATGACGCGAGCGATTACGTAGGCCTCGTATTCGCCGGCCTCAAGGGTGTCACCGAGCGGTGGGTAGACGAGTTCTGGTCCATAGCCAGGGAAGTTGGCAAACCCGTCTGAGCCGCAGTCCCAGAGGGCGTAGCCAGCAGAGAAGGTTGCTGCTTCTTCACCAAGTACGGGGGTGACTCCTGCCTCGGTTTCGAATGTGGGATGGGAGCCGTACTCTTCCTGGTACTTCTCAGGCGTGGGGATCTCGCGGGGTGCCTTGGTGGGGTCGATTTCGTGTGAGCCTAGGAGTGCAACGATCTCGCCGTCCTTGGCAAGTGCCACGACTGACGCGGGGATGTCTGCGTAGAGGGTCTCGTTGCCGGTTGCCCTCACGGACACGTCTGCAGCCAACTCGGTGGTGCTTTGGTAGGTAGCGGCAGCTTCGGGTGCTTCGAGATCAATCACAACCGCGTCAGAGCGAATGCTGGTGTTGTCGATTGCCACTGCCGTGCGCCCGTCGGTGGGAGTGGGTGCAGGCATGCCGCAGGCAAGCGTGTCGCCCAACAGTTGGAGCGTGAGGGAGTCGGCGGACGACCAGTTCTCTTCGTCCCAGGTGATGGTCGTGTCAGGAGCGGGCACGTTGGTGGCAGGAGCGGGCACGTTGGTGGACAGTGCGGACGGTGAGGCCGCTGCAATTTCGGCTTGGTCAGCGCCCGGAAGTAGCTGGGCACCGCCTACCGCGAGTCCACCGAGTGCGAGCGTGCCGCCTGTGGCCTGGGCCACACGGGTGCGGTGGCGTGCTCGGCGTGCTTTAGAGATTGCGCTGGCATCGCGCGGTCCCGAGGCAAAAGCGCGTTGATCATGCTCTGAGAGCTCGCGGAACATGTCGGACAGGTTGTTCATTTCAGTATCCCTTTCGTTTGGATGTTGCGTGCTCAACCACTGCGACACGAGGTGGTTGGGCATCTTCAGGGTCGGTCCCGAGTGCGGAGTGCAAACGGGCCGATGCGTTGGCCAGGTATCGCTTGACCGTTCCTGGAGCGAGGCTAAGGCGGGCGGCTGTGGCATCGACAGTCAGGTCATCGACGTAACGCAACACCACGCATGCTCGTTCTTGTGGCGTGAGTTCCGTCAGTAGTTGTCTCAGGTGCTCAGCACCGCCCACGCCTTCTTCGTGGGAGGCCTGGACCTCAGGGGTGGCGATGCGGCCGAGTAGAGCGCGGTGGCGCTTGTTGCGGCGGGCTCCGTCAAGGAAGACGGAGAGCACCGCGCGGCGCACGTAATACTCGGCGTGGGTGATCGTGTCGAACGATTTTCCGCGTCCAAACGATCGTACGAATGCGTCGTGGACGAGGTCTTCGGCCATGGCGCGATCGCCACCGGTGAGCAGGTTTGCGTAGGCGAGCAGCGCTGGGTAGCGATGCTCCATAAGCTGCTCTGCGATCTTGCTCCAACTTGCCACAGGTTCTTCCTTTCGATGGGCTCCTGTGGCTTACACGTTTGCAGGTGCCATTTTGGTTGTATGGACTTTACGCGGGTGAGCACGGGCAGGGAAGAGAGAGTCGGTGAGTGGGGGTACTTGCGTGGCGAGCAGGCGAAAGCCATGCTGGTGCTCTGCGCGGACTGCGGTCAGGCAACGCGCCCTGCGTGATTGAGAGAAACCCATGACGGATCAGCCCAAAGATCCCTTCGACCGGTCGAGGGATACTTTTTCCCTTAATGATGGCGACCCGTTCATTTTGAACGAAGACGCCTCGGTGGTGCCCGTCGAGAAAGGTCGGTTGTACCAGCCTGCTGCCGCGAGGGATCCGTTCTCGCCTATGGGTGCTGGCCCAGGTCGGTTCTCGAGCGGGCCGGGCAAGAAGAGGTCACGTACAGGCTCTGCCTTTGCGGTGGTTCTGTTGCTCACCGTAGGTTTTGGTGCTGCGACGTGGGTGGTATCGGAGACCGCCGACACCACTGACGACACCACGGTGCAAAGCGATGACTGGGATGAAGGTCTGGAAGACGCCTTCGTAGACGATGATTCCCTTCTATACGACTACGCCCCTGATCTTGAGTCGTGGGATGCAGTGCCGGGAGACACATTTACATTTGGCAGGCCCGGGCCGGTGCAGGTGGGCAACAGCCTCAAGTCTGGCTTTTATGTCGCGCAGGTGGACACGGACTGCTCCTGGAGTGTCTCGTCACATGACGACGACGAGGAGCTCGATATGTATTACGCCTTTGACTACGTTGGGGATGAGAGCCCTGCCGATAAAAAGACTGTGCTCGTGGCGCTCCCGCGGGGATACTTCTTTGAGGTGGGGGGATGCAGGGAGTGGACGGCAATTGATCCAGCCAGCGTTTTTGAAGGGCCACGCTCGGAGGTGATCACAGAAGGTATGTCTTACGTCGGTCGCGACGTGGCGCCCGGCTCGTACCTAGTGCCTGCGCCCACAGAAGACGTTGATTGCTCTGTGTTTATCTCACGTTCCTTGGGCTTTACTGGCCCAGGGATGGAGCCGGATTATTACTGGCCTGGCCCCGAGTCGTTGATCTTTGATGTGGAGCAAGGGGACGCTGTGAGGTTATACGACTGTCCTGAGGCGAGCCGCGTAGACCCGGCGGAGTTGTTCGCCCAAGACCAGGGCTCGTCGGCGTTTACGGATGGGAAGTGGCTAGTAGGCGTCGACGTGCGCGCGGGCACTTATCTGGGCTCGCGCGAGTTCTCGACTACAGATGAATGGTGTCATCTCGATGTGATGTCAGATTCGCGTGCGCGATGGGAAGGCGGAATAAAAGAGTGGGTGAACTACGGCCCGGAGGACGACCCTAGCGAGGTGACCCTCGAGCCTGGCAACTTGATTGAGACTGAGGGGTGCGGCGAATGGACCCGCCAGGGTCCTTGACACTTAGGCGCCCACTGCGATGAAGGGACACCATGAGTTCCGACGAGCCTGTTGATCCGTTCGCTCATGGGGACACGAGGGCACCCGCCCTCAAGGCAGGCAACAGCAATACCGCCATGGTGATCGCCATCATTTTGGTGGTGGGAATCGTCGCTCTTGGTGGGCTGGGCTTGGCCGGCTGGTGGGTGTGGAACTCGGTCAACGACGGTGACTATGGCGGCACTGTCATCTCGAATAGCGACGTCGACGATTCGCCAGCAGGCGACCCAGGCGAGGACTGGCATTCGTCGCAGCTCACGGACCAGGCTCCTGATCTTGAGTCGTGGGATGCCGTTCCGGGCGACACCTTCGAGTTCAAGTCCTCAGAACCTGTGCGCGTGGGCGAGGCGTTGGCAAGCGGCTTCTATGTCGCTTCGCCTGAGGCGTTGTGCAGTTGGCAGGTGCAGGCGCACGAGGACTTAGGGGTAGAGACGCATTTTGTGCGGGGCAATTCACGCGAGGCAGAGGCGCTAGTGGTGCTTCCACACAACTATCTTTTCGAGTCGCATGGTTGTGGAACCTGGACGGCCATTGATCCGGCAACGGTGCTTGAAGGCCCTCGGGAAGAGGTGCTCGCGGAGGGGGTGTCCTATGTGGGCCGCGGGGTGGCACCCGGCGCCTACAAGTTGGCGCCGGTGGCGGGCTTCAATGGTTGCTGGGTGGCAGTGTCAGATGCGTGGGGTTTTGTTGGCCCCGCCATTGAGACTCCCGTGATGTGGGCCTCGTCCGGCACTCTCGTTTTTCATGTGGAACTGGGTGACACCGTGAGGCTGGATGGTTGCCCCGACGCGACGATGGTGGACGTGGACCAACTGCTCGCTCAA
>CAZHTO010000029.1:0-18460 GCA_964535845.1 uncultured Demequinaceae bacterium | reverse complement strand
CACTGCGAATCCGGCGACATCGTGGTTCGCGACGTCGCCCTGCCAGCGGATACCGCGCGTGGTGACCTGCTCGCTGTTGCGGCTACTGGTGCCTACGGACGGTCGATGGCCTCCAACTACAACGCGGCTCTGCGCCCTGCAGTGGTCGGGGTGCGCGACGGAGAGGCCGCCGTGCTGATTCGCCGGGACACTCTCGAAGACCTTCTGGCCCTCGACGTCGCGCCGTAACGCGCGCCCCGCGCCGCCCCCACCCCAATCCCACACCCGATCCCCACACCCCAATTCCGCACCTTAGCGCGCCTGTGGTCGCTCACTGTCGCAAATGACGTGGCCGGTGCGCCCTGGGGGTCGCTCAGTGAGGTTTCGTCTGGACTAGAGCGCCGCACGCACCGCGTCTTCGAGGCTCATTGGAGCACGGCCCAACAAGTTCTGCAGATCTGTTGACTCGGTGAAGAGGTCTCCTTGAGAGATCGACGTGTCCATTGATGCCCAGAACTGCGCGGTTCCCTCATCCATACCTGCCGCGTCTCGCATCGTTGCCGCAAGCTCGTCAGCGCTGACATTGCGGTGCGTGACATCTTTGCCGGTGACGCGAGCGACCGTGGCCGCCAGTTCGTCAAACGTGAATGTCACACCACCGAGTTCGTAGACCTGTCCCTCGGAGTCTTGAATGGCGGCGACGGCAGCGGCCTCGGCGTAGTCGCTACGGACGGCGGCCGTTAATGGCGCGTTATTAGTGGCACCGAGCACGGCGCCCGTCGCGCTGTACGTGGCGACCTGTCCGGAGTAGTTCTCGAGGTACCAAGAGTTGCGCAGGATGGTGGCGGGAATAGCCGAATCGACGAGGGCGCGCTCAGTCTCGACGTGTTCGGGAGCGAGCGCGAGGGTCGAGGTGTCCGCCTTCAAGATTGACGTATAGACAATGCGTGAAATGCCTGAGCCCTCGGCTGCCGCAATCACATTTTGGTGTTGCTCAGAGCGCTTGCCGACCTCTGAGGAAGACACGAGCACCAGTCGGTCAATGCCTGCCAGGGCGGCGTCGAGCGATGACGGCTCGTCGTAGTCGCCGTAACGAACCGTAACGCCACGCTCGGCCAGGTCGTCAATCTTTGTGGTGGTACGAGCGACAGCGATGATCGCACTCGCGTCGACCCCGCGACGCATGAGCGACTCCACAATCATTCGTCCGAGGTGGCCGGAGGCACCGGTAACGGCATACGTGGTCATGTGAGAACTCCTCAAGTAGTCAACGGGTGGATTCCACAGTCAAGCGGACCACGCGTGTCAGTGAAGCAGCAGGCGTGGCATTGACGTGGATAGAGCGCTTGCCATGCAAGCGCATCCGTATGTCGTGTCAACCGTTTCTCGGCCCCGTCTATTCCACTGGCCGCGCCATCGCCGATCCGGACATCACCGCTGGAACACCACTAGATTTTGGATTCAAGGAAGACTCAAGTCTTTTTCTCGGTTATCGGTTAAGAGAGGTTAAGACCCTTGAGCGGTAAATCGCCGCCCACTGGAGCGTAAGGAGCAGAAGATGTCATCACAAGACAAGGACCAGCACAGCGCAGGCCAGGACAGCGCAGGCCAGGACAGCGCAGACCAACACGATGCGGGCCATCCTGAGAACGAGGATGCGAAGGTTCGCGAGGGTACCGAGAATTTGCAAGAACTCGCTGACGAAGTCGAGATGGAACGTGAGAAGTCGCGAGAGAACATCAATTCGCTACCGCAAAGCTTAGATCCCGAGAACCCGCCACACGAGGATGAAGAGAATAAAGAGGGTAGTGAACTGTTCCCCGATGAGGTCCAGGTCTTGCCCGCGGTCAGGCCCCACCCGTAAGAGGTCAGGCAAGACCGCGTTCGGCGGCGCTTGACTAAAAATTCTCTGATTCTGAGAAATATCTCAGGCACGCTTGAGCGTTGATTCGGTATAGGCGCCACGGCGGCGCTGTTAGGTGAACGAAAGGAGACCGCCATGTCCAAGTTCACCCGTGAAGGTACCGAAGCGCTTCAGCACCTCGCTGAAGAGGTTGAAAAGGAGCGCCAGGAGAAGGGCCACACGCCCTTCGACGATGTCCCTGAGTCCGACGGTGAAGACCACTCCTTCACTCGCGAGGACTACGAGGGGCCGGGAGACTCGCCAGAGAAGATTGATGTGAATAACCCCGCGGTAGCCGGCTCAGTCGGCCACATGGGTCGCATCACTCGCCCTGGCTTGTAGTCCTCGAAGCGGCGTCCCGGGCACCCCCCTCAATGCCCGGGGCGTCGCTTTCCTTATGCGCCAAATGGGCGCTACTACGGCCGCTTAGTACGGCTCGGATCGATCCAGTCAGCAATGACACCTAAGTCTTCAACGATCTCGTCCATGACCCGGTCATATGTGCGCTGGTCCAGCGCGTATGGGTCGTCGAGAGAGCGTAGTGGAGCGGCGAGAGTGCCTCGCGCTAAGTGAAGCGCATCTGAAGCATTGATTAGCCGTTCGCGAGTCGTGGAGCCCACCGGCGCATCGGCCCTTGATGCCAACTCTGAGGCTTCTTTGATGCCAAAAGCGTGGTCAGCAGGCCCACCCCACTCCGCTTCAATCCAGCGGGCGTGTTGCGAGGTGGCCACGAGCACAAGATCAGCCTGGCTAAGGATTTCATGATCCAGTTGGGTGGGGCGGTGCCGGGGGATGTCGAGTACGTGCCTGCGGGCAGCGACCCGCATCTCGTGTGGCACGTCCATGCCAACCTCGGCATAGATTCCAGCACTGGTGACCTCGGCGTCATCGGCCCACAGCCTTTTAGCCCAGTAGTGCATCGCGGGTGAGCGGCAGATGTTGCCAGTGCACACCATGACAATTCTCGCAGGACGTTCACTCATGGCTCACGACTTTACGTGACTGGTGTGCGTGCGCGGGTACCGCTGGTGCCGGCCGCCCTGGCTCGGCACGTACGGTGCGCTCTCCAGCGTTCGCACCTCCGATAGAGTGGGCCCGTGTCTGCCGTCCTAGATCCCGTGAAGATTGCCGTGCTCGGGTGCGGCACTGTCGGTACGCAGGTCATTCGCCTGTTGCTCGAACAGTCAACCGACCTGGAGGCCCGTATTGGGGGCCCCTTTGAGCTTGCTGGTGTGTACGTACGCGACACATCGCGAGAACGCGACGCCGTGGTGCCTGTCCAGGCACTTACGTCAGATGCTGAAGGGCTCATTGACCGCGCCGACGTGGTCGTCGAGGTAATGGGGGGCATCGAGCCCGCTCGGTCCATGATTCTGCGAGCCCTGAAAGCTGGCGCCGCAGTGGTCACCGCCAATAAGGCACTGCTCGCCGAGCGCGGCGCGGAACTCTACGAAGCAGCCGACGCGGCTAATGCCGACCTCTATTACGAAGCAGCCGTGGCAGGCGCAATCCCGCTGGTACGCCCGGTGCGCGAATCGCTCGCCGGTGACCGGGTGACGCGCATTCTCGGAATTGTGAACGGCACCACTAATTACGTTCTCGACGAAATGACCACCAAGGGCTTGCCCTATGACGAGGTTGTCGCCGAGGCGCAACGATTGGGTTTCGCAGAAGCGGACCCCACCGCAGACGTAGGCGGCCACGATGCCGCTGCGAAGGCCGCCATCCTTGCCTCGCTCGCCTTCCACCAGCGCGTAGGAATCGATGATGTGTACTGCGAGGGCATCACCGAGATCACGCCAGAAGATATCGCTGCCGCTAAAGATGCCGGTTACGTCATCAAGTTGCTGGCCGTGGCGGAGCAGGCCGATGCGGGAGTTTCGGTTCGTGTTCACCCCACCTTGGTTTCGGTCGACCACCCGCTCGCGGGTGTGCGCGGTGCCTACAACGCCGTCTATGTTGAAGCCGAAGCCGCTGGTGACCTCATGTTCTACGGCCAGGGTGCTGGTGGGGTGCCCACCGCATCGGCCGTATTGGGCGATGTGGTGTCGGTGGCCAGGCATAAGGTCAGCGGTGGCAAGGGTCCGCGTGAGTCGAACTACGCACGCCATGAGGTGCTTCCCATGGATGCCGCTCAAACCCGCTACGCGGTGCGGATGGCTGTCGCTGACCGGCCGGGAGTGCTCGCTGCGGTTGCCGCGATCTTTGCCTCACACGGGGTGGGGATCGGTTCCGCACGTCAAATGCCGCATGACGACCACGCCGAGCTCATGATGTCGACGCACCTCGCGAGCGAGGCGGCGTTGCACGCGACGGTAGCAGAACTGCGCTCGTCAGAAGTGGTGGACAAAGTGTGGTCCGTACTGCGCATTGAAGGGAAGCTTTAATGGCACATGTGTGGCGCGGCATTGTTCGCGAATACCTGGACCGAATGCCTTTCGACGAGGGCGATCGCATAGTTTCGCTCGGTGAGGGCGGTACGCCGCTCGTGCACGCTAAGTCGATCTCTCAAGAGGTGGGCGCGGACGTCTTCGTCAAAGTCGAGGGCATGAACCCCACGGGCTCGTTCAAAGATCGGGGCATGACCGCCGCTATGACTCAAGTGGTCAAAGATGGCGACCACACCGTGGTGTGCGCGTCGACTGGCAACACCAGCGCATCGGCCGCGGCCTACGCAGCGCACGCAGGCCTAGAGTGCGTCGTCATGATTCCGCAAGGCAAAATTGCGGCAGGCAAGATGGCTCAGGCGATTGTGCACGGCGCAAGGCTGGTGCAGGTCGATGGCAACTTTGATGAGTGCTTGGACATTGTGCGCGAGCTCAGCGAGGACTACCCAGTTGCGCTCGTCAACTCGGTCAACCCGTATCGCTTGCAGGGTCAAAAGACTGCGGCCTTTGAGATCGTGGATCAACTAGGCGATGCCCCAGATATTCACATGTTGCCCGTAGGTAACGCGGGCAACATCTCTGCATATTGGATGGGTTTCAAGGAATACGCCGATGCGGGGGTTGCCACGCGTACTCCCCGCATCTGGGGTGTGCAGGCAGCGGGGGCCGCGCCTTTTGTTCAGGGACATCCCGTCAAGGATCCCGAGACGGTTGCCACCGCAATCCGCATCGGTAACCCCGCCTCATGGGACCTTGCCGTCGCTGCCCGTGACGAATCAGGAGGCTGGATTAGGGCCGTCTCTGACACCCAAATCCTTGCTGCCCAAGCCCGTCTCGCCGGTGACGTGGGAGTGTTTGTCGAGCCCGCATCGGCCGCCCCGATCGCGGGACTACTGGCTGCTGCTGAGCTCGGAGAAGTGCCGCGCGGCGTCACCATTACGTGCACGGTGACGGGTAACGGCCTTAAAGACACCGCCACGGCCCTCGCGGGCCATGAGGTGGAGCCCACGATCATTCCGGTGGATGCTCAGGCAGCCGCCCAGGCACTCGGACTGTAATGATGAGGCTCGTCGCAGACAGCGTGCGGGTGACGGTGCCCGCTACTGCCGGAAACCTGGGTCCGGGTTTCGATTCACTCGGCATGGCCTTGGGCTTGGCTGACGAGCTTGAAGTGAAGGCCGTCGCCAGCGCAGCAGTTGACATCGAGATCGAGGGCGAGGGTGCCGACACGCTCCCACGGGACGACTCTCACCTGGTGGTGCGTGCACTGCGCGCAGCTCTTGACCACGTCGGTGCTTCACAAGTGGGACTGTCGATCCGCGCCATCAACCGCATTCCGCACGGCCGCGGATTGGGGTCCTCGGCTGCGGCGGTCGTCGCTGGAATTGGTGCTGCCCGCGGACTCATCTCTGAACCTGATGCACTGTCGCCCGAGGTGGCGTTAGAGATTGCCACGCGGTTTGAGGGCCATCCCGATAATGCTGCCCCCGCGATTTTTGGTGGCGCAACGGTCGCATGGCAAGACGCGTCGGGTGCACACGCACGGCCTTTGGTAGTGGCAAACGAGATTGAGACAGCCGTGGTGATTCCACGCTCAGTGTTGCCCACCACGCAGGCACGATCAGTGTTGCCCGCGCAGGTCCCACATGCAGACGCAGCATTCAATGTGGGCCGCGCGGCGCTACTCGTGAATGCGCTGGCCAATTGGCCAGAAGATTTACTTTCGGCGACAGAAGACCGTCTTCACCAGGGGTATCGGGCGGATGTCATGGCGGCGGCTCCCGCGATGATTGCTCACTTGCGTGCGCAAGGGCTTGCGGCGGTGGTGTCGGGAGCAGGCCCGTCGGTGCTGGTGCTCGGTAGAGACCTGGCCGCACACGGTCTTGCCTCGGGACCTTTGCACTGGGCCGAAGGCATTGGTGGTGAGTCGTGGCGTTCCGTTCATACGGTTGAGCGGGTTCCGGGTGTGCTGGTAGAACGAACGTAGTTGACGCATGGAGGGTGCAGGTCATTGAAGTATTTGCCCAGGGCTCTATCATGGGAGTCGCATCGCAGCGAGGCGAAGGGACAGGTATGAGCAGGCTTTGCTTAATTGTTCGAGGAGGATGGCAGGGTCACGACCCCGTTGCCTCCACTGATCTCTTTTTCCCCACCTTAGAAAAGATGGGCTTTAGCCTCGACATTGAGGACACGCCTGAGGTCTATGCAGATGCCAAGACGATGGCGCGCTACGACCTGATTATTCAATCGGTGACTATGGGCAGTGCCACCGTCGACGAGGTTGAGGGGCTACGCGCCACTGTCGCGGCTGGAGCGGGTCTTACTGGTTGGCACGGCGGACTCATCGATTCGTACCGTAATTCGTCTGACTATTTGCAGCTGGTTGGCGCGCAGTTCGCGGCACACCCCCATCGGGGGAGCGACAGGGGCCGTGTTGATGTGGAGCCGTATCGCGACTACACGGTTCGAGTGACGCAGAGAGGCGAATCGCACCCCATCACCGAGTCGATGTCGGACTTTGATGTCACCACCGAGCAGTACTGGGTCCTGACCGACTCTCACAATCGCGTGCTGCTCGACTGCGAGCTTGCTCCAGACGAGGGAGATGAGTGGGATGAGTCGCTCACTATGCCTGTCGCGTGGACAAGGCAGTGGGGTAAGGGACGGATATTCGCTACGACGCTAGGGCACACGATCGATGTTCTCGAACGCCCCGAGGTGAGCGGGCTGATCGAGCGTGGCCTTGACTGGGCGGCGCGCTGACACGCGAGAGCCGCGTGTGAGTGAGCAGGGTGACGGATGGTTTCGTTCCGGGTTGCGTAATCTTTTGACGGAGTTCTTTGACGAGGGGGCACTGTGACCATTCGTATTTCCCGCGCCACGATGCTTGGTGCGATGACAGCTTGCGTCCTCACCTTGACTTTGACGGCATGTTCGGGAGACCAAGAGCCGCCCGAGTCGAGCACAGGCACTCCTGAGCCGACTTTAAGCCCTGCTGAACCTCGGGTGACGACCGCTGACGCGGTTGAGGTAGAGCCCATCTGGACTGCAGGGGAGTACCTCATTGAAGTCGGCGTTTACGGCGATGTCGCTGTTGTCGTCGCCGGCGGTGAGCCCGACATGTTGACGGGGGTCGACGTGTCCTCGGGCGAGGTCCTGTGGGAAACCGAAACCAATCGAGGTGCTATCGAGGCAACTGACGCGCAGTACGCGTTCCCTGTGGAAACCGGGGACGGGCAACCATTGCTTTTCAACCTCACGGCACCCGAACTAGACGAGACCGTTTACCACTACTATCACGGCGTCGAACTCCTTGACCCGTCGACGGGCGAGCAGGTCAAGGACATGGGGCGGCACTGGGTAGGAGCTCGTTGGGCATGTGAACTAGACCTAGTGCTGTGCGCGTGGGTGGCTCCATTCCATTCAGACGGCCAGGCTGTCCAAATGCGGCTGAACCCTGAGACTCTCGAGTTTGAGCCACTCGATGAGGCCGCGCCAGGAGCGTATGCACGCGTGCGTGCCTATGCAGGGGAACTGTTTGGTGTGCAGACCTTCGACGGGGACGAACTGCTCGTGCGATATGTGGGTGGGGAAGAACTGTGGAGTATCCCTGCCGCAGATGCTTTAGGCGAAGGCGCCGCTGCCTCAGGGGAAGCATTCGCGGGCTCGAACTTATTCGATGAGGAAGAGGTGCTCGTCATTTACGGTGAGTTTAATGACGAGGCGGGCGAATCAGGAACGGTCAAGGCGGGAGACCACGCGGTGGCCGCACTTGACTTGGTCACCGGCGAGATCTTGTGGACAGATTCGGGTTTTATTGGCTGCGCCCCACGAGTCTTTTGTTCGGGTGATCTCACGTTTGAACAAGAAGGGGACACTCGCTCGTACCCACTGACCACCGGAGAAGTGCGACTCACAGGGCTTGAGGCGCGAACAGGTGAAGAGAAGTGGGCAATTGGTCCGGTGTCTGTCGACGGGCTGGTCAATACTCTCGGTCAGTCGGGATACATGTACACCGAGTACGCGATGTACCTCGACCTGGACGGCGTCACGCAAGTGATCGACATCGAGACGGGTGAGATGACCCCTCTAGGGTCTGGTTTCGCTGCGTGTTGGGAGCCGGCACAAGAGCCTCGCTCCGAGTGGTCAAATCCCGAGCTCGAAGCGGTGCCCACCACGGTGGGTGGCCAGTATGCCTCGTGTAACGATGCCGACGGGGTGTCTACTGAGGCGCGCTTCACCGACCAACAGGTCGAGATGATCGAGATGGGCGTGTGGCAGCCGGCAGCTGAGCGTGGGGAAGATTTACCCTCACCGCGCGTTCACGTCGTCAATACTGTCGGAGGGTTGTTGGCCTTCGAGTTCTAGATCGGAGCGCGGTGTCAGCACCGTGGCTTACATTTGAGAGCATGCTCTGGTCCCTCCTTGTCGAGTACGTCAAGCCCTACCGCCGTCTGTTGCTCGGTGTGGTGCTGTTTCAGCTCGCACAGTCCATCGCGAACCTCTACCTGCCGACGTTGAACGCAGACATCATTGATAACGGTGTGGCGGTCGGTGACATCGACTACATCTGGCGTGTGGGCGGCGTCATGCTCGGCCTGTCGTTCATCCAGATTGTGTGCGCCATCGTGGCCGTCTACTTTGGGGCAAAACTGTCGATGCGCGTAGGTAGAGATCTGCGTAAAAACATCTTCGCGCGCGTGGCGACTTTCTCTGAGAACGAGGTGCAACGCTTTGGCGCCCCGAGCTTGATCACGCGTAACACCAACGATGTGCAGCAGGTGCAGATGTTGGTGCTGGTGAGTTGCACGCTGCTCGTGAGTGCACCGTTTATGGCCATCGGCGGGGTCATCATGGCCATTCAGCAAGATGTGGGGCTGTCCTGGATCCTGGTCGTTGCGGTGCCGTTGTTGCTCCTTGGCGTGTCCCTGATTATTTGGCGCATGGTGCCTCATTTCGAGCGTATGCAAAAGCGCATTGATGTGATTAACAGGGTGTTGCGCGAACAGCTCACGGGCATCCGCGTGGTGCGGGCATTTGTACGGGAGCCGCAAGAGCGGGAGCGCTTTCGCGTTGCCAACGAGAACGTGACCGAATCCGCGTACAAGGCGGGCCGGCTCATGGCGGCAATGTTCCCCATCGTCACCCTCATTCTCAACGTGTCGTCAGTTGCGGTGCTGTGGTTTGGTGCGTCCCGGGTGGAATCGGGCCAGATGGAGGTGGGCGCGCTCGTCGCGTTCCTGACGTACCTCATCCAGATTCTCATGGCGGTCATGATGGCCACCTTTATGTTTGTCATGGTGCCGCGCGCATCGGTCTCTGCTCAGCGCATCGGAAAGGTATTGGACACCTTCACGACGGTGGTGCCGCCTGCGGACGGCATCAAGGAAATGGCCGATGCGGGCACGATTGAGTTCGACAACGTCACCTTTGCGTACCCGGGGGCTGAGGAGCCGGTGCTCCGGAGTGTGAGTTTCACTGCCAAGCCGGGCACCACCACGGCGATTATCGGGTCGACGGGCGCTGGCAAGTCCACATTAATTTCCTTAGTGCCTCGGCTATACGACGTCACGAGCGGCACCGTTCGCGTGGGCGGGGTCGACGTAAGAGATCTCGACATCGAGACGCTGTGGTCCAACCTAGGTTTTGTGCCGCAACGCCCGTATCTATTCTCGGGATCAATCGAATCGAACTTGCGGTATGGCCAGGCAGACGCGACAGAAGACCAGTTATGGCGCGCCCTCACCGTTGCGCAAGGGGAGGACTTTGTGCGCGCCATGCCAGAGGGTCTTGCGACGCCCATGGCACAAGGGGGCACCACGGTATCCGGTGGCCAGCGGCAGCGATTGTCAATTGCGCGGGCCTTAGTCCGCGAGCCCGACGTGCTGCTGTTCGACGACTCGTTTAGCGCGCTCGACACCGCCACCGATGCCCGATTGCGCGCAGCGCTCGACCAGGCCGCTGCTGACGCCACGGTCATTGTGGTGGCGCAGCGCGTCTCGAGCATTGTGGATGCCGACCAGATTCTGGTGCTCGAGGACGGTGAAGTGGTGGCGCGTGGTGTGCATGGTGAATTGCTCAATACTTCCGTGACCTATCAAGAAATTGTGAGTACCCAGTTGCGGGCGGAGCAGGCGAAATGAGTAGCAAGGCCAAGGCCCCAGCGACCGCGAACCCCACTCCGGACCGCCCGCGCCCGAGCGGCGGCCCGTTTGGCGGCGCGCAAATGCCTGCCGAAAAGCCTATGAACTTCAGGGGCTCCCTCAAGCGGCTCACCCGACGGCTTGGGCCCGAGAAGGTGCGAGTTGCATTTGTACTGCTCCTCGGCGCTGGATCAGTGACGGCAGCTGTCATTGGCCCCAAAATCTTGGGCGAAGCAACGACGGTGATCTTTGAGGGGTTCCTGACCGGTACTGGAATCGACTTTGAGCGCCTCCACCGAGTGTTGCTGACGGTGGCGATCATTTACGTGGTGAGCGCGCTCCTGATGCTCGCACAGGGGTGGATCCTGAACGCCGTCACTCAGCGCACGGTGTTCCGATTGCGGACTGAAGTAGAAGACAAGATTCACCGGCTACCGCTCAGCTATTTTGACCGCCACCAGCGCGGAGACCTGCTCAGCCGTGTCACCAACGATATTGACAATGTGTCGCAAACGTTGCAGCAGACACTGAGCCAGTTGTTCACGTCGGTGCTCTCAGTTCTAGGCGTCGTGACCATGATGTTCGTCATCTCGCCTCGGTTGGCTGTGGTGGCGTTGGTGTCGATTCCGCTGACCGTCGTCATAGTCGCGAAGGTAGCCAAGCGATCCCAAATCAAGTTTGTTGACCAGTGGCGTCACACCGGTGAACTCAATGGTCAGATCGAAGAGACCTACACCGGGCACGCACTTGTCAAAGTTTTTGGCCGTCGTGCTCAGACTCAAGCCGAGTTCGACCGTAAGAACGAAGAGCTCTACGAGGCAAGCTTTGGAGCGCAGTTCATTTCAGGCATCATCATGCCTGCCACCATGTTTGTCGGAAACCTGGTCTATGTGGTGGTGGCGGTGCTGGGCGGGATTATGGTCGCGAACGGTCAGCTGCCGCTGGGAGATATCCAGGCTTTCATTCAGTACTCGCGTCAGTTCCAGCACCCGCTCAGCCAGCTGGGCTCTATGGTGAACCTGCTCCAGTCGGGCATTGCGAGCGCGGAGCGGGTCTTTGAGTTCCTTGATGCAGAAGATGAGAGCGAAGACCCTGAGCCGGTTCAAACCCCAGCGCACTTCCGCGGCCGGCTCGAGTTTGAGAATGTGCAGTTCAGCTATGAAGAGGACGAGCCGCTGATCGCTGACTTGTCGCTCACTGCTGACCCCGGTAAGACGATCGCGATCGTGGGGCCCACCGGAGCAGGCAAGACCACACTGGTGAATCTGATCATGCGCTTTTACGAGCTCGACGGCGGTCGCATCACCCTTGATGGTACGGACATCGCCTACATGACGCGTGACGATTTACGTTCGCGCACAGGCATGGTGTTGCAAGATGCGTGGCTGTTTGGCGGCACCATTCGCGAGAACATCGCGTATGGCCGTCCCAGCGCTACAGAAGAAGAGATCCTGTCCGCAGCGACTGCCGCCTACGTGGATCGCTTTGTGCACTCGTTGCCTGATGGGTATGAGACCGTGATCGACGACGATGCTACGAACGTGTCTGCTGGGGAACGGCAGCTCATCACGATCGCGCGCGCGTTCTTGGCACAACCAAGTGTGTTGATATTGGACGAGGCCACGAGTTCCGTGGATACACGTACCGAGCTCTTGGTGCAGCACGCCATGGCAGACCTACGCAAGGACCGCACCAGTTTTGTCATTGCGCACCGGCTGTCCACAATTCGCGATGCAGACCTCATATTGGTGATGGAGCACGGCGACATTGTCGAGCAGGGTACCCATGACCAGCTGGTGTCAGCGGGGGGTGCTTACGCGCGGCTGTACGACGCACAGTTCGCGGCGCCCATCGACGAGGTAGATGAACCGCAGGGCATTGACGGGCGTGCGGCAGATGAGGTTGCAGGGTCGACGACATCAGCGGCCTTCGAACACCCTTCGGTGCCGGACATTCTCCCTGGTGAGGATGCACCCTCGACGAATGCTGGCGATCACGACTAGTTCGCGCACGGGGCTTCGCAGCTGGAGGAACGATAATGGCCGCCGCCCTTGAGGGGCGGCGGCCATTATCGGCAGGATGTCGGCATCAGCCGGAGGAGGGGGACGCCTCACGGTTCGCTAGTCGCTGTTGGAGCATGACCGCAGCCACGATGATGGCGCCTCTCGCGACCAACTGCCACGAGCTCGAAAGGTCGTTCTGCGTAAACACGTTGATGAGCACCGCGAACAGCATCACGCCCAGCACGGTGCCGCCGATGGTGCCTCGACCTCCAGCTAGCAGCGTGCCACCCACGACGACAGCAGCAATGACGTCAAGTTCGGCGAGCTGGCCGTGAGTGGACGTGCCCGCGGTGGTACGCGACAGGGTGATCAATGCCGCGATACCGGCGCACGCCCCGGCGATGATGTACACATACACGGTGTGGCGCCTGACGTTCACACCTGCGAGCCGGGCTGCAGTGGGGTTGCCGCCAATAGCAACGGTGCGGCGGCCGAACGTGGTGCGGTTGAGTAGGAACCAACCCACTACCGCGACGACGAGGAAGATCCAAATGATCCAGTCCACACCTAGGAGGTCTCCGCGGAAGAAATTGAGGAATCCCTGGTTGTTCACCACGTGGGTCGAGCGGCCTGAGATTAACTCTGCAAGGCCTCTGGCACCGACGAGCATCGCGAGTGTGGCAATGAACGCGACCACTTTGCCGTACGCGATGATCAGGCCGTTCAGTAGGCCGGCAATCACGCCGACGGCAATCGACACGAACACCATGAGCGGCCAGAAGCCCGACGCTGCCGTCTGAATGGCGCCGATCGAGGCGATGACCGAGGACAATCCCAGCACTGACCCGACAGACAGGTCGATGCCGCCTGCCGTGATGACAAAGGTCATGCCGATCGCCATCACGCCAATAACTGAGGCATAACGCAAGATGACGAAGAGGTTGTTCACGTTCATGAAGTTCTCGCCAGCAGTGATGGCACCCACTGCGATCAGCAGTAGGAGCGCGACCACCAGGCCGATGCTCCGGCCCGCTGGACTGGCGAAGAACCTTTTAAGGGCGTTGGCTTCTTCGCTTGGGGGTGCAGGTGCTGGGGGCAAGGCGCCGCCGGCAGCGGGGGTAGTTGTTGGCTCGCTCACGCGGCACTTCCCTTCATGATCAGGTCGAGCACGCCGTGCTCGTCGATTTTGTTGGCGGGGCCCTCGTCGATTGCACGGCCATCGGCAATCACGAGTACACGGTCGGCAAGACCGAGGACCTCTTCGATCTCAGATGACACGATGAGGATTGCAGTGCCTTCAGCGGCGAGGCGCCGGATGAGGCCGTAGATCTCCATGCGAGCGCCTACGTCGACGCCGCGAGTTGGCTCGTCGAGCAACAGCACTTCGGTGCCATGGATAAGCCAGCGCGCAAGCATGATCTTTTGCTGGTTTCCGCCTGACAAGGTGCGCGTGATTCGGTTCGGCTCGGCTGGACGAAGCTCAAGAGCTTGCATCTGCTCTTCGGTGGCACGGCGCTCGGCCGGTTCATTCAGCAGGCCGCTATTGGCGAAGCGACCGAAGGTCGACAGGGTGGCGTTGCGATAGATCGGCTCTTCAAGGAGTAGGCCTTGGCTCTTGCGCTCCTCGGGAGACAGTCCGATGTGGGCGCGGACCGCGCTGGTTACCGAGCCAGGGCGGAGCTCCTGGCCGTGGATGCGAACTGATCCCGACGTAGCCTTGCGGTGCCCGTAGATGGTCTCGAGAATCTCGGAGCGCCCCGAGCCCACCAGGCCAGCGAGGCCGACGATCTCTCCTTTTCTGACGTTGAAACTGATATCAGAGAAGTGGCGGCCTAGAGAAAGGTTCTCGACATCGAGCACCACCGGTGCGTCATCGGGGACCGGAACTCGTGCCGGAAAGGCATGTTCGATATCCGTGCCCGTCATCAGCGAGATCAACTTTCGGGTGTCGGTTTGCTTCACGTCCAGGTTCGAGGCTTCGCTGCGCCCGTCCTTGAGCACGGTGATCCGGTCACCGATTTCGTCGATCTCTTCGAGGCGGTGAGAAATGTAGATCACGGCGATTCCTTGGGCCGTGAGTTCACGCACCACTCGGAACAGGTTCTCGACCTCTTCGGAGTCAAGAACCGCGCTGGGCTCGTCCATGATCATCAACTTGATGTCGCGGGACAGTGCGCGCGCCATTGACACGATCTGCTGGTTCGCGGGGGAGAGGGAGCCCACCTCACGTGAAGGTGACAGTCGGGGGTGGCCTAGCCGAGACATAATCTCGCGCGTTCGCTTGGCCGCCTGGCGCCTGTTAGTTACGCCACCACTGGAGAGCTCATTTCCCAAGAAAATGTTCTCTGCGATGGTGAGGCCTGGGACTACGTCCAACTCTTGGTACATAGTGGCGATGCCTAGATCAATCGCAGCGACCGGGTCCTCGATGTTGACGGTCTCGCCGTTCCAACGAATCTCACCGGAGTCGGGCTGGTGTGCACCGGACAGCACTTTGATAAGGGTCGACTTTCCCGCGCCGTTTTGGCCTAGGACACAGTGGACCTCGCCTGCGCGCACATCAAGGTCTACGCCCTTGAGCGCCTGGGCGCTCCCGAAACTTTTGATGAGGCCCCGAACCTCAAGTAATGCCGCGGGGTGGTCGTCTTCGATCACGCGACGAACATAACACAGCCTGGCGGCGTACGAAAGATGCCACAATCACCGCTCTCAGGCGTAATCTCCGTACGTTGCGAACGGCCGGCGGGCGAATCGTGCGCAGGAAATTAGTTGCCAAAACGTTATGACGATAAACATGCAGAAGTCGCGCACTGCATTGCAACTTCTGTTACGTTGGGCCTGTCAGTGTGGACAACGAGCCGACTCGCACCAGCGAATCTCGGCACTGCGGCCTCTATTTCACTGGCAAAGACGACAGTGATCCACATAGGAGGAACTTATGTACGCATTCCAGTCCAGGCGGCTGCGGATGATTGCAGCAGCTGGAGGGGCCCTCGCAGGCATCGCCCTCGTCGCAGGCTGCAGCGCTGATGACAGCAACGGCAACGATGACACCGCTACGCCCGATGACGCAGCGACCGAAGACAACAACACTGGTGGCACCGGAGAGACTGTCGTTATCGGCTTCTCTGGCCCAGCTGCTGACCACGGCTGGCTCGGCGCCATTAACACTGCTGCTCTCGCCGAGGCCGAAGGTTACGACGACATCGAACTGCGGGTCGCAGAGGGCACGAACGACCCTAACTTGCAGATTAGCCAGGTCGAAACGTTCGTCAACGACGGTGTTGACGTGATCGTGTTGCTCCCCACCGATGGAGCAGCTTTGACCGAGGCCGCGATCAACGCCATGAACGCCGGCGTGCC
Organism: uncultured Demequinaceae bacterium; assembly: GCA_964535845.1. GTDB lineage: Bacteria > Actinomycetota > Actinomycetes > Actinomycetales > Demequinaceae > Demequina. Next base: position 2,682 of record CAZHTO010000029.1, on the reverse strand, counting down.
GGTTGTTAACGTTGACCGCGAGTTCTCATCCACTGATGCCGCCCGTGTCACCATCCTCGGTGACAACTACGGCATGGGTGTGAGCGCAGGTCAGTACATGTGTGAGCGTTTGGGCGACAACCCCAACGCCATCATTGGTGAGATCGCAGGTATCGACGCGCTGCAGCTCACGACTGACCGGACTAACGGCTTTAACGATGCGCTTGCAGAGTGCGGCTTGTCCGTCTCGGCTCGTGTAGCCGCAGAGTTCACTATCGACAGTGGCCAGGCCGTCACGGCGCAGCTCCTCGCTGCCAACCCTCAGTTCGACGCGATCTGGAACCACGATGACGACCAGGGCATTGGTGTCCTCGCCGCTATCGATGAGGCCAACCGTGACGAGTTCTTCATGGTCGGTGGCGCAGGTTCGGCCAACGCCATGCGTGAGATCGAGTCGGGTGAGAGCGTCCTCGAGGCGACTGTCATCTACCCATCCACGCAGGCGGCAGACGGCATCGCGCTGGCGCGTTTGCTCGCTCAGAACGCCAACATGGGTGACCTTGTCTCTCCTGGAATCCCCACGCGCATTGTTCTCCACGCGCCTGTGGTGACGGCAGACAACGTTGCCGAGTACATGTCGGTCGGCTTCGAGTCCTGATCTGACTGATACGGCGGCCGTCCATCACTATGGACGGCCGCCGTATCCACCTCACGCCTCACCTCCATGATAGAAAGCGAGAGCCAGATGACTGCGCCTTTGCGCGTCGCCATGATCGGCAACGGATTTATGGGCGCCGCCCACTCCCAGGGCTGGCGAACAGCCCCCCGATTCTTTGACCTACCAGTCCACCCCGACATGGCTGTGGTGGTGGGACGTAATCCAGAAAAGAACGCTCAGCTCGCCCAGACTTGGGGTTGGGCAGAAGCGTCCGAAGACTTTGAGGCAGTGATTGCCCGCGACGACATTGACGTTGTCGACATTGTGACTCCTGGCCACCTCCACGCTGAGATGGCCATCGCCGCCCTTGAGGCTGGCAAGCACGTGTTGTGCGAGAAGCCCCTGGCCAACACGGTTGAAGAGGCCCGGCAGATGGCCGAAGCCGCCGAGAAGGCTGCCGCTAACGGTGTGTTCGCAATGGTGGGTTTCACCTACCGTCGGGTGCCCGCCGCCAGCTTTGCTCGCGACCTCGTCGCCCGCGGTGCCGTCGGTGAGATCCGTCAGGTGCGCGGGCAGTACCTGCAGGACTGGCTGTCGGACTCCGAGGCCCCACTCACGTGGCGCATGGATAAGTCCAAGGCCGGCTCTGGCGCGCTTGGTGACATCGGTGCCCACGCCGTGGACCTCGCACAGTTCATTACCGGCATGTCCTTGGAGTCGGTCTCCGGGATCATGGAGACGTTCGTCAAGGAACGCCCTGTGCTCGCGGAAGGTCAAGGCCTCTCAGGTAGTGCTGGCACCGAACGTGGCCCAGTCACGGTTGACGACTATGCGTCGTTCAATGCCCGTTTCGACTCGGGCGCGCTGGGCAACTTCGAGGCCACCCGTTTCGCCACCGGCCGTAAGAACGCACTGCGTATCGAGGTATCGGGAGACAAGGGAGCCATTCTCTTTGACCTCGAAGACATGAACGCCGTGCAGTACTACGACGCAACTGTCCCCGCGACGGAGCAAGGCTTCCGGCGTATCTATGTCACCGAAGCCGACCACCCGTATCTCGAGGCATGGTGGCCCCCAGGTCACATGCTCGGCTATGAACACGGCTTCTCGCACCAGGCCAAGGACCTCGTGGAGGCGATCGCCGCAGGCGTGCAGCCCACCCCGTCGTTCGCAGATGGCTATCAGGTCCAGCGGGTGCTCGACGCGGTCGAGCGCAGCGCAGACAACGGCAGCGCGTGGACTCCTACGTCTGCGTAACGAACGAAAGGAATGAGCGCAATGGCGCGACCAATTTCTCTGTTTACTGGCCAGTGGGCGGACCTCCCCTTCACCGAGGTCGTCAAGTTAGCTTCTGACTGGGGCTATGACGGCCTTGAGATTGCATGCTGGGGTGACCACCTCGACGTGACTCGCTGGGACGACGCAGACTACGTCCAGGGTCGCCTCGACCTCATGGCCAGCCACAACCTCAAGATCGTGGCTATCTCCAACCACCTCACGGGCCAGGCCGTCTGTGACGACCCGATTGACCGCCGTCACGAAGAGATTCTGTCGCCGGCAGTGTGGGGCGATGGTGACGCGGAGGGTGTGCGCCAGCGCGCAGCCGAGGCGATCAAGGACACCGCGCGTATGGCTGCGAAGCTGGGCGTCAAGACGGTTGTCGGCTTCTCGGGCTCCTCGATCTGGAAGACCGTAGCCAACTTCCCGCCCACGCCAGAAGACATGGTGGAGGCCGGCTACCAGGACTTCGCCGACCGCTGGAACCCCATCATGGACGTCTTCGAAGAGGTGGGCGTGCGCTTTGCGCTTGAAGTCCACCCCAGCGAAATTGCCTACGACTACTGGACCACCAAGCGCACCCTCGAGGCCATTGGCCACCGCGAGTCGTTTGGTCTCAACTGGGACCCGAGCCACATGGTGTGGCAAGACGTGGACCCGGTGGGCTTTCTGTGGGACTTCCAGGACCGGATCTACCACGTGCACTGCAAGGACACCCGCAAGCGCCTGAATGGTCGCAACGGGCGCCTGTCCTCGCACCTGCCCTG
>CAZHTO010000028.1:2293-18535 GCA_964535845.1 uncultured Demequinaceae bacterium | reverse complement strand
CGCGAGTAACCAAAGGAGAAGGCTCATGGCCGACAAGTACCAGGGTGAGTTCTACTGCGTGAAGTGCAAGGCCAAGCGCACCACCGAAGGCGACGTCGTCGTCTCCGAGAACGGTCGTCGCATGGCGAAGGCCATCTGCCCCGAGTGCGGCACCAAGCTGAACCGGATCCTCGGCAAGGCCTAAGCGCCTTAATATTCTTCAAAGAGGGCGGCTCCCCTGGGGAGCCGCCCTCTTTGTGTCTGTGGATAACTGCTTCGCGGGCCGCCGTCCTGCCAACCTGTGATCATGACCGTGAACTCATCCGTCCACTTGAACCCTGCGGCCCCGGTGCTGGCTCTGGCTGACGATGCTCTTCAAGTGGGCTGGGACCAGCCGTTAGTGCTGCGGCAATTGACGGCGTCTCAATGTCGCTTTGTTCAGTCACTCGAAGGCGGCAGGCGAATGAGCACCGCGGAGCGGCGCCGGCATGCACGGCTCTTGCGACAGCTCGAAGACGCGGGCCTGTTAGTGACAAGTACGCCCCCCACCAAACCTTCCCCGGTTGTACGCCTCCATGGCGCGGGCGCATTAGGCACAGAAGCAGCGGTGGCACTCGCCAGAGCTGGCGTGGCTGTCGCTGTTGTAGATGCTGCGCCGGCTCGCGGACACCTCGCAGCACACCTTCAGGACCCAGACTGCGGAACGGTCGCACTTGCCCGCGTGAAGGCTGCGGTGCCGCAGGCCATTGTTCGGGGCGCCCACGCACAAGCTGGCCTCGACATAGTGATTTCTGCGGGCCCAGCCGTTTCCCACTCGCATGAGCTCTTTAGCGCGGGTCTGCCGCATCTGCTGGTCGAATGCGGTGAGCGTGGTGTGACAGTGGGGCCCGTAGTCGTACCCGGGGCGAGCGCGTGCGCCACTTGCCTAGGGCTCTACGAGACCGAGCGCCGCCCTGAATGGCCAGTGTTGGCGCTCCAAGGCAATTCGCGACGGCCTAGGGTGGAAGCCGCCACCGCCACCCTCGCAGGGGCTCTGCTTGCACACGAGGCACTCGCGTTCCTTGCTGGCCGAGCTACTCAACGATGGCGAGTGGAGCCCACAGGTGTTCAGCCACTCAAGCCCGTCAAAGTCCATCCCGATTGTCGGTGCACTCGTACAGGTCTCTTAGCCTCAACCGTGGTGGTGCCCCCGTGGCCGGCACCGCCGCTGGCCACCTAGCAGCGCGCAACTTACTTACTCCACGACTGACTGCACGGGCGCAGCCTCACCTGCGTCAATTATCAGCGACGACGCGCAAAACCTGGGCCCCAAAATGGTCCAGTTTTTGTGCACCCATGCCGCGAATGCCGGCAAGTGCCCCCATGGTGGTGGGCCGCTGTTTGGCGATCTCAATGAGAGAAGCATCCGTCAATACCGTGTACGCGGGTTTGGAGATTTCTCTTGCGAGGTCCAATCGCCACTGTCGCAATGCCTCAAACAGGTGGGCCTGATCTGCGTCGAGGTCCGCGATGCGTGCCGCTTTGGAAACCTTCGCGGCGCCCGCTCTGCGAGCTGAGCCGCCGTCGGGCCACCATTTCTCAAGATAGCGAGTGCGCTTGCGGCCCGCCCGGCCCCCGACCTTGCGTGCGCGCGCAAAGCTCAGGTGAAGGTGTTCACGTGCACGAGTGATTGCCACATACAACAACCGGCGCTCTTCTTCGATGGCTTCAGGAGTCTCGGCCAGAGAAATAGGCAAGAGCCCTTCCGAGCAGCCCACGATGAACACCGCGTCCCACTCAAGTCCTTTAGCGGCGTGCATGGTCGTGAGAGTGACTCCCTCGACGGACGGGGCGTGCTGGGCGTTGGCACGTTCTGCAAGGTGTTCGACGAACGCACGCAGTGTTGGCTCGACTTCCTCATCAGCACCAAAGTCGTCAGCAAGTTGCACGAGAGCCTGGAGTGATTCCCACCGTTCCCTTACGGCACCGCGAGCGGCCGGCGCCTCTTCGCTCCAACCAGCATCGGTAATGGCGTCGCGCACTAGTTCGCCCAATGGCCCACCTGGGGCACCTACCGCTGCGCCACGTAACAGCACCATGGCCTTGCGCACTTCTTCGCGCGCAAAGAACCGTTGTCCCCCTCGGACGAGGTAGCCGATTCCGCGGTGTGCGAGCGCATCTTCTAGCTCTTCGGACTGGCTATTGGTCCGGTACAGCACAGCGATCTCAGATGCCGCGATCCCGGACGAGATGAGTCGCTCGATCTTGTCGGCCACCCCGCCGGCTTCTGCCGGATCGTCGTCGTAGGCCGTGTAGACGGGTTCGGGCCCAGACGGCCGTTGCGCGATGAGTTCCACGCCAGTGCGCGCTGCTCCACGGGTGGCCATCAGGCCGTTTGCGAGGTTCACCACTTGGGGGGTCGACCGGTAGTCGCGCACGAGCCTGACCACAGTGGCGTCAGGATATGCGCGGGGAAAGTCCAGTAGGTGCTGGGGCGATGCACCAGCAAACGAGTAAATGGTCTGGGCAGGGTCGCCCACGACACACAGCTCTTCACGCCCACCAAGCCACTGATCTAACAAGAACTGCTGAAGGGGCGAGACGTCCTGGTACTCGTCGACAACAAAGTGGCGGTACTGCGCGCGAATCTGCTCCCCCACCTCGCCATGCCGACCAATGATGTCGGCGAGCAAAAGCAAAATGTCTTCGAAGTCGAGCACCACCGCATCGGTCTTTGCGTCTTCATAGGCGCGCATGACGTCAACCACCTGCTCACGCTCGACACCAGCAGGAGCCGGCCTACCCGCATCGGCCGTAGTTTTTACGTAGTCCTCAGCAGCGACAAGAGACACTTTCGCCCACTCGATCTCGCTTGCGAGATCTCGCACAGTGAGCCGGTCAGGGCTTAAGCCCACCGTCCGGGCGGCCCGTCCCACCAGCGGTGCCTTCTGCTCAACAAGCTGCGGAATTTGCCCACCGACCACTTGCGGCCAGAAATAACTCAACTGCCGCAGCGCGGCGGCGTGGAAGGTGCGCGCCTGAACACCTGATGCGCCTAGGGAGCGTAGTCGTTCACGCATCTCGCCGGCTGCCCGCGCAGTAAATGTCACAGCAAGCACTGATTGCGGGTTGTAGGCGTTCACTCGGACCCCGTACGCAATGCGGTGCGTGATGGCACGAGTTTTGCCGGTGCCTGCTCCTGCGAGCACGCACACGGGACCGCGGAGCGCGGTGGCAACGTCCCGCTGCTCGGGGTCAAGGGCATCAAGAATCTGGTCTGCAGACATCATTGGCATTCTGTCAGGCCCCAGTGACATCGACGGACCGTTATCGGTTGACCCACCTCACTCGATGGGGCCGCCAAACCACTCCTCGACAAGCCGCCGGGCGATGGAACCGTGCGGAGCCAAGATCAGCGTGCCATCGGCGACGCGGGCACCCAGTTCACCACGGGTCACCCACATCGCATCAGTAATTTCGAAGTTATCGAGCATGAACGCAGGCGAGGGGGTTCGCGCCCGAAAGCCCACCATGACCGATGCGGGGAACGGCCACGACTGCGACCCTGCGTAAACAATGTCGGTGAGCTCCAACTGGGACTCTTCGGAGACCTCACGATGGACTGCCTGCTCAAAGCTCTCGCCGGGTTCAACATAGCCGGCAAGCAATGAGTACCGGTGCGGTGACCATGCACTTGCGTGGGCGAGCAAGAGCCGGTCGTCGGCGTCGGTTATCGCCACAATGATTGCCGGGTCGGTACGCGGATAATGAACCTTCCCATCATGCGCACAACGGCGCACCCAGCCCCCTTGCTGCGGCTCCGTGGGCCGTCCACACGCGGCACAATGCCCATGTGTGCTGTGCCACGCCGCTAGGGCGACGGCCGTAGTCGCGAGCTCTTGGTCACGCGCGCTCGCTGGCCCGCGATTGACGAACATCCCAAAAAGGTCTCGCAGGGGAACAAACTCGCCGCCGCTCAGGGCTTCCAGTTCCGCATTAGTGACGTCCGGAGCTGGTACCAGTGCGGCAATATCGATTTCGGCCGATGCGCGGCCCAGGTATACCCGTAGGCTCGCCGCGGGGAGGTCGTGGGCAGGCAATTGCACAAGTTGCGCGTCGCGCGCGAGCACGGCTCCGTCGCGGACCACGATCGAGTCGGTGGCGCCAAGATCCACCTGGTCACGACGGTGCGGAGCACGGTCGACTATCAAAGGCTCATCAAAATTGGGCTGAACTGGCACAGTTCCCACGCTACGCCACGAGTCGTTGGACCTGCTTGCGCCCAACTGGGCGGCGTGGGCTGTGGCGTACAAGCACTGCGAGGTCCTATCGTGAGGACGTGTCCCGTTCGCCACTCGCTCTCGCCGCACTCGCGTCAGTCGCTGTGCCCGGGCTCGATGTCTATGACGTGTTGCGTAGTCCGCACACAGATGCCGACTTCGATGTTGTGGTAGTGAAAGACGCCACCGGCACTCGGTGGCTGGTACGCGCACCCAAGCGTCCCGCTGCTGGGGCCGCCCTGGAGGCAGAGCGCAGCTTGCTTGATGCGCTAAGCCACGCTCATGACACCGGCTTGTTGTCCTTCGAGGTGCCCCGGGCTCGCGGCGCCGCGAGCATGGCCGACGGCGGCCGCGCTGTGGTGTATTCCGAAGTTCCTGGCAGCCCGCTGCTACTTGCGCGGCTCGCGCCTGGCCCGGGGTTAGCGGCAGGCTTAGGCCGCGCGCTCGCCGAGATCCACGAACTCTCCCCCGCGCTTGTCGAAGACGAAGGTTTGCCCTCGTACTCCGCCGCGGAGTACCGCAACCGACGTATGGCAGAACTTGACGCAGGCATAGCAACGGGCAGAATTCCCCCGTTGCTCGCTGATCGCTGGGAACAGCAACTTGAGAATGTCGCATGGTGGCGTTTTGAGCCCACCGTGGTCCACGGCGACCTAGGAGCCCACCAGGTCATGGTGACTGGAGAGAGCATCGCGGGCATTGTCGATTGGATGGACGCCAGGGTGGCGGACCCTGCTGACGATCTCGCCTGGCTGGTGGCGGCAGCGCCGGACGACGCACTCGAATCTGTGGTTGAGGCATACCGGATGGGACGCCGTGAGACCCGCGACCCCCATTTGCTGGACCGCGCCCGGCTTGCCTCGGAACTAGCTTTGCTTCAGTGGCTCATGTACGGCGTCCGTACGGAAAATGCAGATGTGATTGAAGACGGCGAGGGCATGTTGGCGGACCTCGAAGCATTGCTCCAAGGGAATGCAGACTCCGCTTCTGAATAGTGGGCCCTACTGAGGGCCTACATGCGTCTACTTGATCGGCTATTGCTGTTGATCGGCTATGGCTGTTGATCGGCTATGGCTGTTGATCTGCTCTGAGGAGCGCCTCGATCTCCGTGCGCCCTAACAGTTGCTGGGGCCTCACGGTCTGGTCAGCTGCGACGTAGTAGAACGCCGCGTCGACGTCTTCGAGGGGAATGCCCTGCCACTCTGACCAGGCCAGCCGGTAGACGGCTAGTTGCAGTTCCCGTGCCGCTCGTTCATGAGGGTCGTGAGGCGGCTTGCCCGACTTCCAATCCACGACAGTGACCCGGTCTAGCCCACGGCCTGCAGGGAACACCGCGTCGATGCGCGAACGAATGGTCAACCCAGCAACGGGAAGTTCGACGTCGACTTCGATATGAGTGGGGACGCGTGGCTGCCATTCCGATGCCGCGAATGTCTCTTTGAGGCTCGCCAATGCATCCACACCATCCTCGTCTGGACCCAAGTCTTCATCTGCGAGTAGAGCCGTGTGACCGTATTGCGCCTCGATCCACGTGTGCAATTCGCTCCCACGTTGGGCAGCAAATGTGGGTTCTTGCGGAATGGGCCGGCGTAGTTGGTGGGCGAATGCGTCTCGGTCTCTCCCCATCGCCACTACCGCCGAGGCCGACAAGTGGGCAGGCAGTTTCAGCTCAGAGCGGTCTACCGGGACTTGCTCCCTTAGCAGGGCACTAATTTCTTGAGCGTAAGGCAAAGCTGGATCGTTCCAGCCGTCTTCACCTACCGTGGATGCGTGTGCAGCAACCTGCTGTGCCAAGCCGCGTCGACGCCGAGCAGCCTCCGAGGGGTCGCGGGGCCACGGTACGGGGGTAACGGGCACGTGCGGCGCGCGCTCGTCGGTGTCAGGCTCCGGCGACCAGTCCTCATCGGAGACTACGCCGGCCTCGACAAGTTCGGTCATGAAGATTGAGGCACTGCGCGGTTTAATTCCGGTTCCAAACCATGAGCCCGATACGAGCACGTGACTTCTCGCCCGAGTGAGCGCGACGTAGAACAGTCGGCGGTCTTCTTCGAGCGCGAGCGCACCGGCATCGATCCGGAAGTCATTGATGGTGCCCTCGAGAGACTTGTGGTCCACTGCGGCGTGAAAAGCCCAGCTGGGCAAACGCGCACTATCGAGGCGCAGATCCCATGGCAGAGCGTTGCGACCCGACAACCACGCCCCATCGACATAGTCCCCACCAGCGGCACTTGATGGCTTGACCGACGGAAAGACTCCGTCGACCATTCCAGGCACTACGACGACATCCCATTCGAGGCCCTTTGCGGCGTGCACCGTCAGAATTTGGACAGCACCCGGTTCTGGTTCTTTCACCGGAGAATCGAGCCCACGCTCGTGTGTGCGGGCGGCGTCGAGCCACGCAAGGAACGCGCCCAGCGTGGCGTGCTCTGCCCCTTGTATGAACGTACGCGCAGAGTCTAAGAAGGCGTCGACATTGCGACGTCGTCTTCCGTCCGGAGCTACGACTGCAGTCTCAATGTCGAGCAACCATGCTCGCTCGGTGAAGGCGATGAGTTCAGTGACGGTCAAGTACGTGTGCCGCCGTACGGCCGTGATCACCGCCTGGAGGGAGAGGAGCCGCTTACGGGCCACCGCAGTGAGGGAGCGCCCCTCAGCGGACACCCAGCTGGCAGCAGGCAGCGCCGCGATCGCATCCACAATGGAGGCGTTCCCTTCGCGGCTCTCGCGCGGGCCACCGAGTTCTTGGGCCCAGTCGTGGAGCGCCGCGAGGTCACGGGGACCAAGGTTGACGCGCTCTGAGGTGAGGAGGCGCATCAACGCGTCGCCGCGGGATGGGTCATGCGCCACCTCGAGCAATGCCACAATGTCGGCCACCTCGGCAGTGTCGAGTAGACCGCCAAGCCCCACAACCTCATAGTCGATGCCTTCACGGCGCAACTGATCAATGATCGCCCCAAAGGACGAGCGCCGGCGGCACAGCACTGCAGCAGTGACAACACGCTGGACGGGCTTTCCGCGGTGACTGTCAATCCATTCGCCGTGTCCCAACTCCGCACGCCGTCGCTGAATGTATGCCGCCACGTGCTCGGCTTCGTCTTCTTGGGTCGAGACCATGCGAGCCTCGACGCCCGGCGCCCGGCGTGGAGACTCTTCGGAGTGGAGATACTCCGCGCGGGACACGAGCGGCGGTACGTCCACAGCAGCAGACTCACGCAAGGTGGCCGACGCCACGTTTGCGGCATGCAACACAGAAGACTCGTTGCGCCACGAAACAGTGAGGGACGCTCGCCCAACTCGTTCGCCGCCAAATTCTTGGACAAAGTCGGCGAGTGCTTGGGCTGATGCTCCCCGGAACCCATAAATGGCCTGGTGTGGGTCGCCCACTGCCATCACGGGGTGGTCGGCACCAAACATTTGAGCAAACAGTTGAAGTTGGGCAGGTGAAGTGTCTTGGAACTCGTCAAGGAGGACAGCCCGGTAACGCGAACGTTCAGCCTGCACGACTGTCTCAAGTTGTGCGAGCTCCACTGCCGTGGCGACCTGGTCTGAAAAGTCGAGAAACGCCCCCTGGCGTTTGCGCTCTTGGAACTCCTCGACCATGTCTGCCATGTTCGCAAGCGTCCGCAGTTTGGAGACTCTCGAGCGCAGTGTCTTAGTCATCTCGCCCGGGACACCCTCCCCATGTTTTTTGGGCAAGGCATCGATTGAGCGTTGAGCGTCCCTCACCCATTCACGCAGCTGGGAAGGGGAAACATTGTGGTCGCGCAGTTGCTGTGCGAGGGCGGGTAGCTCACTGATGAGTGTTGATGGTGCAGCGTCGGATTCCACCGTTGCTGTCCACTCTTCTACCGTCCGGGCAGCCAGTTGCCACAGCGCGGCATCGGTCAACACCGTCGAGTCTGGGTCTACCCCTACGCGGAGCCCATGTTCTGCTGCGAGCCGCGAGGCATAGGCGTTGTAGGTGGACACGGACGGCGCTGGGCGCTCAGGGTCACGCGCACCCAACGTGCCATCAGGCATGCGATCCCACACCTGGTGAATGCGCTCGTCAGCACGTTCTGCAATTTCTGCAGCAGCCTTGCGGGTGAAGGTAAGGCACAGAATTTCGTCTGGACTGATGTGGGTACCGAACAGTTCGAGAGCGTGGTCAAGCAGGTACACAATGCGCATTGACAGGGTCTCAGTTTTACCTGAGCCCGCCCCCGCCACTACGAGCATGGGTGTCGCGGGCGATTCGATGATCACGGTTTGCTCTGGAGTGGGGCCATACGCCGCTCCCATGGCACGCGCGAGCTCATCAGCATTGCGGTTGCTGCCCACGATGACGCCTGCGTGGCTGAGGTCACTCATGACTCACTCACCTGGGATCCGGACGGTTGCGCGGGGCACGAGCGGCGTACTGGACACCGGTCGCAGGTCTCGTTGGGGGTCGCTTGGTATCCAGGCCCGCGCATGCGGTCCACGACTATCGCGAGCTCTTGTACTGCTTGGTCGACGGGGAACACCTCTTGGGGGCGCACCGCGGGTTGCACGCCGCTCGAGAGGAACACGAGCGCCGCTCCCATCGCGTGGGTCGCGCCTTTAAACGCCCCCTTGCCGGCGGCCAATTGGTAGAGCATGAGTTGCCCGTGGTCCGCAGCCTCGGCGGCGCTGATGACTTGACCTGTCTTGAGGTCCACCACGCGCGCGCCGGCGTCGGTAATTTCCACACGGTCGGCGATGCCGCTGACTCGGGCATTGATGTCGTCGAGGTCTACTCCAAACCCCTGCTCGACGAGCACCTGGTCAGACGTGTCTTTATCGACGTACCTTGCGAACCTCACCACCATGTCCCGCGCCGATTCATAGTCGCGCCGTTCGACCCACGTGTCGTTGCCGCCAACGGTTGCCCACCGTTCATCGAGTGCCGCGGTCAGTTCAGCCTGAGTGCCGTGAGGGAGCTCCGCGGCAATCTCGTGGACCAGTAGTCCGACGTTCTGGGCCAATGAACTCTCCGTGGTGGCACCCACAGACTCGAGCGCCCATCGCAGCGCACACTTACGCACGGTGTCGATGCGAGACGGCGAAACCTTAATGGTCGCGTCTGCGTCCCAGAAGCCCTCAGCGGTACTGGGCTCAGGTACTCCGTGCCAGTCTTGAGGGTTTGCTCCAGGCACTCCTAACCCGGTCAAGCGTGCGAGCGCCTGAGCGGCACGCCCAGTTTGGTCCGTGTCACCGTCGCGGTGGCTCGCTTCGCCTGTCACCCGCAATGCGGCCACTGCGCCGCGCAAGTCGGCAATGCCACGTACGGACCCGGCATCTTCCCGGGTAATGCCGGCGGCAGCCTCGACGAGCGCCACATACCGCGATGGTCGTGATTCGCCGTCATCAACTGCCGTGACCACCACTTGGTGACGGGCTCGCGAGATTGCGGTCAAGAACGCCCGGGTCTCGTCGTCGAGCACCGCGGCTCGGGCACTGTGGAGGTCCCGTTTTGCTCCGGAGTGAGCCGGTGTTTCTACCGGGGCTTGACCGGTGGCGTGATCGGCGAGTACTTGCGCCCCCAGTACTGAATCGCGAATACGCAGGTCCGGCCATGCCCCTTCTTCCACTCCCGCCACCACCACGACGTCCCACTCACGGCCTGCGGCAGAGGCAGGCGTGGCAAAGGCAACCCCGTCGCTTCCGAGCGCGCGAGCTCCAAGCGAGTCTGCAGCGAAATCTTGAGCTTCGAGCACCTCGAGAAAATTGCCGATGCCCGCCTCTGGCATGCGCTCGGCAAACGTCTGTGCGGACTTGAGGAGGGCAATAACAGCGTCAAGATCTGCGTCGTCACGGTCAGAGCCCGCGAGCGCACCCTCTCGCCAGACTTCTGCCAATCCCAAGGTATCCCACGCAGCCCACAGCACGGCTCCCGGCGTTGCTCCCGGCTGTTCGATCCGGTGCGCGGCGGCTGCCACTGCACGCGCGACGACGGCCGCCGCGCGTGCTTCTGGTCCAGGTACCGTCGCCCACCGCGACTCGTCTGACATTGCCTCGGCTAACAGCTCGTCACTGCTCCGGGTTCCGTCTGCCGCGCGTTCCTCGCGCACCAGGGCCCGTCGCAGGCGACGCACAGCGACAGGGTCTAGCCCGCCTATTCGCGACTGCAACACCTCTGCGCCTAGCTCTGCTGTCCAGTCGTCTCCAAGCGCAATACGCATCATTGCAAGGAGGGGGCGAACTGCAGGCTCCTCATGCAACGCTGTGCCGTCTCCCAAGTGCTGACACGGCACATCTGCCGCAAGCAGGTCTGACCTCAGCGCCCGTAACTGTGCACCCGAGCGAGCGATCACGACCATGCGGGACCACGCGACTGGCGAGGCAGCATAGGAATGGTCCGCGTCACCGGCTCGCGGATCACCAGCTACGTGAGGTCCCGGAACCTCGCGCCCATACCTCGCGCGCCTGAGTTCAACTGCGATCGCGCGCGACTGACCATAGCGGTGGGGCGCGGTGAGCACCCGCACCGGCACCTCACCCTTTTCAGGCGCTGCCTGCCGAGCCCACTCACGCGCAGTGGCGCCACCGATGACACCTATGCGCTGTGCGACCTGGGCGCTTACCCAGGTCAACCCGGTGGACTGCCGGTGGCCCTGTCGCAACTCATGACGGGCCACAGCTCCCATACTCTCGAGCGTGCGGACCATCGCGCTCGGAGCCGCCCCCCGATAGCCCTGGACCGTCTGGTCCGCGTTGCCTACCAGCACCACTCGCGCCCCCCGAGCATGCACGGCACCGAGTAACCGCGCCGTCGCCGAAGTCGCGTCTTGAAAGTCGTCGACCACCACCAGATCCCACTGGGGCGCTGGCATGGTGACGCGCTCGTGCCAACGGTCAAGCGCATCGGCCGCCTCTGCAGTAACCGCCGCCGGGTCGTAACGTCTGCCCTGGTCCCCCGATAGGCTGCGCAAAATGGTGGCGTTTTCGTAATCGAAGGCCGCCGCCGCAGCCGCCACCCACTCTTGGCGGCCGGTCGCACGGCCCAGGTCCGCCAATTGGTGAGCGTCAATGCCCGCCTCTGCCGCCCGCATCAACAAGTTACGTAGCTCTTCCCTAAACCCCGGCAAAGAAGTGGCCTGGGCGGGCACCACCCCCTCCCAGTCAGGCACGTGCCCATCCCCCCGACTGTGCCCCGCAAGAATCTCGCGCAACATCACGTCTTGCTCCGCACCAGTGATCAGGGTGGGCGCAGGCTCACCCTCGGCAACAGCAAGCGAACTGAGAATGGCGTACGCAATCGAAGCCGGTGTCCTAGCAATAGGTGAGCCCGTGGGCCGTCCAATGGCGCGCGAAACCCCATCCCGCAACCGGGCAGCCGCCTCCCGAGTAGGTGCCAGTAACAACACGCGTTCAGGAGCAAAACCGTCCAGCACTGCGTGCGCGACCGCCGCGAGTGCCACAGTTGACTTGCCCGTTCCCGGGCCACCCGTGACAAGCACAGGCCCACTGCCCACCACAATGGCATCCACTGCCGCCCGCTGGTCATCATCCAGCCCGCCACCCGCCACGGTAGGCCCACTACTCGTGGGCTCAGGGGCGATCAAACGAATGCGGCTCATGGGTTCACCTCATCACATCGGTGTGACATCCACATCTGCCGGCACTCATGACCATCGGCGCCTAATGCGGATTGGCGATGTCAGCAGCCACCACACTGCGGCGTGCCCGGCTCTCGAGCACTAGCAACACCGCGACCACAAGGATCCCCACCACGAACAGCACCGCCACGATGCCCACCGAGCCGTGGGGCGACTGGGGCCCACCCGCCTCGTTCTGCCACGGCCACAGCGCCCTCACCGACCCAGCCATGAGCCCCGTCATCGCCGCAAGCGTGACGGCCCGCTTGTGCTCAAGCAGCCACTCCAGACTGGACACAAACAGCGACAGCCCCACGATCGCGCCTCCCATGAAGGCCCCGATGTACGCCAAATCACGGTCATTGAGCGCCGCGAGGGTGGGCGCATAGAGTCCCAGCACTACCAGCAAAAACGCACCCGAAACCCCCGGCAACACGAGCGCACAAATCGCAAGCGACGCAGCCCCCGCCACCAGCCACAGCGATGGGTCGGCGCGTTCCACCCCAGTCAGGCCCGTCACCCACACGGCAAACACCGTGGCCACCACCGCGATCACTACCTCGCGCGCGGTCCAGCGGTCCACCATGCGGATGGGCACCAGTACCGACATCAGAATCATCCCCGCAAACAACGCCCGGGACTGCGTGGGGTACTCCTCGATAAGCGGCGCAATTATTGCCGATGCTGCCACGACGCCCGCCGCCATGCCCACCAAAATGGGGACAATCACGCCCCAGCGCACCTTCGCAAAGTGGGAGCGAGCTCGCGCGGAGCCCGTGCGCCGCACCACGCCAATGCCCCACGAGGCCACGCCCCGCACAAACTCGCCAGCAGACGCGATGATAGTTTCGTATACCCCCAGCACCAACGCCAAGGTGCCACCCGAAACCCCGGGAATGATCTCTACCGTGCCAATTACTGCGCCGCGTAAACCGTCCAGCACCACAGCGCCGGCCGACTTCCGGGGACGCACATCACGAGGGCCGTCTACAGGGCGCGATTCCATGACGGCGATTCTATGACGGCCACCAGCCTCGCTGTCACGCCCCCGCGCCCGCGGCTTGCTACTCGTTCTGGTCTCCATCACCGGAAGGCTCAGGGCTTGACTCAGGGCCAGCGACCGGTTCATCCGGCCACGCCCAAGGATTCGGTGCGCACTCCTCGGGCATATCGACCTGATCAACCATGACCTCTGCCCGGCCCGACGTGCACGTGCTATCGGATTCGCCCAGCACGTGGCCCACAAAGTGGTTCATCAAATACTGGCGCGCCGCTGTGCGGTCGTCACCATAACTGGCGAGGCCTGCGGCCCAGTCGTATTGACTGATAACTACCAGCCCGCGGTCAGCACACGTGGCCTCGCCAGGAGCGGGAGCGGTTGTCTCTGCTGGGCTTGGAGCCGGCGTCGCTCCGTCCTCAATCCCAGTACTTGCCAGGTCGTTCGATACTTCCTCAGCCCCCGCATCGGCCGTAGTGCTTTGCACTTCAACCTCATCGGGGACAGCACCCAAACGTGCTTGAGCATGAGGTGCCGGGCATCTAGAGACCGTTGTGTACGGGCTAGCCACCACTATGCGGATATCTGAGGCCCCCTCAGTGGGCACAAACTCGTAGCGGCCGCGAGCGCCCCAATTTCGAGGATCGTTGAGCGTATCGAGGACGAAGGCTGACAACGCCTCACCGTCCATCGCAAGGCCATTCTCATACTCCACACGTACCCATCTGACCGATGCGGCGGCACCTAGCGGCTTCGCATCAGTTGTCACGACGGTGTACGTCTGATCGGTGTCAGTGGCTATCTCAAGACTCGTGAGGCCCGCGAGCGCGTCAGCATCATCGAACTCGCGCGTAATTGGCGCCATAGGCGGAACTTCGACATCAGTATTCAACGTTGGTGACGGGCTGGGGCTGGGCGTGAGGGAAGGCTCCGGTGCGGAGAGTCGCTCTGCGATGACGCCTGTCCCCCACCCCACTGCGATCCCAACGGCAAAGCCAAGTACCACGACAATTGCGATCGCTTGAATGCTGGGAAGTGAGATTCCCCTGCCCGCGAACACGCGCTTGCCGCCATCAGTCACCCCCCTACGATAATCAGTAGTGAGTAGGTCAACGTACACAGGAGGCAGTCATGGAAGTCAGAATCGGCGTTCAGAACGTGGCACGCGAGATCGTTTTAGAGACCGACATGACGGCCGATGCGGTGGCTAAGGCCGTCGGCGACCTTGCGGGCGGCACCACTCTCGACCTCACTGACGAGAAGGGTAGGCGAGTAATCGTGCCAGCCGCGTCAGTGGGTTACGTCGAGATTGGCGAAGAGACTAAGCACCGGGTGGGGTTTAACACCGGGCACTAGTCGCCGGCTTAGTGGCCCGCTGATTCGATGATGGAGCGCGCGACAAGCGTGACGCCTTCTGGCGAGTGCGTGTGTACCGGAACACTGCCACCCACCTCGTCATTTTCGAGCGGCTCCAGCGTCGCATATTGAGAGTCAAGTAGCCCGGGGGGAGCGAAGTGACCCTCGCGTTCAAGGCGAAGCCGCACGCGCTTTTCGAGCACCGACTGTGGCGCGGCGAGGTGCACAAACACGACGTCATCGCCTGCAACATCGCGAATGCAGTCTCGATACACGCGGCGCAGCGCGGAGCACGCGATGATGCCCTTGTCGTGTTGGGACAGCCAGGTCGCAACCTCGTCCAGCCACGGCCACCGGTCCTCGTCGGTGAGTGGCAAGCCTGCGCTCATCTTTGTGACGGCCTCTTCGCTGTGAAAATCGTCGCCGTCCGCAAACTCCGCGCGTAGATCGTGCGCGAGGCGCAGGCCTACAGTCGTCTTGCCGGAGCCTGTCACGCCCATCACCACTACTCGCATGAGGCCCAAGCGTAGACGGGACGCCGGCCTCACACGAACCCCGCTTGCGTCACTTGACGAGCACGGCCCTGGCCAGTATGCGTTTGCAACGGTAGAGTGAACGTGACCCGGGGCTGACCGGTCGTCATGTGAAGCGCGGCGCCGCTGGAGAGAGCGAAGAGCCGCAAGGAAGATGATTCGCGATTGGCTGCCCGCCAAATGGGCGCGACACTTCGCGCCCGCGAAACATCCAAGGAACCACTCATGACTGATACGCACGCCAGTGTGCAAACTTCTGATCAGACCTTCGCCGACTTCAAGGTCAACCCACTTATTGTCGAGGCGCTAGCAGACGCAGGCATTATTGCGCCGTTTCCCATTCAAGCCATGACACTGCCTGTAGCGCTGTCCGGCCACGACATCATTGGCCAAGCCAAAACTGGAACCGGTAAAACGCTGGGCTTTGGTGTGCCGGCACTGCACCGCACCGTCTCCCCTGGTGAAGAGGGGTACGACGAACTCCCCGAGCCAGGCAAGCCACAGGCAATCGTGGTTGCTCCTACGCGAGAGCTGGCCGTGCAGGTGGCCGGTGACCTCGTTAACGCCTCCAAAAAACGCTCCACCCGCATCGTGCAAATTTACGGCGGTCGAGCCTACGAGCCACAAATCGAGGCCCTCCAACGAGGCATCGAAGTTGTCGTCGGTACTCCTGGTCGCATGATTGACCTGCTCAACCAAGGCCACCTCGACCTGCGTTACGTCCGCACCGTAGTGCTCGACGAGGCGGACGAGATGCTCGACCTTGGCTTCTTGCCCGACGTTGAGCGCTTGCTCGCAGCCACGCCCGCCTCGCGCCACACCATGCTGTTCTCGGCCACCATGCCGGGGCCCGTCGTGCAACTCGCGCGCCGCTACATGGTGCAGCCCACCCACATTCGCGCCTCGGAGCCCGACGACACGGGCGCAACTGTCAAGGCAATCAAGCAAGTGGTCTACCGCGCACACGCGATGGACAAAGTTGAGGTGCTCGCCCGCATTCTGCAGTCCGAAGGCCGTGGCCGCAGCATCGTCTTTGCCCGCACCAAGCGCACCGCTGCGAAGGTCTCCGACGAGCTGCGGGACCGCGGTTTCGCTGCCGGCGCCATTCACGGTGACCTGGGCCAGGGTGCGCGCGAGCAGGCGTTGCGCGCATTCCGTCACTCCAAGATCGATGTGTTGGTGGCCACTGACGTGGCGGCACGCGGTATTGACGTTGACGACGTCACTCACGTGGTGAACTACCAGTGCCCCGAGGACGAGAAGACGTATTTGCACCGTGTAGGGCGCACAGGCCGCGCCGGCAAGACCGGAACAGCAGTGACCTTCGTGGACTGGGACGACATTCCGCGCTGGGGCCTCATCAACAAGGCACTCGACTTGGGCCACCCAGAGCCCACCGAGACCTACTCAAGCTCCCCCCACCTGTATGCAGACCTGCTGATCCCTAAAGGCACCAAGGGCCGCTTGCCGCGTAGCGAACGCACACTTGAAGGGCTCGAGGGCGAAAAGCTTGAGGACCT
>CAZHTO010000028.1:0-2193 GCA_964535845.1 uncultured Demequinaceae bacterium | reverse complement strand
GGGCGCGGCGAGCGGGTTCAGCTACTCCCGCGGGCATCGAGCAGGGCCTCAAACGCGTCCGGAGACGTGAGGTTCTCCCCCAGCCGGTTGAGCTTGCCCGTGCCGTGATAGTCACTCGATCCCGTATGCACTAGTCCAAGCCGTTGAGCGATGCGCGCGAGCCGTGTGCGTTGCGCGTCGTCGTGATCGCGGTGGTCAACCTCGAGTCCCACCAAGCCGGCCTTGGCCATCGACTCGATTACTGAGGTCGTGACAATGCGTCCGCGAGCATCTGCACCGGGGTGCGCAAACACTGGCACTCCCCCGGCCGCCCGCATGGTGCGCACGGCGTCGTTCGCCTCGGGCGCGTAGTGCGGAACGTAGAACTTCGACCCAGGGACCAAGATGCGATCGAAAGCCGCACTCCGGTCAGGGACTACGCCTTTGGCTACCAGCGCATCGGCGATATGGGGACGCCCCACCGTCGCGTCTTCGCTCGTAAAGTCCATCACGTCATCCCATGTCACGGGGTAGTCCTCACTGATGCGGTCCACCATTTCGCGTGCCCGGTCCACCCGTGCGTCGCGCGTGAGCGCAAGCATGCCGTTCACGCCCTCGTCGCGGGGCCGGTGCCAGTAACTGAGCAGGTGTACTGAGATGCCGTGGTGACGGCACGACACCTCGATGCCGGGGACGAAGGTGAGGCCCGCATCGGCCGCTGCCTCAGCAGCCTCGTCCCAACCCGCCACCGTGTCGTGGTCAGTAAGCGCCACGATGTCTAGATTCGCCGCGGCGGCCTCCCTCATGACCTGAGCTGGGGTGCCGGTTCCGTCAGACGCGATCGAGTGAGTATGGAGGTCAATACGCATACTCGCCAGCGTACGCGGCCCGGCATGCGACTATGGGAGAGTGAACGAGAATCAGCCAGAGAAGACCAACAAGGCCCGCGCCTTGCGCCCAGACAATGCAGAGTTCAAGGCGTGGATCGCCTCTGAATGGGCCGAGCCGGACGACCTTGAGACGACCCCGATGGCCTCTGCCTCTTTCGCCGCCGAGCGCCGCAGTCGTTTATCGCAGCAGTTCCCTGGACGGCGCATTGTCGCCCCTGCCGGTGACCTTAAGGTGCGCTCGAATGACACTGACTATCGCTTCTCCCCCGACCGCGACTTTGCGTATTTGACAGGCCTGGGTACCGACCGTGAGCCAGGCGCCGTACTGGTGATGGAACCAATTGGCGATGGCCACGAGTCGACGTTGTACCTGGTACCGCCCGCAGGCAAGGATGATGACGGCTTCTACACGGACCCGCGCTCGGGCGAGTTTTGGATTGGGCGCCGGCCAGGATTGGACGAGTTTGCGGCCATTACCGGTATCGCCACCGCGCCCTTGTCGGAGTTGCCGAGCGACATTCGCCTCAGCGCCCACCCCCACAAGCCGGTCAAGCGCGCGCTTGCCGAAATGCGGCTGGTGAAGGACGAGTACGAGATCCAGCAGCTGCGCGAGGCCGTAGACGCGACCATCGCCGGCTTTGAGCGGGTCGCGGGCGAGTTGCCGCGCGCCATTGCCCACAAGCGCGGCGAGCGCGTGGTCGAGGCGACCTTTGATGGCCACGCGCGCGAAGAGGGCAACGCGGTGGGCTACGACACCATCGCCGCCTCTGGCCCGCATGCCACGACGTTGCATTGGATCACCAACCACGGCCAGGTGCGCGAGGGCGACTTGCTGTTGCTCGACGCTGGCGTGGAGGTCGAGAGCCTCTACACCGCAGACCTCACGCGGACCATGCCAGTGAGTGGCGAATTCAGTGACGTGCAGCGGCGGGTTTATAACGTCGTATTAGAAGCGGCCGATGCGGCATTTGAGGTCGCGCGGCCAGGAGTCAGTTTCCGTGACGTCCACGAGGCGGCGATGGAAGTCATTGAAGCGCGGCTTACCGAGTGGGGAATCGTGCCGGAGGCGGAGAACCCCGAGTCGAAGCTGTTCCGCCGCTGGATGGTTCACTCGACGTCGCACCACTTGGGACTCGATGTCCACGACTGCGCTGCCGCCAAGCGCGAGCTCTACATGGACGGGCCGCTCGAGCCTGGCATGGTCTTCACCATCGAGCCGGGGCTGTATTTCAAGGCAGACGACTTGGCTGTGCCAGAAGAGCTTCGCGGCATTGGCGTGCGCATTGAGGACGATGTGCTCGTGACTGAGGACGGGGTCGAGAAC
>CAZHTO010000027.1:0-19055 GCA_964535845.1 uncultured Demequinaceae bacterium | reverse complement strand
ACTGGAAGCTCAACCTCGACCACCTCGAGGCAACACACACTGTGCAGAAGCTTGCGTGGCTTTTGCGTGACGCTAAGCACGACTTCAGCGACGTCGAGGTGGCGGTGCTCGCCTCGTTCACGTCCATCCGTTCCGTGCAGACGCTCGTCGACGCAGACCAGCTCGAACTCAAGTACGGCGCCCAGGACATTTCCGCACACGAGTCCGGCGCCTTCACCGGTGAGGTCTCGGGCGCACAGCTGGCCAAGCTAGGCGTGTCCTACGTCGCAGTGGGTCACTCCGAGCGTCGGGAGCAGCACGGCGAGACGGACGCGGTTGTAGCAGCCAAGGCAAAGGCCGCATTCGCCAACGACATCGTGCCCATCGTGTGTGTGGGTGAAGGCCTGGACATCCGTAAGGAAGGCCGTCACGTCGAGTACACGCTGGAGCAGGTCGAGGGCTCGCTTGCGGGCATCGATGCAGAGCAGGCCAAGAACATCGTCATCGCCTACGAGCCTGTGTGGGCCATCGGCACCGGCGAGGTCGCAACCCCAGCTGACGCTCAGGAAGTGTGCGCTGCTATTCGCGGCAAGTTGGCAGAACTGTACGATGCTGAACTCGCAGCAGGTGTGCGGGTGCTTTACGGCGGTTCAGTGAAGTCTAGTTCGATCGCGCAGTTGATGGCAGAGCCGGACGTTGATGGTGGGCTCGTGGGTGGCGCAAGCCTCGATCCCGAGGAGTTCGCGAAGATTGTCCGGTTCCGTTCTCACCAGGTTGGGCTCTAAGGGGTCCCATTCACGCGCATCGTCGCGTATCCTGGTAGGCGTTTGATCCTGACTGAAGGAGTACTGTGCAGATTCTCGAGACCACGTTGTGGACGCTACTGGTCATCAGTAGCTTGGTCATGATCGGACTAGTGTTGATCCACCGCGGACGTGGCGGTGGAATTACGGACATGTTTGGCGGGGGCTTTGCCTCTGGCGTGCAATCGTCTGCGGTTGGTGAGCGTAACTTGACGCGCATCACCTGGATAGTTGCAATTCTGTGGGCGATGGCAGTAGTACTGCTAGGCCTCATGACTCGTTTTTCACTTTGAAGCCAATTCCGAGGGGGAATCATGGCAGCAGGTAGTGCAATCCGCGGCTCACGCGTAGGTGCGGGGCCAATGGGAGAAGAGGAGCGCGGCGAGTCCGCCCCTCGTCAGGTAGTGAACTATTTTTGTGCGCAAGGGCACGTTACTTCGCCCATGTTCGCATTGGGCGAAGGTAACGAAGCGCCTGAGATTCCGCTCGAATGGGACTGCCCTAAGTGTGGCTTTCCCGCCGGGCTGGACCAGGACAACCCGCCAGAGCCCATGAGCAACCAACCCTTTAAAACCCACCTCGCGTACGTAAAAGAGCGTCGTACCGAGGAAGAGGGCGAGGCGTTGCTTAACGAGGCTTTGGACTCGTTGCGTTCGCGACGTACGCCTGCCAGCGTTGCAGACTGACATCTCGTAGTTCTAGCCGCACCCGCATCGGCCTTCATTGGCGTACTTTTCCACGAATTGCGGATTGGCGCGGCAACAGGCGTTATATGCCGTCGCCGAGAAGGTGCGTGCGCCCTCACCGTCTCCGGTTGTGGGTAGCGCGGCGCGTGAGAGGATGGGATGTATGCGAATCGAGATTGAGTACTGCGTCCCTTGTGACTATCTAGAGCGTGCGATCGACGCTCAGCGCACCTTGCTTGATGCTCTCGGGCAGTCGCTTGAGGCTGTCACCTTGAAGACCGGCGATAAGGGCGTTTTCACGTTCCGCGCGAATGACGAGGTCATCTACTCCAAGCCTGACGAGTTCGATATCACCACCATCGTCGAGGCGGTAAAGGCACGCCTGTAAGCAACCGTCACGGGCGCCAGCGTCTGTGACACCGCCCGTGACGGTTGTCAATCAAATACGGGTGGCGCCAGCGGCGTCGACCAACCACAGCGTGCGCTCGGTGCCGCGCACCGACGCACCGGGCAACGTGGTGTCGCCACTGAGACAACGACCGATGACCTCTGCCTTAGGAGCGCCAGTAGCCACCACCCAGACTTCACGCGCACGGTTAATTGCCGACAGCGTGAGGGAGACGCGCAGCGGCGGCGGCTTAGGGGAACCGTGCACAGCTTTGGCTGACGTACTGGCATCCGAGGCATCTGCGGCAGAGTAGCTGGGGTGGTCGGGGAACAGACTTGCCACGTGACCGTCTGGCCCAAGGCCTAGGAGCAGTACATCGAATGCCGGGTCGCCGTTTGCCGAGAGCGCATCGGCATAGGCCTGCGCCGACTCTTCAGGTGATGAAAAGTCGTCGCTAGAACCCACCCGGTGGATGTTCTCTTCGGGGAGCGGAATGTGCGACAGCAACGCTTCTTGGGCTTGACCCTCATTGCGGTCTTCGTGACCGCTCGCGACGTACCGCTCGTCGCCCCACCACACGTGGACTGACGTCCAGTCGATGGCCTGCGCAAGTGGTGATTTCGCTGCCGCCGCTAGAGTCGCGATTCCTACTGTGCCACCGGTAAGGACTATGTCGGCGCGGTCGCGGTGGGCGAGCACGTCGCCAATGCGTAATAACAGGCGCGCAGCCGTCGCCTCAGCAACGGCATCGGGGTCGGCATAAACAATGACATCTGGGGTGGCACTCATGCGGGGCTCCGATATTTGAGGGTGGTGATGGGGCAGCGCTACTGTGACTCGCTCCGTGTCGCAGCGAAATGGGCGAGCGCCTCGCCATAAATGGGATCATCGTCGAGGCGACGAAGGTCCTCGGACAGGCAGTCTTCAAGAGTCCTTGCAGGCAGCGCGATGATGTGGTCAGGCTGACCAGGCTGCGAAAGCGTGGCGTTATGGCCGTCAGGCCTATGAATCCCAATCTCACCTGATGGTGTCTCGAGCACGATGGACTGCAACCCGCGGACTTTGTCGGAGTATGTCGCCTCAACTTCGCATCCGAGTGACTTCTGTAGCCATGCACCCAGCAATAGGATCGATGGGCTGCCGGTGTCACCGTGCAAACGAGCCTTGGTTACCTCACGGTCCTCAACCTGCTCCAGTGCCGCTGCGAGTAGCGCACGCCACCGAGTGACCCGAGTCCAGGCCAAATCGGTGTCTCCAGGAACATACGACTGTGCGAGGTGCTCGAGCACCTTGGCGGCGTCTTCTTCGCCTTTGGAGTCTGTGATGCGGCGGGCTGCCATCTTGGCGATGCCTGCGGCGGCGCCGGCTTCAGGAACTGCAGCCGGCCACCACGCAACAATGGGTGCGTCAGGCAGCAATAGGGGAGTGACGAGGGTGTCGGCATGATCCACCTGAGCGCCTGAAGGGCGGAGCACGACAACCTCTGAGGCGCCCGCATCGCCACCCACGCGAAGTTCGGCGTTCAAAAGATCCTCGCCTGCATCGTCTGGATCAATCACGATAATGCGGCAGGGGTGCTCGCGTGAGGCCACGTTCGCAGACTCAATTGCCTGTTCTACATCGGCACCGGTGGCGTCAATCACCAGTGTCATGACTCGGCCAAGAGTGATGACACCGAAGTCTTTGCGCGCCTTTACTAGTTGCTTGTTGATCTCTGACGTCGTGGTCTTGGGCATTTCGATAATCATGGACGCCTCCATACTCGACCATCTTTAGCCAACATGGCATCTGCCCCGGGAGGCCCCCAGGTGCCCGAGCGGTACTGCTCGGGCTTGCCTTCAGACTCCCAGTGAGAGGTGATGGGGTCAAGAAGACGCCACGACAGTGCGACCTCTTCGTGACGGGGGAACAAAGGCGGGTCTCCAAGCAACACATCAAGGATGAGCCGTTCATAAGCCTCTGGTGAGGACTCGACGAACGAGTTGCCGTAGGCGAAGTCCATCGTGACGTCACGCACTTCCATCTGCGTACCAGGTACTTTTGAGCCAAAACGAAGGGTCACGCCCTCGTCTGGTTGAACGCGGATCACGAGCGCGTTGTTGCCTACCTCGACGCCTTCGATTTCTTGGAAGTAAGGGCTAGGGGCCTTCTTGAACACGAGCGCGATTTCGGTCACTCGACGGCCCAACCGCTTGCCTGCGCGTAAATAGAAAGGCGTGCCGGCCCACCGACGATTAGGTACATCGAGTCGGATGGCAGCGAAGGTCTCGGTCGTGGAGTCCTGGTCGATGCCGTCTTCGTCGAGGTAACCGCCTACTTGCTCGCCACCTCGCCATCCCGCGGCATATTGGCCGCGAGCTGTATTGGTGCTGAGGTCGGCAGGTAGCTTTGCCGCGCGAAGAACTTTCTCTTTCTCGTCCCGCAAGTCATCTGCATCAAATGTTGCTGGCTCTTCCATTGCGGTGAGGGCGAACAGTTGGAGCAAGTGATTCTGGATAACGTCGCGAGCTTGGCCAATGCCGTCGTAGTAGCCCGCACGCGAGCCAATACCGATGTCTTCAGCCATGGTGATTTGCACATGGTCGATGTACTGGCTGTTCCAAATCGGCTCGAATAGCTGGTTGGCAAAGCGCAAAGCCAAGAGGTTCTGCACCGTCTCTTTGCCCAAGTAGTGATCGATGCGGAAGACCGAGTCAGGAGGGAAGACTTCGGAGACTACGGCATCGAGTTCGTTGGCCGACTCGAGGTTGTGGCCGAAGGGCTTTTCGATGACCACCCGGCGCCACGCACCTTCCGGCGAGTCTGACAGTCCGGAGTCGCGCAACTGTGTGAGAACCTGCGGAAAGGCTGATGGCGGAATCGATAGATAGAACGCGTGATTACCGCCTGTACCGCGACGTTCATCGAGTTCCTTCACAGTTTTGTGCAGACGCTCGAACGCATCAGGGTCATCGAATGTGCCTTGAACAAAACGAATGCCCTCGGACAGTTGCTTCCAGGTCTCATCCCTGAAAGGCGTGCGGGCGTGCTCCTTAACCGACTCGTATACGACCTCTTCGAAGTCCTGCCGGTCCCATTCGCGCCTGGCAAAGCCAGTGAGTGCGAACGCAGGTGGCAAGAGGCCTCGGTTGGCGAGGTCGTATACGGCCGGCATGAGCTTCTTACGCGCGAGGTCGCCCGTTACACCGAACATGACGAGCCCGCAAGACCCCGCGATTCTTGGGAGCCTACGGTCGCGCGCATCGCGCAAGGGGTTGTTCACAAGCGAGTCCTTAAGAACTGGAAGAGACTACGGCCACAGTTACTGGGCAGCCGCAATCGATTCGCGTGCATGGGTGGCGACGTTGTCGGCTGTGAACCCGAACTTCTCGAACAGCAAGTCGCCGTCCGCAGACGCTCCGTAGTGTTCGATAGACACGATCCGTCCAGCATCGCCGGCAATGTCGTGCCACGGTTGGGCGATGCCAGCTTCGATGACGACGCGAGCCTTGATGGCAGAAGGAATCACCGACTCGCGGTATTCGTCGTCTTGAGCATCGAACCACTCGCGGCAAGGCATAGACACCACGCGGGCCTGGATCCCTTCAGCGGCGAGCAGCTCCCGTGCACCCAGCGCGTGCTGGACTTCGGAGCCTGTGCCGATGAGCACCACGTCCGGCGTGCCTTCGGAGTCGGCGAGCACATAGCCACCCTTGAGAACGCCCTCCGCGCTAGCAACCTCGGTACGGTCGAAGGTGGGGACGTTCTGACGCGTCAAGATCAGGCCAGCGGGTCCGTCGGTACGCTCAAGGATGCCTCGCCAGGCCCATGACGTCTCGTTGGCGTCGGCGGGGCGGACTACTGCCAAGTGGGGGATCGCTCGCAACGCGGCCAAGTGCTCGATGGGCTGGTGAGTGGGACCGTCTTCGCCCAAGCCAATTGAGTCGTGTGTCCAGATGAAGATCGACGGGATCTCCATCAGTGCTGCCAGGCGCACTGCCGGGCGCATGTAGTCCGAGAACTGCAAGAACGTCGCGCCATACGGGCGGGTGTCGCCGTGGAGCGTAATGCCGTTGATAATCGCGCCCATGGCGTGTTCGCGAATTCCAAAGTGCAAGGTGCGGCCATAGACATGGCCGCGGAACATGTCGGTCGAGCGGGCCTCAGGAATGAACGACAACTCGCCGTCCATCGTGGTGTTGTTCGAACCCGCAAGGTCAGCTGAGCCGCCCCACAGTTCAGGAAGGACGGGAGCGAGGGCGTTGAGCACCTTGCCCGATGCTGCGCGGGTGGCGACAGCCTTGCCCGCTTCGAACTCGGGAAGTGCGCTGGCCCAGTCATCAGGGAACTCACCGGCCTGGAGACGCTTGAGCAGTTCTAGACGCTCAGGGTTTTCTGCTTCCCAGCGAGCCAACTCACCGTTCCAGTCGGAGTGCGCGCTCTGGCCGCGGTCACGGACCTTACGCATGTGTGCAAGCACCTGTGGGTCGACATCGAAGGTGCGCTCGGTGTCAAAGCCCAGTGCTTCTTTAAGTGCAGCAACCTCGTCAGTGCCGAGCTTGGACCCGTGAATGGCTCCGGTGTCTTGCTTGGTGGGCGAAGGCCAGCCAATGATGGTGCTTAGCGCGATGATGCTCGGTCGTGTGGTGTCAGCCTTCGCTGAGTGCAGCGCATCGGCAAGAGCATCGATGTCTTCGACGTACTCTTTGCCCTTTTGCTTCCACTGCACGTGGTGCGTGTCCCAGCCATAAGCCCTGTAACGCGCGAGCACGTCTTCAGTGAATGCGACATTGGTGTCGTCTTCAATGGAAATGTTGTTGTCGTCCCAGATCACCACGAGGTTACCCAGTTCCTGGGTGCCAGCGAGGGACGAGGCTTCGGATGTCACACCTTCTTGTAGGTCACCGTCAGAGGCGATCACATAGATGTGGTGGTCGAATGGGCTCGAACCCGCGGGCGCGTGAGGGTCAAACAGGCCGCGTTCACGGCGCGCTGCCATGGCCATGCCAACGGCAGTTGCGAGTCCCTGGCCGAGTGGGCCGGTGGTGGTCTCGACGCCATCGGTGTGGTTGAGCTCAGGGTGGCCAGGGGTACGTGAACCCCATGTGCGAAGCGCCTTAATGTCGTCAATGTCAACGTCGTAACCAGAGGCGAACAGCTGAAGGTAGAGCGTCAGCGACGAGTGGCCGGCTGACAACACAAACCTGTCACGACCGGTCCAGCGTGAATCTGCTGGGTTGTGCCGCATGATGTTCTGGAACAGCAGGTAAGCCGCCGGCGCCAGCGAAATGGCGGTTCCGGGGTGGCCATTGCCAACCTTCTCCACTGCGTCAGCAGCTAGTACGCGAAGAGTGTCGACTGCGCGGCGGTCCGCATCGGTCCAGTTAACGGTCACAGGTATCTCCCAAAGAGTCGAGAAGGTTCGCGTCAACCTTACCGGGGATGGTCGCTTTCGCGCACACGCATCAGACCACACCTTAAATAATGCGCTGGTGAGCGCGGGCGACACGCGCAGGTACGATGGAGAGCATGAGTTCGAGCGCCATCGCGAGTGAAAAGGTGGGCACCGCTGCAGTGCCAAGACGAGTGTCGGCATCCCGCAGCATCAAGGGCTACATCGCGCTCACTAAGCCTCGCATTATCGAACTGTTGCTGGTCACGACCCTTCCCACCATGGTTTTGGCCGCTCGAGGCTGGCCGTCATGGTGGCTCGTCGTTGCGACCCTCATCGGTGGATCACTCTCAGCTGGCGCGGCGAACACTTTCAACATGTATATCGATCGCGATATCGACGCGATTATGAAGCGCACGGCTAATAGGCCTCTTGTGACCGGCGTCGTGTCGCCCCGCGCAGCCCTCATCTTTGGGTGGACCCTCGCTGTCGTGTCGACAGCCTGGTTCTACTGGGTAGTCGGTTCGCCGTTGGCTGCGCTCTTGTCGGTCGTCGCCATTGCTGCCTATGCGGTGGGTTACTCCCTGATCCTCAAACGCCGCACGTCGCAAAACATTGTGTGGGGTGGAGCCGCAGGGTGCATGCCCGTGTTTATTGCGTGGGCCGCGGTAACTGAATCACTGTCGTGGACGCCCGTGTTGCTCTTTGCCATCATCTTTTTCTGGACGCCACCGCACTATTGGCCGCTGTCGATGAAGTTCAAGACGGACTACGCCAACGCTGCAGTACCGATGCTTCCGGTCGTCGCCTCCACACGACGGGTGGCTCTCGAAATGATTGCGTACGCGGTGGCGATGGTCGCGGTGTCGTTGGCTCTTGTTCCTGTGGCGCAAATGACCTGGGTCTACGGGACAGTCGCGCTCGTGGCAGGCCTGTGGTTTGTGGCGGGCTGTGTGACGCTCTATAAGAGGTCACAACGGGACGAGAAGAAGCTGCATGAGATGCGCTTGTTCCGTGACTCGATTACTTACCTTTCGATCGTATTCGCCGCCGTACTTGTGGACCCGTTCCTCCCCGACGCTCTCGCGGTATTCGCTAGGTAACATGCTGGCCGACGAGCGCGAGACCTACCTAGCGCATGTCACCGTCGAGCGTGGACTGAGCGCCAATACAGTTTCTGCGTACCGTCGAGATCTGAATCGCTACGAAGCGTTTCTGATCACGCGTGGCCACCAGCACCTTGCGGATGTGACCCGGGCTGATGTTGCTGCTTTTGCTCAGGCCATTAGTGCAGGAACCGACGGTGGCAGAGCACTTGCCCCCGCATCGGCCTCCCGCACGGTAGTTGCGGTGAGGGGCTGGCATCGTTTCGGGGTGGCGGAAGGCTGGACACTGGACGACCCGTCATTAGATGTGCGCCCGCGCGCGGTTCCGCAGCGCTTGCCTAAAGCAATTTCCACTGACGACGTCGAGCGGATACTCGTCCAGGCAAGCACCGGTGACGGGTTGGGTCCGTTGCGGGACCGCGCGCTTCTTGAGTTGGTGTACGCGACCGGAGCCCGTATCTCTGAGGCGGTTGGGATCGACGTCGACGACGTTTCGCTCATTCCTGGCGAGCAAGCGGTGCTGTTGCGCGGCAAGGGGCGTAAAGAACGGGTAGTACCAGTAGGCGCCTATGCGGCCGATGCGGTTGACGCCTACCTGGTGCGCGCCCGGTCAGCATTTGCACAAGGGGGCAAGGGAACGCCGGCTCTGTTTTTGAACACTCGCGGCTCGAGACTGTCACGCCAGAGCGCGTGGGCCATCCTCAAAGTGGCTTCTGAGCGGGCCGGCATTCCCGACGTATCTCCGCATACATTGCGGCACTCGTTCGCGACTCACCTCATGTCTGGGGGAGCGGATGTGAGGGTCGTGCAAGAGCTTCTTGGGCACGCCTCGGTCACCACCACTCAGATATATACGGCCGTCACCCAAGAGGCGCTCCGAGAGGTCTATGCCGCGACCCACCCGCGCGCTCGCTGAGTCGCCTGGTGAGTACGGGTAATGTGGTCACCGTGACAGATTTCCCTAAGCCGAGCGCCCTTAACGGGCATGGCCCTGCCCGCGTGATCGCTCTTTGCAACCAAAAGGGTGGCGTGGGTAAGACCACGACGACAGTGAACCTCGCCGCGGCACTCGCCGAGTACGGCCGCAAGGTACTCGTGGTGGACTTTGACCCGCAGGGTGCCGCATCGGCAGGCCTTGGGGTTAACCCCAACGAGCTTGAGGCCACGGTTTACGACTTGCTGATGAAGCCCGACGCGGACGTTAACGAGATTGTGCGTTCGACCCCCGTCAAAGGGCTAGACCTTGTGCCCGCCAACATCGACCTTTCTGCAGCTGAGGTGCAATTGGTGGGCG
Organism: uncultured Demequinaceae bacterium; assembly: GCA_964535845.1. Taxonomy (GTDB): domain Bacteria; phylum Actinomycetota; class Actinomycetes; order Actinomycetales; family Demequinaceae; genus Demequina. Next base: position 9,428 of record CAZHTO010000027.1, on the reverse strand, counting down.
AGGTGGCGCGTGAATCGACGCTCGCGCGCGGTCTACGTCCGGTACTGGACGACTACGACGTGGTGCTGGTCGATTGCCAGCCTTCTTTAGGTCTGCTGACCGTCAACGCACTTGTCGCTGCCCACGGCGTACTTATCCCGCTGGCATGTGAGTACTTCGCGTTGCGTGGGGTAGCACTCCTCGTCGAGACCATCGACAAGGTTCAAGACCGTCTCAACCCTCGGTTGACTATCGACGCACTCATTCCGACCATGTACGACGGACGTACTCTCCACGCGCAAGAGGTAGTGGAGCGGGTGCGCGAACAGTTTGGTGACAAGGTCACCGACACGATGATTCACCGCACTGTAAAGTTCCCCGACGCAACAGTTGCTTCGGAGCCGATTACGTCGTTCGCGCCCAAGCACGCGGGCGCTGAGCAGTACCGCGCATTGGCTCGGGAACTTGTTGCTCAGGGTGTCGCGGCCTAGTTGAGGCCGTCGCCCTGGCATGCGAGAGCCGTATGACTGTCCAGCCTGAGACACAAAAGACCCAGGACGCCACGTCCTCGGCACAACGCCCCGGGTTCTCAGTCCACCTCGAAAACTTTGAAGGGCCGTTCGATCTACTGCTCTCACTCATCTCAAAGCATGAGATGGAGATTACGGACGTCGCGCTTGCTCGAGTCACAGACGACTTTCTCGCCACCATTGCGGGCCACGATTCGCAGTGGGATCTTTCTCAAGCCAGCGAGTTCCTTGTTGTTGCTGCAACCTTGCTCGACTTGAAGGCTGCGCGACTGCTCCCTCACGGAGAAGTTGACGACATCGCCGACTTAGAGCTCCTCGAGGCTCGCGACCTGCTGTTCGCCCGGTTGCTTCAGTACCGCGCGTTCAAACAGGTTGCAGGAACGTTTGAGAATCTGTTGCAGGCCCCGCGCCGCATGCCGCGCGATGTGCCGCTAGAGCCGCATTTCGCAATGCTACTTCCCGAGCTGGTGTGGGTAGTGAGCCCTGACGACCTGGCCCGCCTCGCGGCTCATGCTTTACAGCCTAAGCAGGAACAACTGGGCGTGGATGTTTCGCACCTTCACGCGCCAGCGGTCAGCGTGCGAGAGCAAGCCGCTCTGGTATCCAGCAGGCTTCAACGCGAGAGGGTAGTGACGTTCCGAGCGCTCGTGCATGACGCCACTCACGTGAATGTTGTGGTGGCGAGGTTCCTCGCGTTGCTTGAGCTGTTCAAAGAGGCGGTCGTCGCTTTTGACCAGGCACGCTCCCTTGGCGAGTTGACTATTCGATGGACTGGCGGCGAGGGTGACGTCGAGGTGGCCGTCTCAGACGAGTTTGATGAGGGAAGCAACGCCACCGAGACAGTAGTTGAAGGAGGCAATGCGTGAGTGAGATGCATACCAGGGGAGCTGTCGAAGCGATCCTGATGGTAGTCGACGAGCCAGTGGACTCAGCTGATGTGGCCGCGGCGGTGAACGTCCCTCAAGACCAGGTCATCGCAACGTTGCATGCGCTCCGAGAGGAGTATGCGAACCCTGATGCTCCGCGCGGTTTTGAACTTCGTGAAGTTGACGGTCGATGGCGAATCTACTCGTCGCGGCTCTATGCCGATGCTGTGGGAGCCTTCGTGGTCGACGGACAGTCGGCACGGTTGTCTCAAGCTGCGCTTGAGACACTCGCAGTAGTCGCATATCGCCAACCAGTGACGCGTGGGCAAATCTCACAGGTACGTGGTGTGAACGTCGACTCTGTGATGAAGACGCTGAGTGCGCGCGGGCTCGTCACGGAAGTAGGTGAGGTTGCCGGCGCCGTCCAGTACGGCACCACCACGGAGTTCTTGGAGAGGCTCGGGCTTGGGTCTGTCGACGAATTGCCTGAACTCGCTCCATACTTGCCCGACTTGGCCGACATTGACAGTGAGGGATCTTGATGGCGGAGTTTGAGGTGCACCGTCCGGATGGCGTGCGCTTACAAAAAGTACTCGCTGCCGCTGGTGTCGGTTCACGGCGAAAATGCGAAGTTCTTATCGAGCGCGGCCTGGTCAAAGTGGATGGCAAGGTCGTCGATCAGCTTGGCGTTCGAGTTGACCCAGACCACGTCGTGATCGAGGTGAAGGGCAAGCGCATCAGCGTCGACGATTCCAAGATAGTTGCGGTGTTGAACAAACCTCGCGGTGTGGTGTCCACCATGAGTGATCCACAGGGGCGACCTTCTCTTGAAGAGTTTGTTGCGGACTTTGAACAGCGACTTTTCCATGTGGGCCGCCTCGATGCAGAGACCACGGGCGTGTTACTGCTCACTAATGACGGGGAACTTGCGAATCGGTTGGCACACCCTTCTTACGGAGTGCCAAAGGTCTATGTTGCGAAAGTCGATGGCAAGGTCACAAAGTCAGTCCTGACCCGGCTCCGCGAAGGCGTCGAGCTCGACGATGGCCCAGTGCGAGCAAATGAGTGCGCAATCTTGGATGTGGGTAAGAACGAGTCCCTCGTGCGGGTTGAACTGTTCGAAGGCCGCAACCGTATTGTCCGGCGCATGCTCGACAACGTGGGCCACCCTGTGATTGACCTAGTGCGCACTGACTTCGGTCCCGTGTCGCTCGGGCTCCTGCAACCCGGTGAGGTGCGGCAATTGGACGCACAAGAAGTTGGTGCGTTGATGGCCGTCGCCGGGCTCTAAGCAGCCCTAGTCACCGATACGATAGCGCCATGTCATTGAGAGCAATCCGCGGTGCCGTCTCGCTCGAACGTGACGAGCGCACACATCTTCATGAACGCACTCGAGAACTCGTTGCGGCTGTGCTGAGCGCTAACGACATCACCCCCGACGACGTCGTGTCCGTGATCTTCACGTGTACGCCGGACGTGGTCAGCGACTTCCCAGCGGTAGCTGCCCGCGAGTTGGGCTTTGGTGCGGTGCCACTGATGTGTGGTCAAGAGATGGCAGTGCCAGGTTCCATGCCCTTGGTTGTTCGCCTTATGATGCATGTCGAGACGGACCGTACTCGTGACGAGATTCAACACGTGTATCTCTACGAGGCGGTGGCGTTGCGACGCGACCTGGCGCAATAGCGATGGCCGTAGCGATCAACCCGGGTGAGACGCCCCGCACGCACATCATTGGTGCTGGCCTCATTGGCTCGAGCATAGGGATAGGTCTGACTACCGAGGGCTGGCACGTCACTATCGAAGATGCCGACGCGCATGTGCAGTCTGTTGCGCAAGCTATTGGTGCAGGAGCCAGTCTCGGGGACTTGGAACCCGAACTCGTGATTGTTGCAGTGCCCCCGGCCTTCGCCCCGTTTGTTGTCGCAGAAGCACTTGGTCGCTGGAGCAGCGCTGTGGTCACAGATGTGGCGAGTGTCAAGGCACCCATCGCCAAGGCCGCACATGCCACCGGACATGCCGAACGTTACGTAGGTTCGCACCCCATGGCCGGGCGTGAGGTCTCTGGTGCACTCGCAGCGCAAGGTGACCTTTTTAAGGCTCGCCCGTGGGTGCTCTGCGCCAATGGTGCCTCAGCCCAGGCGGTAGACACGGTGCGGCGGGTGCCGATCGCGCTCCACAGCGACGTGGTGACTATGGACGCGGCCGCGCACGATGCTGCGGTAGCGAGAGTTTCGCATGCGCCCCAGGTAGCAGCCTCAGCTGTCGCTGCTGCACTAGGGCCCCTTGGGCCTGACGATGTCGCGCTCGCTGGACAGGGGTTGCGGGATGTGACACGCATCGCAGCATCTGACCCCGCAATGTGGGCCGATATTGCACGCCTTAATAGGCACGATTTGGTTGAGACAATCGAGCACATTATTGGTGATCTCAAGGACATCCGAGATGCAGACGACGTGGGCGAAGCGCTCACTGACCTCATTGAACGTGGCCGCATGGAAGTCGCTCGCATTCCTGGCAAACACGGCGGTGCCAAACGGGACTGGGTGTCGGTAACTGTGATTGTCCCCGATGAGCCTGGCCAATTGTTGCGGCTCTTGTCGGATGTCGCTGCAGTCAATGTCAACATAGAAGACATCACCATCGAGCACTCTCCGCGTCAGCCCGTGGGTCTGACCACCTTGCACGTTTTGCCGGACCACTCGGAGAATCTGGCCGCAGCGCTTGTGGAAAAGAACTGGGAGATTGCCGCATCATGACCGGAACTGTTATCGCCATTGACGGGCCCGCGGGTACGGGCAAGTCCACAGTCTCGCGTGAAGTCGCGAACCGATTGGGCCTCGCGTACTTTGACACCGGCGCGATGTACCGGGTCGCGACCCTCGCATGTCTCAAAGACGGGGTAGACCTAGATAATGTTGCTGACGTCGCCGCGATTGTCGCCACCATGAACGTCGAAATGGTGCTGGATCCTCGTAACCCGCGCATTCTGCTCGACGGCGAAGACGTTTCGCACCAGATTCGCACAGACACGGTGGCGCTCACCGTCTCGAAGGTTGCGACCAACCTCGAAGCGCGCCCATTGCTCCAGCAAATGCAACGCGACGTCATTGAGCTAGAGCGTTCGGGTGGTAGTTCGAAAGGCAAAGGCGTGTGCGCTGAGGGCCGTGACATCACGACAGTGATCGCGCCGGAGGCAGATGTGCGGGTGCTCATGACCGCCGATGACGAAGTGAGGGTTGCGCGCCGTGCAGGAGACGGCGCTGATGCTGCAACAGTTCGCGAGTCGGTTCTGGGCCGGGATAAACGGGACAGTGCCGTAGTGAGTTTCCACGAAGCCGCCGACGGCGTACACACGCTCGACACCACCGACCTCACCATCGAAGAGGCTGTGCGTGCAGTGATTCAACTCGCGCACGAGGCCGCTCTGTAGACAAGGCGCTGGAATGAGTGAAGTGCGCGCACCGGGGCCGTGGGGGCCGCGATGGTCTCGATGGGTGGGTAGGGGACTTGCTCGCGTTCTGTGGGCGACAACAGTTCACGGCAAAGACCGCGTTCCCCGCGCAGGTGCTGTGATTGTGGTGGCCAATCACGTGGGTTTTATTGACGGTCCGGTGTTGCATGGTGTGATCCCGCGACCGTCGCACTTTTTGATTAGTGAACACATGTTTCGGGGTGCCCTCACCCTCCTTCTTCGAGGCGCGGGCCAGATCCGTGTCGACATTGGAGGACGGTCGGCTTTAAGTGCTGGGCTCGAGGTTTTGCGTCGTGACGGTGTCGTAGGGATGTTTCCTGAGGGAACGCGGGGGGCGGGTAGGGCCGATGCGGTCCATGGTGGAGCAGCCTGGCTTGCGTTACGGTCGGGGGCACCGATTTTGCCCACCACTATTGTGGGCACTCGACACTCTGGCGAGCCAGTAGGGGTGTGGCCAGCGCCGCGTAGGCGCATTCTCGTTGAGTTTGGTGTACCGGTAGAGGTGTCGCCCCCAGACGACATGAAGGGCCGGGCACGTCAAGAGTGGGCAGCCGGTGTGGTCGCGGAGGCCCTACGGTCCCAGGTAGAGTCCACGCTGGCCCGTACGCATTTGCGTCTCCCAGAGGATGATGGGGGATTGGCCGCCATAATCAGGGAGGACAGCGCATGAGCAATGACCAGGAGTACCCCGGACTAGGCGACGTGCCGCCGGCTATGCCGGTGAGTTCTGATCCTGAAGAAAGCCTCGACGACGTGCGTGAAGCCGCTCTACGGGCGGGTCTCGAAGAGTACGAGCTGAGCCCCGAAGACCTTGCCGCGATTGCAGGCGAGCTCGAGCAAGAAACCGAGAAGGCACTGCCGACGTTAGCAGTGGTGGGCCGTCCCAACGTGGGTAAATCCACGCTGGTGAACCGGATCTTGGGCCGCAGGCTTGCCGTAGTGGAAGACACCCCAGGCGTGACCCGGGACCGTGTGCTGTATCCAGCCGAATGGGCGGGCACGGATTTTATGCTCATGGATACGGGAGGCTGGGAAGCGAAGGTGACAGGACTCGATCTATCTGTCGCCCAACAAGCCGAAATCGCCATTGAAATGGCTGATGCCGTGGTCCTCGTGGTTGACACCCAAGTGGGTGCCACCGCATCGGACGAGAAGGTTGTGCGGTTGTTACGCCGCTCGGGCAAGCCGGTGGTGCTCGCCGCGAACAAGGTCGACGGCCCGCAGGGTGAACTTGAGGCCGCTTCGCTGTGGAACCTTGGACTAGGTGAGCCCTATCCCGTGAGTGCACTGCATGGCCGCGGCACCGGCGATCTGCTGGACGCGGCAGTTGCACTCTTGCCCACTGAAATGCCGGATGTGCACGTCGACCCCGACGCACCGCGGCGCATCGCGCTCGTGGGACGCCCCAATGTGGGCAAGAGCTCTTTGCTCAACCAGCTGGCGGGGGAGAACCGGGTGGTGGTGGACGAAGTTGCCGGTACCACGCGAGACCCTGTTGACGAGCGAGTAGACATCGCTGGCCGCGCGTGGACCTTGGTGGATACTGCGGGTATTCGTCGGCGGGTTCATATGTCTAAGGGGGCAGACTTCTATGCCTCGTTGCGAACCGCCACGGCAATCGAACGCGCCGAGGTTGCCCTGGTGTTGCTCGACGCGTCGACGCCGCTCACTGAGCAAGACACCCGCGTGATTTCCCAGGTGATTGAAGCCGGGCGCGCGCTCGTGCTGGTCTTCAACAAGTGGGACCTCGTGGGTGAAGACGAGCGGTTTGCGTTAGAGCGGTCTATTGAACAAGACCTGGTCCAGTTGACGTGGGCACCCCGGGTCAACCTATCGGCACGCACGGGATGGCACACGAACCGGCTGGTGCCTGCAATCGACCTCGCGCTTGGCAGCTGGGACCAGCGAGTTTCCACTGGAAAGCTCAATTCTTTCTTGGGTGAACTTGTGGCAGAGAATCCACACCCGGTGCGTTCTGGCAAGCAGCCCAAGATATTGTTTGCCACGCAAGCATCCAACCGACCGCCGCGCTTTGTCATTTTCGCGTCTGGGTTCTTGGAGCCAACGTACCGCCGCTTTATTGAGCGCAAGCTACGCGAGCGGTTCGGTTTTGAAGGCACCCCTATTCAGGTGTCGGTGCGTGTACGCGAAAAGCGCAAGCGCCGCTAACGCGATAGGCGCGTGGGAGGCCACTGGCCGTTGTCAAGATAGTGACGAGCGTCGCGAGCGATGCGTCGTGCACCTCGCTCGGCGCTAATGGTCGAGGCTTGCGGGCCGTAGCCTGCAAGGAACAGGCCCGGGACGTCAACAACATGGCCGTGTTCAACTCGTACACCCCGCTGGGCGTCGACACCGAGTGGCGCGAATGGCGTGAGTTCTGCACGGAACCCGATGGCCCAAATGATGGCATCGACTGGCACGGTGGTGCCGTCTTGCGTGACCACGCCGTCGGTCACCACGCGTACAAACATGGGCTGGCGTTCGAGTAGCCCTTGCTCGCGTAGCCGGCGAATTCGTGGGGCCAGTGGGACGCCTGTGGTCGACACGATGCTTGGCAGTTCCCGGCCGGCACGCGCAGCCTCGTCTTGGATACGCACCGATTCGCGTCCCAGCTGATTGCCAAGCGTAGGGTCATTAGCCAAGAATTTGACGGGCCTGCGCGTAAACCAATGAGTCGTCGCACCCACGCCCGCGAGTTCACCAATGAAGCCGATCGCTGACGTGCCCCCGCCCACCACCGCGACTCGCATTCCCGCAAACTCCTGAGCGGTGACGTATTCCGGGGTGGTGATCTGCTTACCTTGGAAGGTGTCTACACCCGGGATGTCCGGCCGGCGAGGCGAACCCCAGGTGCCGACGGCGCCAATCACCACTCGAGCAGCCAACGCAGTAGTGAGCCCGTCCCCGGTCACTCGTAGGCGGCCATCGTCGAGGCGGGCGACTTCCGTCACGTTCACTGGCCGGCGCACGGCAAGATCAAAGTGTTCTTCGTATTGGCGGTAATAATCCGCCACGACGTCTCGTGCCGCACGATCCCTCGGCGCTTTTTCAAAACTGAGACCTGCATCGGCCATATCCGGTAGATCATGCACTCGGTGTGCGTCACCTAGGCGTAGTTCTTCCCACCGATGCTGCCAGGCTCCACCGGTGCGCGGGCCGCGGTCGAGCACTAACGCATCGTCACCTAGCGATAGGCCGCGACGGCCCAAGTGGTAGGCGACGGCAAGGCCAGCCTGACCTGCGCCGATCACGATCGCCGACACGCCGGTTGCATTCACATTTGCCATGCCCTAGATGTACGCGTAAACCGCACGATTACGCAAATAGTGAGCAGTATCGGGACTTTGGGCCTAGAAGCCTTCGAGCACGAGATCTAGTGTGACATGACGCGGTCAGCCACTACATCTAGTGGCTAAGGGGATGTTTGGGCACAAGGGAGAGTCATATGAGCATCATTGAAACCGATCACACCATGCACGCTGAGAACCAGACGCAAACTATGCAGGTAGTCAAGCGGGATGGTCGTACCTTGCCGTTCGACGACCGCCGGATTGCGGCAGCCCTTGGCAAAGCGTTTGCGGCCGTTCACGGCTATCTTGACGCGGGCCACGAGCGAGCCATAGAGGTGTTTACCGAGCGCATTGTCAGTGAGCTTGCCGCCCGTCAATCTGCAGCCCTCAAGATCTACGAGATCCAAGCAGTGGTCGAGCACGAGCTCATGGATGCGGGGGAGCGCGACGTCGCCCGCGCCTATATTGACTACCGGGTCGACCGGGACATGGCGCGCTCTGAGGCTACGGACCTTAACCACTCGATCCACCGGCTCCTGGGCAAGGACTCGTCCGTAGTGCACGAGAACGCAAACAAAGACGCCGATGTCTTTAACACCCAGCGCGACCTCACCGCTGGCATGGTCGGCAAGGCTATTGGCCTGAAGTTGCTACCCGCGCATGTGGCAAACGCCCACCAAAAGGGCGACATTCACTATCACGACCTTGATTACCACCCCTACGCGCCCATGACCAACTGTTGCCTGATCGACTTTGAGAACATGCTGTCCAATGGCTTCCGCATTGGTAACGCAGAGGTAGACCCGCCGCGCTCAATTCAGACGGCCACCGCACAGATTTCACAGATCATCGCCAACGTGTCGTCGAGCCAGTATGGCGGCTGCACCGTCAACCGTATCGACGAACTCCTAGCGCCCTACGCGGCACTGAACTGGGCCAAGCACGAGGCCACCGCCGCCGACTGGATCGACGACGTCGAGCGCAGGGTCGAGTATGTGCGGGACAAGACGCGCAAAGACATTTACGACGCGATGCAGAGCCTTGAGTATGAGATCAACACATTGTTCACCTCGAACGGGCAAACGCCGTTTACGTCCGTGGGCTTTGGCCTGGGCGAGGGCTGGTACGAGCGCGAGATCCAAAAGGCGATTCTCAATATTCGCATTGGGGGATTGGGGCGCGAGAAGCGCACCGCGATCTTCCCCAAGTTGCTCTTCACCGTCAAGCGCGGGCTCAACCTCGACAAGACCGACCCCAACTACGACATCAAGCAACTCGCGGTCGAGTGCTC
>CAZHTO010000026.1:4050-19162 GCA_964535845.1 uncultured Demequinaceae bacterium | reverse complement strand
CAGCAGTTCTACGTCATCAAGGCGAACCCCACACCAGGCTCGCAAGCGGCCCGTGAACTCGAGGCGCGTCGTAAGGCAAAGGCTTTGAAGAAGGGCCTGATCATTGAAGGCATCGCAACTGATGTGCCTCAGGCTGACATTGCCCCAGCACCGCGCCAGCGCCAGCAGCCCAAGAAGAGTGCCCCGCGGTCGCAGCGCAAAAAGTCGGGTGGCTCTAGACCTCAGAATTCACGTTCAGACGATGCCTCTAAAGAAGACGGCGATGCCGGTTCTGGCGGCGGCAACCAAGACAAGAAGGACTGACCATGACGGATGCAAAAGAGCCCTCTCCCCTTGAGGTTGAAGGCGACATCGCTGCGGACTTTTTAGAGGAGCTACTGGACATCCTTGACATGGATGGCGACATTGATATCTCGGTCGAAGCCGGGCGGGCCAAAGTTGCAGTTGTTGCCGATGGTCCAAGCCAGGACCTCAAAAGGCTGGTGGGTCCCGAGGGCGAGGTGCTCGACGCTCTCCAGGATCTCGCTCGCTTGGCCGTGCAATCCAACACCGGTGAGCACAGCCGCATGATGCTCGACGTCGCAGGCTTTCGGGCTGGGCGGCGCGAGCGACTGGCCGAGCAGGCCCGTGAAGCTATCGCTCGCGTGAACGAAACCGGAAAGGCGGAGGCGCTCGAGCCCATGAACGCATTCGAGAGAAAAGTCGTTCATGATGTGGTTCTGGAGGCCGGTCTCGTTTCTGAATCTGAGGGCCAGGATAAAGACAGGCACGTGGTGATCACGCTTAAGGCGTGATCCATGTTTCACGTGAAACATCCGGGAGAGTGATGAGCGAGCAAGGCGCAACGGCAGGCGATGCTGAACTCAAAGATGATCCCCTACATGGATCGTCGGAGGTTCGCGAGTACTTTGGCGAGGCCTACGAACGCGTGGAAGCGTTCACCGAGTTGTTGGCGGACCAGGGCGTGTTGCGCGGTCTTATTGGCCCCCGTGAAGTCGGGCGGCTATGGGAACGTCACGTGCTTAACTCCGCTGCAGTGGTCCCCTACTTGGGCGACTCAGATAGTTCGGGAACCATCGTCGATGTTGGCTCGGGCGCGGGCCTCCCGGGGTTAGTGATTGCGGCGATGTTGCCCGAGCGTCGGGTGGCGTTGGTGGAGCCGATGGAACGGCGCACTACATGGCTGATGGAAGCTGCTCGCTTTTGTGGGCTTGATAACGTCACTGTGGTGCGAGGTCGAGCCGAAGAAGTCCGAGACATCGTAGAGGCGGATTACCTTACTGCCCGCGCGGTTGCTTCGATCGATAAGTTGGTGAAGTGGTGTGCTCCATTACTCTCCCCCACCGGGGAGATGGCTCTACTTAAGGGCCGCAGCGCACCCGACGAACTGGATCGCGCGAAGTATGTGTTGCGCAAGTTTGGGCTCGTGGGAACCGTCGAAGTAGCCGATACCGTTTCTGGACTTGAGGCAACCTCGGTGGTCCGGTTGCGGCGAGCCTAACCCTGCCTAATAGTTTTCCCCAAAGTTTTCCACAGCCGTTTTGTACGGGGATTAGACGTTCTCCCCCGAATCATCCACAGGCATGGTCCGCTGAGCAAGGCGGTAGAGTCGTGCGAGTGGAGTCGTTAGCGTGACTGTTTCACGTGAAACATCGAAGGGATAGCGAGTGACGGAGCCCGTGGCCGGTGGCCCAAGGAACATGGGTGTTGGCTCAAAGACGAGTCACCCTGACGAGACCCCCAGGGGACTAGGTAGCGACCGCGACAACCAAACCCCTACCGATACACCACACGATGTGCTCGCGTCCCATGACAGTTCACCGGGGAATGATGTTTCACGTGAAACGCTCGATGCCTACGCCAATATTGGCCTAGATGAAGGAAGCCCTTTGGCCAATGAAATGATCGCTACTTCGCGACTAAAGAACGAACTCGACTCCGCTGAATTTCCACGGCCTCCCCGAACCCGAGTCTTTGCGGTGTCTAACCAAAAAGGCGGAGTGGGGAAAACCACGACGACAGTTAACGTCGCAGCCGCGCTGGCAAAGCGAGGGGCGAATGTGCTCGTGATCGACGCGGACCCCCAAGGTAACGCGTCCACAGCATTGGGCATCGAGCACCGGTCTGGAACCCCTTCGATTTATGAGGTTCTGCTCGACGACGTTCCTATGGCTAAGGTTGCGCAACGGTGTGAGCAACTCCCGAGCCTGTGGTGCGTTCCAGCCACGATCGATCTGGCCGGTGCCGACATTGAGCTGGTCTCCGTCGTCCGCCGTGAGTTCCGCCTCCACGGAGCGCTCCAGGAGCTGCTCGAGGGGCCAGGGAAAGCATTGGACTATGTGTTCATTGACTGCCCTCCTAGCCTTGGCCTCCTCACTCTTAACGCGATGGTGGTTGCTCAAGAAGTGCTGATCCCCATCCAATGTGAGTACTACGCGCTAGAGGGACTGACACAACTGATACGTACGGTAGAAATGGTCAAGAAGCACCTCAACAAGGAAATTGAGGTGTCGACAATCGTGCTGACCATGTTCGATGGCCGCACCAACTTGGCGCGGGAAGTCGCTAACGAAGTACGAGCCCACTTCCCCAATCAGACGTTGACGCAGACGATCCCGCGAAGTGTGCGTGTCTCTGAGGCGCCCAGTTTTGGCCAGACCGTCATCACCCATGATCCTCACTCATCCGGAGCGGTCGCCTACACCGCTGTCGCAAGAGAAATCGCCATTCGGGGTTCGGCCCCACAAGAAGGAGCTGTCTAGTGAGCAAGCCCAAACGTGGTCTCGGTAGGGGTCTTGGTGCGTTGATTCCGAGTGAGCCGGATGAGGTCACAGAATCAGGGGCGACCCCAACGACGAGTGACGCGAGCGCGACGGACGCCCTAGACACATCGGCTAGTCGAGAGCGGCCTCGAGACGTGTTCTTTGGCTCCAAGACGGGCTCAGAAGAGGTCGAACTCGTTCCGGTGCCAGGTGCGCGCTTTGCAAGCCTGGACCCGAACACGGTCACGCCCAACCCACACCAGCCCCGTGACGTGTTTGACGAAGAGGCGATGGCCGAGCTGGTGGGGTCGATCAAGGAGATTGGCGTCCTGCAGCCCATCGTGGTGCGCCCACACCCAGACGGTATGGGCTATGAGCTCATCATGGGCGAGCGACGCCTGCGCGCGACCAAAGAGGCGGGCCTTACAGAAATTCCCGCGATTGTGCGAGACACAGTCGACACTGACATGTTGCGCGACGCGCTCGTCGAGAACCTGCACCGTAGCCAACTGAATCCGCTCGAAGAGGCCGCCGCGTATCGACAGCTGCTCGACGACTTTGGCATTACCCATGAACAGTTGGCCGAGCGCATCTCCCGTTCACGTCCTCAGATCAGCAACACGCTGCGTTTGCTCAAGCTACCTCCGCTCGTGCAGCGACGAGTGGCCGCCGGCGTGCTGAGCGCAGGCCACGCACGCGCGCTCCTGGGGCTTGACGACCCGGCAGACATGGAGACACTCGCGCAGCGCATCGTCGCGGAGGGACTATCGGTGCGCGGCACCGAAGAGGCTGTGACCGTTGGTGTGGACAAGCCTGTAGCAGCGCGAGGCACCGTTCGTGCGGGAGGTCGCACTGAGGCGCTCGATAACTTAGGCGCGCGGTTGGGCGACCACCTCGATACTCGTGTGAAGGTGCAGTTAGGACGCTCACGCGGCCGCATCACCATCGAGTTCGCGTCAGTTGAGGATCTCAACCGGATTGTGTCGGTGCTAGACCCAGCGGATCCAGGGGTGCTGCAGTAGTAGCCCGCTCGCAGTAGTGGCGTCGCATCATTACCGGCGCTGCACCAGTGCCGGTGTTGCATTACTACTGCATCGCGGAGTGAACGATGCTTTCGTAGATCTCGCCAATGTCGTGGGTATCGGCTGCCGCAGCCTGGGGCAACAGCGAGGTTTCGGTCATGCCCGGCGCGATATTGAGGTCGAGCACGTTCGGTTGACCGTCGCTGTCCACAATCATGTCCACGCGCGATAGGTCTTCCATGTCCAGCGCCCTGTGGACCGTTAACGCGGTTTCTAGGACCCGGTCGGCAACGTCTTTGTCCAAACGCGCAGGCGTGAAGTAGCGCACGCGCCCGGGGTTGTAGCGCGCGTCGTAGTCGTACGGACCATCAGAGTCGATCTCGACTGGCGGAAGTGCCCGGGCCTCGCTACCGGTGCCGATAACCGACACAGCTATCTCTACGCCTGTAATCGCACGCTCGATCATGGCGTTGTCGCCGTACGCAAAGCAGTGGACCATCGCACTGGAGAGCTGGGACCGGTCGGTGACCAGTGATACGCCCAGGGCGGACCCGCCGCTCGCGGGCTTGACCACAAGAGGTAGACCAAAGCGGCCAACGATAGCGTCCATGACGTGCTCCGCCCCTACCTCACGGAAGAGTGATTGCGGGAGCGTGACGAAGTCGGGTGTGACCACGCCTTCGCGGCCGTAGACCGCTTTAGCAACGGGCTTGAGCCATGCCACGCGCGCAGCCTTTGATCCCGTGCCTACAAACCGCACGTCTGCCATCTCGAGTAGGGCTTGTAGCGATCCATCCTCACCGGAAGATCCATGCAACAAGGGCCACACCACACCGTTGCCGCTCTCGCGAATGCTTTCTACAGAGGCAAGCAAACGGGTGTCGACATCGGCAACAGTGACTTTGTGGCCGCGGTCGCGGAGCGTCTCTGCAACCCGCCGGCCCGAGCGTATTGATACGTCTCGTTCGTGTGACAGGCCACCTGCGAGGATTAACACGTCCATGCGAGCCTCCTAGGGCACTTTCCGGTTAGGCGAGATCGGGTGAAGGGAAGTCGACAGCATGTCCGGCCGCAGTCGCATCAGGACCAAAAATACGCACAGTCTCCAACTCGGCATCGACAACGGTGGCGAGGCGGCGTACGCCCTCACGAATGTTGTCGGGAGTGGGGTAGCAATAGGACAGTCGCATATGGTCGGCGCCTTGGCCATCGAAGTAGAACGCGGTGCCGGGCACGTACGCGACTCTTGCGGTGACGGCACGCGGCAGCATGGATTTGGTATTGAGGCCCGGAGGCATCTTCACCCATACGTAAAAGCCACCGTCGGGCACGTTCCAGCTCGCGTGTGGCAGGTGTTCTTCTAGCGCGGAGATCGTGGCATCGCGGCGCTCCCGATATTGCTCACGGAAGCTTTTGATTTGGCCCTGCCAGTCTGAGTGTTGCAGGTAGCTTCTGATGGCGAGTTGGGAGGCATTGGAGGGGCATAGAATCGCCGATTCTTGAGCGAGTACTAGCTTTTCTCGCACAGCGTGGGGTGCGACAGCCCAGCCAACCCGAAACCCGGGAGCGAACGTCTTTGAGAAAGACCCCAGGTAAATGACACCATCTTGGCTCATTGAGTGCATGGCCGGCGAGGGCTCTCGGTCAAAGCCCAGCAATCCGTAGGGATTGTCCTCGAGCACAAGCACGCCGTAGCGCTGGCAGATATCCAACACTTGAGGTTTACGCGCGAGGGAGAGGCTCACGCCACCAGGGTTGTGATAGTTGGGCACCGTGTAAAGGAACTTCACGCGCCGGCCCTGCGCCTTAAGCCGCGCGAGAGTGTCTTCCAATGCGCTCGGTACAAGGCCGTCCTGGTCCATTGCCACGTGCACCACATCTGCCTCGTGAGCACGGAACACGCCAAGTGCACCCACATAGGACGGTGCCTCGGCTACGACAATGTCACCTGGATCAATGAAAATCTTGGTGACAAGGTCCAGAGCCTGCTGGGAGCCGGTGGTGACCACCACATCGTCCGCATGCGCTGAAATGCCTTCGAGTGCCATGACTTGCGTGATGAGTTCGCGCAGCTCTTCGTCGCCTTGTCCCGACCCATACTGAAGCGCGACTTCGCCCTGCTCGACAACCAAACGCCGCATCATCTCGGAGAGCTCTTCGAGGGGAAGGCCGCCAATGTATGGCATGCCCCCAGCGAGCGACACTACCTCTGGCCGGTTAGCGACCGAGAAGAGGGCTCTGATCTCTGAGGCGCGCATAGCGTGGGCGCGCGCGGCATACGAGTCGAACCAGGGGTCCAGTCGTGTGCCAGGGCGCTCTGCGTTACTCATGCGGGCAAGTCTCCCACGAGGGATAGGCCCCATGCACGTACGGCACGGCCCTATCCCTCGTGCGAACCGTGGGTTTAACCCAGAACTTCGTCGAACAGAGTGGTCAATGCCGGCTTGGGTTTGGCACCCGCAACCGACTTCACGAGTTCCCCACCCTTGAAGAAGTTCAGCGTCGGAATCGATGTGACTCCGTACGCCATTGCGAGCTGCGGGTTCTCGTCGGTGTCGACCTTCACGATTTTGAGACGGCCAGCATATTCTTCAGCAAGCTCATCAAGAATGGGCGCCACTGCGCGGCATGGGCCGCACCAGGTAGCCCAGAAGTCAACGACGACCGGGACATCAGAGTTAAGCACCTCCGCCTGGAACGTGTCTTCTGTCGCGGCTACCGGCACCGTGGGGACCGCTGCTGCCGGCGCCTCTTCAGGCACAACGACCGCGTCAACAGTCTCTCCAGCTTGTGCGTCAGCAACTGCGTCGAGGTAGTGCTGAGCATCTAGCGCGGCAGAGCAACCGGAGCCTGCGGCGGTAATCGCTTGGCGGTAGCGGTTGTCGACGAGGTCGCCACACGCGAACACACCGTCAACGTTGGTGGCTGTGGTGCGGCCCACAACCTGCACGTAGCCCTCCGCATCAGTGTCTACGACGCCCGCAACGAGTTCTGAGCGGGGAACGTGACCGATGGCGACGAATAGCCCCGTGGCGGCCACCGTGCGCTCTTCTCCGGTGTTCACGTCGCGCACACGGACGGCCGACAACTTGGCGTCGCCTTCCAGACCCGTCACCTCGGAGTTCCACGCGAACTCGATCTTGGGGTCGTTCAGGGCACGGTCAGCCATGATTTTGGAAGCCCGGAGCTCGTCCCGACGGTGCACGACGATGACCTTTGAAGCAAACCGAGTGAGGAAGGTGGCCTCTTCCATCGCAGAGTCTCCACCGCCCACGACTACGACCTCTTGATCGCGGAAGAAGAACCCGTCGCAGGTAGCACACCAGCTCACGCCCTTGCCCGACAACCGCTTCTCGTCTTCAAGACCAAGCTCGCGGTACGCAGACCCGGTTGCCAGAATCACCGATTTGGCCTGGTATTCCTCACCTAGAGCGGTCTTCACCGTCTTCACTGGGCCCTCGAGGCTCAGTTCGGTTGCGTCGTCGAACTGCACCTCGGCGCCAAAACGTTCTGCTTGGCCCTGGAGGGTTTCCATGAGCTCAGGTCCCTGGATGCCGTCAACAAAGCCAGGGAAGTTCTCGACGTCTGTGGTGTTCATGAGAGCACCACCGGCGGTAATTGAGCCGGCGATCACCAGTGGCTCAAGGCCGGCACGTGCGGCGTAGATAGCGGCCGTGTAGCCGGCGGGGCCGGAGCCCACGATGATGACGTTGCGGGTGTCGCTCACTGTTTTTCCTTACAACTGGGGCGCCGGCGCGCGTAGCGTACCGCTCGGCGGCGAGACAGAGATTAGATGATGACTTGGTAACAGATGCTATGCGGAGAACCTTCCCTTGCAAACCAACGGCCGATGCGGTCGTCAATATTCACCTATCCGTCACCTATTCGTCACCTGACGGGCTGGGCAGGGGCACGGGGGAGAAAGTGAACTGTGGGTAAGGGCTCAGGGGGTCGGCGTCTTGTCCCCCATCGGGGTTGAGCGGCGTGAACAGTGTTTCCCACGCAACAATGGTGACCACGAGGGTGACGGCGATGAACACGCTGATCAGTACCGGTCCCGAGCGGATGGGTGCCTCGCGCCGAGCACGATGACGGGCTTGTTCGGCTGCCGTTTCAAGAACAACAGAGCTGGGCCGGCGCCTGAGGAGCCATTCGAATACTGCCTGCACCACGGAGGGTGGCGTGCCGCGGTTTTGTTCGGCGGCAATAACGTTCCAGGTGTCGAGCCCGAGTGGTTCGTGGGACTTGCGTGCGACAACCCGCCGGGTGCGCGCCGAGTACTGCGCCGCTTCTTCTGCCGTTGCAGGGATGGCGTTGTCGTCGTCATCGCTGGGATCTGCGATGCTCGCCATGGCCGCACGATCGAGACGACCTGCACGGATAGCGTCCGCAAGACTAGGCGCAGTAAGCACAGCTGTGGTCGCTGCGGCGAGTTGCTGCGCGAGGGCAAGCGTGGCCGGCGCGATAGCCACGCTCGTGCCAGCGAGTGCCGCACCGGTGGGCCCCGGGCCAAGATCTACGCCAGGGGCAGCCGGCAAGGAGGCCACGTCTGTCCGCAAGGTGCGTAAAGCCCCCGCGTCTGCTGGGCCCATGGCGCGAGCGACGTCCGCTACGGCCTGCGGCCCGGTCCCCGCGATCGTCGAGCGAGCCAGGTTGGCCGCCTGCAGGCTCAGTGAAGTGGGAAGGTCGCCTACGGTCACCTCGTCTGGGTCGAGGCCCGTCACCAACGTGAGATGTAAGCGTGCCAAAGCCCGCGCATCGGCCTGTTCCGAAGGGGCTTTCGCAAGGCCAGCTTGCGTAGCCAACTCGCCGTCGGTGCCCAGTCCAGAAATTACTACTCGCCCCGTGGGTGCGATATGCAAGGCTGCCGGACGTAGGTAGCCGTGGTGCACGCCAAGCCTGGCTGCCACACCCAGGGTGCGGGCCGCCTCTCCGACAATCGCGGCTGCAACCGGAGGGGACACAATCCGGCGTCCAACGATGGTGCTGAGCGCAAGACCCGTGGGAACCTCAGTGACCACGTAGGTGATGCGTGTGCCGGCGACAGTTTCACGTCCTGAGGCGCGGACTCGTGCAAAACGCACGTCTCGCACTTGGGCAGCTCGCACCGCCGCCTGACGCACAGCATTGGGGTCACTCGAGGTGACAATCTGCACTCGAACGTCAAGAGATTGACGCTGGTCTTGAGCGATCCACTGCTCGCTACCAGGCAGTTCGCTCGTGTCGGGACGTACAAACGTGAAGCGGCGACCTAGCGTTGCGCCAGCAAACACGTCCCAACTCCTCGAATAGATCTGGTCAAAAAGGGCTAAATGCCATCCTAACGGCGACCAAGCCTGCGCAGAATAGGACGGGCAACATCGCGAGCCTCTTGTACTCGCAGTACCCACAGGCCCGCAGCATAGATTCCCATCATGAAGGTCCCACCAATCGCAATCACCCCAATAGCGAGAGGCAAGTCACCGTAACCTTGCAACTCGGTCACTGGATTAGGGGCGACCAAGGTCAGCAACGGCCAGGTCACTGCCGCAGCAATCAGCGCAGCGAGCGATGCCCTAGCGTGCAGGGTGAGCACGCGACGGCCATCGAGGCCACCCAAGATTTTGCGGAGGCCACCCGCACGTAAGGCGACGCCTACGACGTTAGAAGCCGCGAGCCCCAGCCCTACCCCGATAGTCCACCACCGTGGATGCGTGAATGCTTGAAAGCCGTATGCGATGGCAACCCAGGCGATCGTCATCGGGATGTGCATAAAGAAAATCGACTTGGCGTCTTCGAGCACAAAATAGACGCGTTTGAAAAGGACGGTGGCGCCAAGCGGCACCAGGCCAATCACCATGGCCATCAGCACCCGTGAGATCGACTCGGCCTCGTCACTGCGAATAGTCGGTAGCGCCATGCGCACCAGGTATGGGGCAAATACCAGCATTGCCGCCGTCGCAAAAACAGTGAAGACACCGATAGCCCTCAGGCCATGCGAGAGGTCCCTCCGAAGCCCCGCCATGTCACCGCGCGCCACCCGCCCCGCCATCGCTGTATACATCGCAGTTGCCAGCGAAATCGTCACCAGTGAATGCGGTAGCAAATACAGAGCTAAAGCCTGGGTATAGGCGGCGTTACCTGCAAAGGTGACTGCCGCATCGGCCCCCGTAGATGCGGGGATGGCACCAGCCGCCGTGGCCACACGCGTCACGAGCAACACGCCCACTTGCTCAACGCCCACTGCCGCCAATGCCCAGGCAGCAACGCGACCAATGACCGTGAGCTCACCCTTGGGGCCGCGCCAGCGCCACTGCCATCGATACCCGCCGCGCACCATCGGAATGATCAATATCAGTGCTTGCGCCGCGATACCTAGCGTGGCAACCCCTGCCAGCAACGCGATCGAACCGGGCGTCCACGCTTGCGGTGCTGCGAGAGCGCTACCTTCATCGAACCGGCCAAACATCGCGATGAAAATCAGCAAGCCCACGATGGAGATCACGTTATTGAGAGCCGGCGCCCACATGAACGGCCCAAACTGCGACCGTGCATTCAGTACTTGGCCCAGCAACGTGTACAGGCCGTAAAAGAACAACTGCGGAATACACCAGTACGAAAACGCCGTCGCGAGGGCAACCATCTCTGGTGACCAGTCGTGAGTAAAGAGCGACACCCACACTTGGGCAGACACCGTCAAAAGCACCGTCGCACCAAGCGTGACAACGCCACCGATGGTCAGAATGCGGTGGACCGTGCGCTCCCCGTCGGCACGCTGGAACGCCTTGACAATTTGTGGCACGAGGGCAGCGTTAAGCACGCCAGCAGCCAAGATCGCAAAGAACGCATTGGGCAGTCTGTTAGCGACGTCGTATGCGTTAGCAACCCCAAAGTTGACGGCAATAGCCGTAGCCAACAGCATGTTCCGCACCAGGCCTAAGACGCGCGAAACCGCCGTCCCTGAGGCCATCACCGCGGTCGCGCGGCGCAACGATTGCCTGGGCGGCTCAGCAGCGGCCGATGCGCCCGTGGGTTCTTCAGTCACGGTCACCTTCTCTGGGGGCCGGGACGGCTGGAGCGGCTGGTGGCGCAATGTCCGGCGCAGGTGCCGGTTCTGCCCGGGTGTCCTTACGTCCGCGCCGGATGGTGCGGATGATTCCCGCGACGAGCAACAACACGAGCATCACCGTGAATACAGCAGTCGCGGCATTGCCCCAGTCCGCGCGCACCCGCACCGAGTAAGTCTGGACGTCGCTCACTAACAGTCCCTCAGCGTTTCTCAGCGCTGTTGACACGTGCACGTTTGCACTCGAGACCGCCTCAACGGGGACCAGCGCCACCACGTTCGAGTTGGCAGGCACCGTGACAACAGGCGAATCGAGCACCTGCAGGTTGGGAGACGAGCTCCTCAGATCCACAGTCACCGTGACGTCATAATCGAGGCCATTCACAAGGTTCACGGGAATGTCACCAGACTCAGCCAGCAGGTTGAGGTCCGAACTTTCGGCGATACGCAATGCCGCCAAGGTGTCATCTGCGTCCGCGATAGCGGAGGTCAGTGCGAGCTCGCGGGCTGCAGTCTCACCGCGCATGGTGACGGCAACTCCACTCAGCAGCCCTTCTCCCCACTGAGTGACCGCATCTGCCGGCGACGCAGTAACGGTTGACAGCAGCGTGAGGCGAACCAGGCGTCGGGTCAGAGCCGCGATACCTTCCTCCGACAGATCGCCAGCCGCATCGAGAACATCTGTCAGGCTCACCACGGGACCAGGTTCCGCAAGCACTTGGGCCACAGACACTGGCGACACCCACGGAGCGTCAAGCAACGCACTCAAAGCCGAAGTGGTGGGAGGTGTCGCCGGCCAAGCCTGGTCAAGGACCACAAGCCCAGGAGCACCGCCCTGCTCTCCTGCCAACAAAGCAGACTCCGCAACCGCACGCGCCTGAGCCGCAAGGGTGCCCGGCCTATACGTCGCAACCGCCTGGGTCAGCGGGGCGTTCGGCACTAACACTTGACCCCCATCGACCCCCACGACGGCCGAGTCAGCAGCGGTCGCCAACACACTAAAGCCAGTGGCACGGGGACTCGCCACCACCGCAGCCGCACCTAAGTCAGTGGCGTGAGCCACGGATTGGCCATCAAGCACTGCGGGCAACGCAAGCCACGGCGCCGAGTCAAGGTGGCCCACATTGCTGCCTGCCGGTAGCGATAAGGACAGCGGCACCAACGCATCGTCGGCCGCATGCGCGAGAGACGACAAGTCAGGGCTCTTGCCTGGGAGCCGGAAGACCTCGCGCTCGAGCAGACCGTAATCGAACATCGCGGCGTTCGTGAGCGTAGTCGCATCTACTGCAGTAGCCACCCCTGGAAGGTTCGACGCCTCGAGTACCCCCAGAATGCGGCTAGGAGTGCCGTACGCCGCCGCAATCACTGCGAGATCCAGCGTAGGAACCGAGTCACCACCCCACACCACCGGGAAACTGTCGACCGGAACGTCGGCACCGTCCACCACCAACGTCACACTCGCGCCGTACACACCCCACCCGCGAGCAGGGAGCTCAAGTTCAGCCGCCGACAGATCAAGCGTGAAAGAGCGCGATGACTGCGGTGCGATCCTGACACCGACTGGCTCTGGAGGCTCCTCATCGTCGCCATCCGACTGTGTGTTTTCATCCGACTGCGAAGTATTGCCGGACTGCGCGTTTTCATCAGACTGTGTGTTGTCACCTGATTGCGAGAAGCTATCGCCCTGACCGGCAGTCTGCTCGCGGGCTTCATTCCCTGTCTCTTCAGCCCCCGTCTCCTCAACGCCCGTGTCTTCAGCCACGGGCGGCTCTTGCGCGGCCGCTCGCATGGTGATGGTGCTCGGGTCATCGAGAAACGCTGCGAGCTGACGGTGCGACGTAAGCGGCTCTGCAGTCAAATCCAGTCGCAACGCCACATCATCGTGCGCGACGGACGCCGTGTTGGTCGCGGTAACAGTCGCCTGCAACCGGTCGCCGATCCCTAAAGGCATCCCAGCGAGGTCAGTCAACTCACCCGACAACGACCCGTCAGCAGCAACAACTGTGGGCGTCACTACGGTGGGCGTCACAACGGACGGAACGGGCGCATCGGCCGTATTTGTTGCCCCAGCAGCTGCCGGTGAGAAGGCGGCGACGGTCACTAGCGCCGCTATAGCGGCGACAATTCGCTTCACGGGCCGATCGCCAATAACTCAGCAGCGGCGCGCGCAATTTTCCGTTCATTGGGGAAGGCCAGGCGCGAACCGAGGGTGTGCACCGGGATCCACTCAGCAACCTCGGCCTCGCGATCGGGGTCGTTCTCGGTAGTGATGTAGCCGCCTTTCGCTTCCAAAAGGTAATGGTGGACGACTTTATGGACCCGGCGATCGTCACCCGTGAACCAGTAATCGATGACGCCTATGGGTTGGATCACTTCCGCAGTAATACCGGTCTCTTCTGCAACTTCGCGAATCGCCGCCTCTTCAGGAGTCTCTTCGCCCTCAATATGACCCTTAGGCAAGCACCACTCAAGCCGGCCTGCCCTATTACGTCGCCCAATGCACGCGGCCAACGCCACCCCATCTTCGACCCGCACTGCGATACCCCCTGCTGATGTTTCGTTCGAGACGGGCAATTGCGCCGCTCGCTGCACTGCTCCCTCAGCCCGCGGGGGCGAAGACCGGCGCCGCCGCAACGCGTGTCCGCCAGGAGGCAGAGGCGTCGCGTCAGAGCGCGGATCGGGCATGCGGGGCATGCGCCAACTCTAACGAGGCCCGTACCTTGAGGGTGCCAGCCGCGCAGAGTGACCCCCCGGAGTGACCATCTCGAATGCACGTGTTGAGTGACCAACCGGCTGATGTCTGTAATGCTGTTCCCCGTGACTTCGCCCACCCCACTCCCCTCAATGGACCTTTTACGCGCCCGCGCCGAGGCAATCTGGGGCGCACTGCCCGCGCCACTGGTGGAGCTGGCGCAAGCGTTCGATAAGGCGGGACACGTCTTTGCGCTCGTGGGCGGGCCCGTGCGCGACGCATTCTTGGGCCGGTCGTCCTCTGACTTTGACTTCGCGACTTCTGCGCGGCCTGACGAGACCGAGCGGCTTCTGCGCGGGTGGACTCGTGCGACGTGGGACATGGGGCGCGATTTTGGGACCATCGGCGGCCGGCACGGAGACCTCGTGGTCGAAATTACGACGTTCAGGGCCGACGAATACGACGGCGCCACCCGTAAGCCCGTAGTCGCCTTTGGAGACACGCTTGAAGGTGATCTCGCCCGGCGGGACTTCACCGTCAACGCCATGGCGGTGCTGCTCCCTAGCTTTAAGTTTGTCGACCTCCACGGCGGGCTAGAAGATTTGGGTGGCGGCCTGCTCCGCACACCGATTGACCCCGAGGTGTCCTTTGGCGACGACCCATTGCGGATGATGCGCGCCGCACGGTTCGCCTCGCAACTGGGGTTCGACATCGAGCCCGCGACGTTCGCCGCGATGTCGCGGATGGCGCCCCGTATCGACATCGTGTCTGCCGAGCGCGTGCGTGATGAGCTCACCAAACTCATGTTGGGTAACGCACCGCGCGCAGGGCTCGTCGCCCTCGTCGACGCGGGTCTAGCCGAGCACGTGTTGCCCGAGCTCCCCGCGTTGCAACTCGAAGTCGATGAACACCACCACCACAAAGACGTTTATCAGCACACGCTCACGGTTCTCGAACAGGCGATCGAGCTGGAGACTGATGCGGACGGCCCGGTACCGGCGCCCGATCTGATTCTGCGCCTTGCCGCGTTGCTGCATGACATCGGAAAGCCTCCGACCCGACGGCTTGAACCTGGGGGCGGCGTGAGCTTCCATCACCACGAGGTGGTGGGCGCCAAGATGGCCACTAAACGCATGAAGGCCCTGCGTTTTGATAAGGACACCATCGCCGCGGTGGCCCACCTCGTGGGGTTGCACTTGCGTTTCCACGGCTACGCGGATGCGCGTTGGTCTGACTCAGCCGTCCGCCGTTATGTCACCGATGCCGGCGATCAGCTCGAGCGCCTGCACAGACTTACCCGCGCAGACGTCACCACGCGCAACCGTCGCAAGGCCGACCGCCTGTCGTTTGCGTATGACGATCTCGAGGCGCGCATCGCAGAGCTGCGCGAACGTGAAGAGATCGACTCGATACGTCCCGATCTGGACGGCAACCAGATCATGGAAGCGCTTGGGTTACGGCCTGGCCGTGAGGTAGGCGAGGCGCACAAGTTCTTGCTCGAATTGCGCATGGAGCATGGGCCGCTGGGAGAAGAACGCGCGCGCGAAGAGTTGCTCGCTTGGTGGGCGGCGCGCTAACTGGACCCTGGCTC
>CAZHTO010000026.1:0-3950 GCA_964535845.1 uncultured Demequinaceae bacterium | reverse complement strand
GTTCCGCATCCTGTAGGAGCCTCAGGACTCATCTCCCCGCAAGCTATCCACAGATTTCTCTCGAGACCCCCACGGCGAGCGTCGAGCCGCTAGACAGAGATCTGTGAATATCGACAAACTCGACGAGATCAGTCCTGGGCTCGGGCCCTTCCGGCGTAGTGAGCTTCTCCGCGTTTTCAGTCGCAATGGGCTAGCCGGCCTGTTGAGCCGCGGGGAGATCACGAAGGTGCTCCCCGACTTATACGCGCGCAGCGAGCACGCAGAGTCCACCTACGTGCGTGCTCGTGCGGCATCGATGTGGGCACCACCTGGGTCGGCGGTCACGGGCCTGGCAGCTCTCGACGCCTGGGGACTGCACCCTGCTGGAGACGGGCCCATCGGTGTCGTCGTGCCAAGGGGCCATCACCGAACAATTGCGCCCTGGCTCCGAGTGACAAGCCAGACGCTCCCCTTCGAACGCGGTCAGATGGGTGAAGGACTCATGGTGGTCAAGCCAGAATTGGCGCTCATCCATGCAGCGCAGTGGCATTCGGCCGATGCGCGGAGCAGTCTCGTTTACCGTGCGTGTGCAAATGGTGGAGTGAGCCCCGAGCGTGCTCTAGACCTTTTGCAGAAGCTGCCGCGGGTGCGAGGGCGGGGGCGCCTGGTCGAACTGCTCGTCCACGCCTCCGAGGGCATCGAGAGCTTTCTCGAGGAGCATGGCGCGACGACGGTGCTCACAGGAGCCGAGTTTGCTGATGTGGTGCGACAGCACCGCGTGCGGATAGGGCAGGAACGGTTCAGGCTTGACGCCTACCATCACCCCTCGCGCACAGCTTTTGAGTTTGACGGGGACAGCAGCCACTCGTCGCGCACCGCACAACGGGAGGACAAGATTCGTGATGCTCTGGTGGCCACGCTGGGAATCCTCACCGTCAGGTTTGGATTTGTCGACGTGATGAGCCGGCCAGGATGGTGCCGCTCCGTCGCTCTAGAAGTGTTACGCGCACGTGGGCACCTTGGAGAAATCTCGCACGTCGCTTGAGTCCTGACGTTCCTACAGGATGCTGAACCAGCGAAAAATGAGTCCTGACGTTCCTACAGGGAGGGGGAAGAGGGCGGGGAGGCGGGGGAAGGCGCAGGGGGCGAGGGCACAGGGGCCGATGCGGCGGCTGGCTCCCGCGGCACCCGTGAGAACACCACTGCAGTCACCACGTAGAGCACCACGAGTGTCGCCATGAGCGGCCGCGAGTAGCCGTCGTCTGGGAGCACGATCCCACCAATCACAGCGCTCGAGATGAACGCGACGTTGAATGCCATGTCGTAGAGCGTGAAGGCCCGTCCCCGCATGCCATCGTGGGTATCGCGCTGGACGATGGTGTCGACGGCGATCTTGGCACCTTGCACGGCGAAGCTCACGACGATCGCCGCACTGAAGAGTGCCCACGGCTGGGCCGAGATCGCGAGCAGGCTTTGACCCGCGGCGCCTACGAGTAGGCACAACACAATCCATTGGTGCCGCGTAAAGCGCGAGCCCATCATGGGTGTCACGACGGCAGCGAGCCCAAAGCCAATCGCCGCGAAAGCCACGACGATCGTGAACCTCCCGAGCGCCTCTTCGGGCCGGTCGGGGTCTCCGAGCACGTGGCGCGAGATCAGAATCGACGCGACGAACATCATTCCGTAGAGCAGCCGCTGGGTCGCCATCACTATGAGCGCGTGCATGGGCGTGACTCGGCCATGCAGGTAGCGCACCGCCGAGCTCAGTTCGCTGACGAGTTGCCGGGCCTGGGCGCGCAGTTCGAGGCGCTCGAGAGGGTTGACGGGCCCCAGGTCCCCGCGCCCAATGAGCAAGGTTGCCCACGAGGCCAGCCCAAATGCGACGCCCGCCATGGCCAAAGCGGCGAAGGCCAGTCCCACGTCCGTAGCCTGCGGGGCAAAGAACGTCACGATGCCCCCGATGGCGCCACCGATGGCTGCAGCGATGGTCCCGAGGGTGGGCATAATCGCGTTCGCGGCGAGCAAGTCTTCGCGGTCAACTACGCGCGGTAGGCCCGCGGTCATCGCGGCGAGCAAAAAGCGGTTGACCGAGAGTGTCAGCAGCGCGACGACGTAGAGCGACCATTGCGGACCGTCGAACACCAGCAATAGACAGATCCCTATGACCAGCCCGAGTCGCACGAGGTTACCGATCACCAGAATGTGTTGCCGCTGCCAGCGGTCAATGAGTGGCCCCACGAATGGACCGACGATGGTGAACGGGGCGAGCAACACCGCGAACCCTGCCGCGATCGCGCCAGGCGTGGCCGCAGTGGTGGGGTCAAAGAAGAACGCCGCCGCAATCCCCACTTGAAACATGCCGTCGCCACCTTGCGACAGCAGCCGCACGTACGTGAGGCGGCGAAATCCACGCGCGCGCCATAGCCGGCTGAGATCGCGCGTGAATGACATGGCGCCAGCCTAGGGCCATGGACTGACGTGATTGCATTCGGCCGATGCGCGGGTCGCCAGCTCTCCCAGTTCTTCCAGTTCGCCCAGTTCGGCTTTTCGGGTGGACGGGTGTGGCGAAGCCGCATTCCCGCTTCACCTGAGCGCGAACCGACGTGCAACGCTGGGCTGCGCCATGCATGGTGGAGGTATGACTACTACTCCTCAGCGCATCGCCATTGTGGGCGGTCACGGCAAAGTGGCCCTCCAACTCATTCCGATCTTGACCAGCCGCGGTCACACCGTGGTTCCCCTTGCACGCAAACAGCAGCAACTCCTTGACTTGGCCGCGATGGGGACTGAGCCCCGCGAGCTGGATATTGAGAACTCGACAGAGGCAGACTTCGCGGCAGCGTTCGAAGGTTGCGACGCGGTGGTGTTCGCAGCGGGTGGTGGGCCTGACGGCAACATCGAGCGCAAACGTACCGTCGACCTCGAAGGTGCGACTAAGTCCATCGCCGGCGCCAAGGCTGCGGGTGTTTCACGTTTTATTCAGGTGTCTGCGATGAGCGTCGATGAGCCACTTCCTGAGGACACTAAGCCGGTGTGGAAGGCCTATGTCGAGGCCAAGCGCGACAGTGACGCAGCTGTGCGGGACTCGGGCCTGGAGTGGACCATCATCCGTCCCGGAGGGCTACTTGATGAGCCAGCGACGGGCCGCGTCACTATCGCACCGAAGGTTGAGCGAGGCAGCGTTCCGCGGGCTGATGTGGCGCATGTGATTGCGGACTGCTTGACTCGGCCAGAGACGGTCGGTCACCAGTGGGAGCTGGTGAGTGGGGACCTGCCTGTGCCGGCGGCGATTGAGCGTGCGGTCATCGTGGACTAACTGGGTCTTTCCAGCACGTGCGTGGACCGCTATGGTCGGCGCATGAGTAATGACTCGACACCAGCCGACTGGCACATTAATGAGATCCCGGAGCCGGCCCGTTTACCGCTCACGACCGAAGAAAAGTGGGCGCTCGGGGCACGCAAACGCCGTTACTACGTCCCGGGCATCGTGGTTTTTTCGGTGCTCGCTGGCGTCGCCTTAGCGGCTGTGCTCGTGTTGGGCCCGCTCTGGTGGCTTGCGGCGGTGGCCATAGTGTTCGGGATTGCCCTTGTCGCACTGTCTCAGTGGCAACTGTTTGATCGGGCGACCTGGAGAGCGCCAAGCACTGACGATCAGGCGCGTGGAGAGGTGCGTAAAGCTCGCGTCAACGGCACCATTGCGATGGGCAACGGATTCTATGTGTCACTAGCTGCGGTGTTGGTGCTTATCGGAATGGACGAGCGGTGGGTCGTGGGTGGTTGCCTTTTCTTGTTGGTGGCGTTCCCGCTCAGCCTGCACAACATGGGTCGCTGATCGTCTCCCCCTCAACGCCAACGCAAAAGGCCCGAGTCACCATGAGGTGACCCGGGCCTTTTGACAACAACGAGTGAGTGTTACCGCTCAGCTTCGCCCGCGATGAAGGCCTCGAGCTGCGCACGGCCCTTCGAGTCTT
>CAZHTO010000025.1:4039-19619 GCA_964535845.1 uncultured Demequinaceae bacterium | reverse complement strand
ACTTCCTCGTCCCCCGCAAGCTGGCCACCCCGTGGACGGCAGGTGCCGAGAAGCAGATTGAGGCGCTACGCAAGTCGCGTCGTGACCAGGAGATCGCCAGCGTCGAAGAGGCCCAGGCGGCCCGTGACTCGATCCAGGCGAACCCCGTCAAGGTTGAGGCAAAGTCGGGTGACTCCGGTCGCCTGTTCGGTGCCGTGACGCCTGCTGACATCGCGGCTGCCCTTGGCAACCGCGTGAAGGTGGACAAGCGTCGCATCCACATCGCCCAGCCCATCAAGGCTCTTGGCACTTACACCGTGCAGGTCACCCTGCGCGACGAGGTGTCTGCGTCCCTTGAGGTGCAGGTAGTCGCAGCGAAGTAATTCGTTGCTCGAAGGCCCGGTTCCGCCTAGCGCGGGGCCGGGCCTTTGGCCTGTGTGGGCGGGATTGCGGCGTCTCCAGTGGTCGTGCCTGACGGTGGCCGAGCCTCACACCAGGGGTGATGCAACCTGTGGATAACAAAGAGCGACACGCCCAGATGCGACACGCCGAGAGTCTTTGTTTTGGCGCTATCCACAGTCTGGGGAGACTCAAAGTCCCTGATAAATACCGGCATATTCGCAAACACCGCACATATTCCACATTTTCGTCCACAGGTATACACGAACGTTATCCACAACTCCTCCACTGTGAATAGCGGATGTATCCACGATTGTCACAAAGTTGTGCACACGACGATTTGTGTCGCCGAGCGGGACCGCCTACCTTGACGTGTCAGACCCCCGCGAGATACTCACAGTAGTGAGTCGCCACCGGGGCTACTCCAGAGTGATCGAAGAACGGGAGGGCGTGCGCTGCATGTCTATTGAAGAGCTTGAGTCTTCTTACGGTCCTGAGCAGTCGTACGGATCCAACCGCACTACCTTTGATCGCCTCCCACCTCAAAACCTTGAAGCAGAGCAGTCCGTGCTTGGCTCCATGTTGCTGTCTAAAGACGCGATGGCGGACGTTATCGAGTCTGTTCGCGGGGACGATTTCTACAAGCCCGCGCACGAGACGATTTTTGATGTCGCCACCAAGCTCTACAACTCTGGTGACCCGGTAGATGCGCTGACGGTGGCAGCGGAACTGCAGCGCTCTAACGAGCTTGGCCGGGTTGGAGGAGCAGAGTACCTCCACACGCTCATCGCTATGGTGCCCTCGGCCGCATCGGCTGGTTACTACGGGCGCCTGGTGCGCGAGCAATCAATTCTGCGCCGACTAGTCGAGGCCGGCACGCGTATTGCTGCCATGGGTTACGACTCGGAGGGTGCTGAGGTTGACGTGGTCGTCGACGGTGCTCAAGCTGAGATCTTCTCTGTCACTGAGCGCCGCAACACCGAGGACTACCTGTCTATCGGTGACGTCATGGAGCACACCCTCGAACAAGTCGAGGCCTCATCGAGCCGCGATGGCCAAATGCTGGGAATCCCCACAGGGTTCCGTGAACTTGATGACCTCACAGGTGGATTCCAACCAGGCCAAATGATTGTGATTGCCGCACGGCCCGCGGTCGGTAAGTCGACCATGGGCCTGGACGTGGCACGCGCGGCATCCATCGACCACGGCAAGACATCGGTGATCTTCTCGCTCGAAATGAGCCGTGAAGAGATCACCAAGCGCATGCTGTCAGCAGAGGCGGGCGTCAAGCTTTCACACCTGACTAAAGGTCCCATGGGGCCTAACGACTGGGAACGGCTCGCGCAGACGGCCGCGAAAGTCTCCGCTGCCCCGCTGTTCATCGACGACTCCCCCAACATGTCGCTCATGGAGATCCGTGCCAAGTGCCGGCGCCTTAAGCAACAACACAATTTGGGTCTTGTGGTTGTCGACTACCTGCAGCTCATGAGTTCGGGCCGTAAGGTCGAGTCCCGTCAGCAAGAGGTCTCTGAGTTCTCGCGTGCACTCAAGTTGCTCGCCAAAGAGATCGAAGTGCCGGTCATCGCGATCTCGCAGCTGAACCGTGGCCCTGAGCAGCGCACCGAAAAGAAGCCAATGCTGTCAGATATGCGTGAGTCTGGCGCGATCGAGCAAGATGCAGACATCGTGATCTTGCTGCACCGTGACGACATGTATGACCGTGAGAACCGTCCGGGCGAGGCCGACTTTATTGTCGCGAAGCACCGTGCTGGGCCAACGGACACCATTCAGGTCGCTTTCCGCAAGGACTACGCACACTTCGCCGACATGGCACCAGATATGTAATCTCGTGCGGCGCCCAGCGATGGGTGTGCGGAGGTGGGTGTGCGGAGGCGAGTGTTCCTCGCTGTCACCCTTGCTTGCGTGGCAAGGGCCCTCGCCGTGTCGTGAGTATGTCTAGACGTTCGCCCGTCGTAGCGCTAGAGTCGTCACACTAATCTGAATCGTTCTAGTAAATCGTTTCAGAGAGCGTTGGCCCCGAGAGCAGAAGGATGATCATGGCAAAGGCGAACTTACGTTCCGTGGCCGCCCGCGCGGGCGTCTCGGTATCCACCGTCTCCAATGCATACAACCGCCCCGACCAGCTCTCGGTGGAGGTGCGCGAGAAGATCTTCGCAGTTGCTCGCGAGCTCGGTTACGCAGGCCCACACCCGGCTGCCCGTTCTTTACGTACACGCCGAGTGGGAGCCATAGGCGTGATGTTCTCTACGCCTCTTGAGTACGTGTTTTCAGATCCCTATTGCATCGAGCTCATGCGAGGAATGAGTGAAGTCTTGGCGAGTCACCGCACGGATTTAGTGCTGATCCCCCAGGCAGATGTTGAGTCTGCCCGGCAGGCCGTGGTCGATGGCGTGATTGCGGACGGGCTCGACGATACCTCTCCCGCGATTCAGGCGGTTCTCGAGCGCGGGCTGCCGGTCGCGCTCTCGACCGAGAGCACGCACGGCCATTGCGCCGTCATCGACGACCTTGCCGCGGGCCGCTTGGTAGGCGAGCATTTGGCAGAGCGAGCGGCGACAAAGGTTGCGATCGTGGTGGGCGCACGCACTGCCGCTGGTGCGGTGACGGTTGACCCGGACCCAGATATCTTGCACACCTACTCCCGCTTGCGAGCCCAGGGAATAACCCAAGGTCTGGGCAGGGGCGCGACGGTGGAGGTGGTGGCAGTCGGGGGCAATACCGTCAGCGCGGGAGCCGCAGCGGCGCAGCTGATTCTTGATGCCCAAATGCAACCTCATGCCATCGCGGCGGACAGTGATGTTCTCGCCGCCGGCATCGCTCAGGCACTGACCCAGCGTGGTCTTGCACCAGGCG
This sequence comes from uncultured Demequinaceae bacterium, assembly GCA_964535845.1. Lineage (GTDB taxonomy): Bacteria > Actinomycetota > Actinomycetes > Actinomycetales > Demequinaceae > Demequina. The sequence goes on along the minus strand of CAZHTO010000025.1, from coordinate 16,367 downwards.
TCGACGTTGCCGTCACAGGATTTGATGATCTAGATATTGCTGCCCACGCGGGCATTACCTCGGTGCGTCAACCTATCCGAGAGAAGGGCCGCGTCTTGGCGAACGCGCTCTTACAGCCCCATGAAGATCCGACAAGAACGTTGCTCGATACGGCATTGGTGCCACGCGCGAGCACGTTAGATCGGGATACCGGAGAGCACGGTGCGAGTGGTCCAACCGAAGCATCTACCGCGCCTGTCCTGCCAAGCCAACTGAACGAGGAGTGGGCCGTAAACCAACTGGACCTCTACGCCTACCTTGCGCGCATCGGCTACCAGGGCAACGCTCAGCCAAACCTCACCACGCTGAGGGCTCTTCACCGCGCCCATATCGCCACTATCCCTTTTGAAAACCTTGATGTGCTGCTCGGCAGGGCCGTCTCAGTGGACCTTGCTGACATTGAACTCAAACTTGTGTACCGGCGCCGTGGTGGTTACTGCTACGAGCAGAACTTGTTGATGGCTGCGGCACTCGAGCGACTTGGCTACCGCGTGAACCGGTTCCTCGCACGGGTTGGCGATCCGGATGACGGGCCGCGGCCACGTTCACATTTGGTTCTCACGGTAGAGCTGGATGGCCAGGCCTGGCTCGTCGATGTCGGCTTTGGCTCTGGGCTACTTGAGCCGCTATCACTGGAGCAGGCAGGTGCCGTCTCGCAAGGCGTATGGACGTTCGACATCAGCAGGGACTCTACGGGCGCGTGGCAACTGCGCGAGCTGCGTGGGGGTAAGTGGACTACGCGCTACATCTTCAGGGAAGAGCCGGTCCATCTGGTCGATGTCGAGGGCGCGAACTTCATCACGTCGCACAGTCCACAGTCACCGTTTGTGCAGCGCCCCATTCTTGTGGGTAGGGACCAAAACCTCGAGCGGGCACTCATCGGGTTGGAATTCAAGACGGCCGATGCGCATTCTGACCTTTCGTCCCAGGTTGTCAGTGGGAGTGAACTCCCCGCCGTGGTCGGGGAGCATTTTGGCTTGCGCTTAGGCACTGACGTTGAGCGAGCGCTGATCGCTCTGTGGCAGTAAGGGGCTCGGAGTCCTTCTGGGGTACTGCAGCTGGGCGAAACCCAGGGCGTTAGAGCTCGCCCTTGGCTTGCAGCCAGCGCATCGCAGACCAGCCGAGCGGAATGCGCACCCAGTACGTGATCAAGCGATAGACGATGACCACGGGTGTCCCGACAGACAACGGGATCCCTGCTGAGAACAGACCCGCGATCAGGGCGCCTTCGACGGCACCCAAGCCACCAGGAGTAGGAACAATGGCTCCCACCGCGCTGGACAAGAAGAACACCACCGCGACGTCCACGATCGCGAGCTCTTGGCCAAAAGCCACGAGCGTGCAATAGAAGGCACCCACGTAGGCAATGGTTTGCAAGACGTTGCCGACCAAGCCCATGACGAGGCGGCCCGGCTGCCCAAGTACCTGGACAAGGCGGGGCCAGATCTGCCGAAGTGGCGGTAGCACTTTGGCGAGCGCCCAGCGCCGCATGCGTGGCACCAGCATGGCCAGGGCAATCACGAGCCCCACCGCGCCTAAGCCCATCAACACTGTGGTGGAGGGTAGCGCTGCGAGGGTCCCCTCTGACCCAGTCACGAGCGTGAGCGCTATGAGACCCACGACGGTGACGACGATGGCACTCACTTGCACGAGGGCCACCGTCGCGACAGCTAGCGGCGCCGGGGTGCGTCGCCTTGTCAGCAACCGGAAGTTAAGCGCGGCAGGCCCCACCCCAGCCGGAACAGCGACTGCGATGTATGCCGCCGCCACCTGCACCAAGGTCACCCGTATCCATGGCAGCTTCACGGGCGAGAACGCAAGCATGGCTAGTGCGGCCCCGACGAAGGTGAGTAGCGACCACAGGAAGGCACTCAGAATCCATAAGGGGCTTGCCTGCTGCAGTGCCGCAACGACTTCTTGCGCATTGAAAAAGCCAATCACTAGGAAGGCTGCCACCATGGCTGCCGCGAAGGTGAACACGGTGCGCCACCCAAAGCGGGCGATGTTTTGCTGTTCAATATTGGCTTCTGGCAGGCGCTTCACAATCAATGTGCGCATCTCTTGCAGCAAACCGCTATTCGCTTTGACGGCCTGGCGCGTCTCACGCGGCAATACGATTCCCTGCAATAGTGGCGCCACCTGCTCGACAACCTCGTCACCGATTGCCCGGAACGCGGCGCTCACCGCGCGCTCGGCCCCTACTAATGTCGCAGTCGCGGCCAATACCTGCACACCGTCAATGCGGCGCGACAAGGTGGACGAAGCAACCTCCGCGAGCTCCCAGGTGGTGAGCCACACCAGAGGTTGACCGGTAGCGTCGTCATCGCCCACGAGGATGGTTTGCGCACTCAAAGACCGGTGCGCGATCCCGGCCTCGTGCGCGCGCATCACTTCGTCCCAGATGGCATCCAACAGCTCGTCACTGATGTCTTCGACAGGCACGTCGCACAGTGCCCGGGAGGCAACTGGCCGTTGGTAGACAGTAATCATGGTGTCGCGTGCTTGGCTCATGCCAAGTACGCGCGCAGTTCTCACACCGGCGGTACGGGCAGCGTGCGAGGCCAGTGCGGTCGATTCGGCGGCGTGACGCAGGCTCATCTCAGCGCGAGCATCGAGACCCCTGAATCGGACGGTGCGCCAAAACTTCGAGACAAAGCCAGCGGCGTGCTGGTCGCGGTCGAGTGCTCCCACAATCAAGTGGTGCCCTTCAACGGTGGTGACGGCGTATACCCGCCCCGACCGGGTGCGACCGATGGCGGTCGCCACTTCGTCTACTGAGGTGGGGTCTGAACCATTCGAAGCGCTGCCGCGAAGAATGGCACCCTTGGGCGCATCGGCCCTGACGAGCTTGCGCGGCTCAAAGCCTGCGCGGCGTATGCCTTCGACCAGCGCTTCACCGTAGGCGCGGTCGGCCGTTGAGCCCAGCATCCACCTCAGCAAGAGTCCAGCCGCCCGGCCTATCAGCAATACGGTCAAGGCGGCTGGAAGTGTGACGATGCCAGAGATTAAGGCAACCGTTGCGGCTATCCACAGTAACGTCCACGACACCGACAGCACCCGCCGGGTACTGCGTAGGCCGGTCGCGGTGAGCATCGCAGATACGGTTGCCAAGTACGCGGGCAACTGAATGACCATCCCGAGTTCGGGATCGCGCACCGAGAGACTCGAGATGAGCTCTTCTGAACCAAATTCCAGGCTGGTCCGGGTTGCCACAAGGGCGGCAACAAACGCGAGCACGCCAGCGGCTAGCACTTCGAGAATGCGTCGAGGTTCCCGCCGCACACTCAGGTCGATGATGACTGCGGCGGGGACAATGAGCGTGACGATGCCAGAGAAAATGTTGACTGGTGCCACCAAGAGCCGTTGCAGAAGGCGCGAAATGCCCCGGACGTCCTCAGTGAACCCTTGGCTGGTCTCAAGGGCGTATGCGCCGAGTAGCAGCACGAGCACAATGCCAACAACGGTGCCAATAACCGCTATTAAGTCTGAAGCGCGGTGCACTCGGGACTGCGGAACGTCGTGAATAGTGACGCCGCGTAAGGGGTCGGGCGCAGGGCTCTCCTGCGTCGACGTCTCCGTGGCCATGGGGTGAGTCTAGGAGGTGTAGGGCCCGGTTACACGATTCCTAGCTCGATCAGCCAGCTTTCTGGGACCACTTCAGGTCCAATGAACGCGACGGCGTCGAGCGTCCAGTGGGCAAGAATCAGTGGCCCCAGGCGCCCTGTGCGGTGGTACCACCACGCAAAGACCAGGCCCATCACCACGTTTCCGAGGGCCATTGGCCAGCCTTGGTACAGGTGGTAGGCACCGCGCAATAGGGCCGATGCGACAATCGCCGCTGGCACCGACCACTGCATTTCTTTGAGCCGGGTAAGCAGATAGCCCACTGCGATCGTCTCTTCGAGAATGCCCGCTACCGCTGCAGACAACAACAAGATGGTCGCCATCCACCACGCATCGGGCAAGCCCGAGGTGTCGATTCGCACGGACTGTCCGAGCGCCCGGCCTATGGCGTAGAGCGCGAGACCGGGGAGGCCAATCGCGGCAGCGAGTCCAAGCCCCACCGCAAAGTCCTTGCCGGCAGCGCGTGGGCCGCCAGTGAGCCCCAACCGCTTGAGCGCACTCGCGCCGCCAGCGCTGAGCAGATAGAGCACGAGAGCGACCGGCATCAGCACGTAAGCGAGGCGCACCACCTGCAGCGCGAGGTCGACGTAATCGATTTGGGAGCGGGTGGGGTTGAGCTGCGCGGTCTGATTACCAATGGGGGTCTCGGCGAGATAGCGCTCTGCCAGACGTAGCGCCGCTGTGATGGCCGAGTAGCCCAGTGACAGGCCCAGCACAATGAGCACTTCGGCCCGCAACCGCCTCTTCCCTGTAGGCAAGTGAAGACTCATTTTTGTCCGCTCACGCTTCCTGTAGGCACGTCAAGACTCAACGCAGGTATTCGTCAACTAACCGCTCGGCGAGACCCACATAGGTGCCTGGTGTGAGATTGCTCAACCGCGCTGCCGTATCCGCAGGTAGCCCCAGCGAATCGACAAACGTCCGGATCGCATCGGCGTCAATCGCCTGGCCGCGCGTGAGGTCCTTAAGCCGCTCGTACGGGTCTTCCATGCCGGCCACGCCAGCCACAGCCGCCGCACGCATCGCGGACTGAATGGGCTCCGCGAGCACCTCCCACGAGGCGTCCAAGTCTGCGTCGAGCGCCGCATCGTTCACGGACAGAGCTTTGAGGCCCCGGCGCACATTGTCGATCGCGAGCAGCGAGTGACCGAATGCCACCCCGATGTTGCGCTGCGACGTCGAATCCGTGAGGTCACGCTGCAACCGTGACGTCACGAGCGTGGCACCCAAAGTATCGAGAAGGGCGGCCGAGATCTCGAGGTTTGCCTCAGCGTTCTCAAAGCGAATGGGGTTGATCTTGTGAGGCATTGCGGACGAGCCCACGGCGCCCACGGCAGCCTCTTGAGCAAAGTAGCCAAGCGAGATGTAGGTCCACACGTCGGTAGTGAGGTTGTGGAGCACGCGGCCAAAGCGGGCCACGTCCGCATACAGCTCGGCCTGCCAGTCGTGGCTTTCAATCTGGGTGGTGAGCGGGTTCCACGTGAGGCCCAGTCCCTCGACAAAGGTGCGCGAGACGTCCACCCAGTCGGTGTCGGGCACAGCAGCCGTGTGTGCGCCATACGTTCCCGTTGCGCCATTGATCTTGCCTAGGTACTCCTGGCCATCAATACGTCGCAACTGGCGACCCAAGCGGTGTGCTAGCACGCCCAGTTCCTTGCCCAAGGTCGTGGGCGTGGCTGTCTGGCCGTGGGTGCGCGACAGCATGGGCTTGGACTTGGCGGCGCGGGCGAGGGCGGCAATGTCGTCTACGAGTGCGCCGGCTGCGGGACGCCACGCCTGCTCAACGGCGCCTTTAATCATGAGCGCATACGACAGGTTGTTGATGTCTTCTGATGTGCAGGCAAAGTGCACGAGTTCGCGCAGCGGGTCGAGTGACGTGCCTCCGAGGCGGCGCTTGATGTAGTACTCGATGGCCTTGACGTCGTGAACAGTGACTTTCTCGATCTCGGCGTGCTCGGCAATGCCCTCAGCGCCAAACTCGGCGGGGATGGCACGCAGCAGCGCGGTCTCGTCTGCGGTGAGCGCACGGGCGCCAGGTACAGCAGCGGTCTCGCACAAATGAATGAACCACTCCACTTCGACATGGAGTCGCGCACGGTTGAGTGCCGGCTCGGACAGGTGGTCCACGAGCGGCGCGGCGGCGGCGCGATAGCGGCCATCGAGGGGACCCAGCGCAATGGCGGGCTCGACGGTGGCGAAAGAGATGAGGGCAGCAGGGTTCCAGGCAGTCACGGCGCCTATTGTTCCATGTGCTCTCGCGAGACAGGCCATACGTTATCCACAGATCCGGTGTTCGCGACGTGCGGCCGATGCGGTGGTCGCCTTAGCGTCACGGCATGACTTGGCCTGATCCCGCATTACGAGAGACCTTGGCGCTACCTACCGGTGCGCTTTATGACGCTGCCGCGGCGCTTGATAGCGCTCGGACGGCCTTGGCTCGTGCGGAGGACCTTGACTGGGTTTCGACCGCCGCTGCGGGGTATCGATCGGAACTTGCAGTGCTTCATGTGCGGCTGCGCGGGCTAGAGCTGGCCGTCGAGCGAGCGCAGGGCCAGTGGCGCCAGGCGCGTTCGGCTGCGCTGCGGTGGGGCCAACTGTGACGGGCGATAGGGGCGATACGGCCGATGCGCCGGCAGTGCCCATCGGTATCAAAGGTGGCGCAGCTGGGCACGCCGCGATTACGGAGGACTTAGAACGGGCCGCGTGGGCGCTCGAAGCGGCCGCGAGCGAAGTAGATGAGGCCTCGCTCCGGTTGCGCGAAGCGCGGTATCTGGCGAACCTTGCAATACATGGTGCGACTGCGCCGGTACGTCCGTACGTGGTGTCGGCGCGAGACGAGGTCGATGCCGCGATCACTGGTCACGCGGGGGTTAAAGGTATATCGCGGGACATGGAAGATGCGGGGCAGCGGCTTAAAGCTGTCGCGCGCGCATATGAAAATGCGGAGAACGGCGCCGGTCGCGCCATGAGCAGGGGGGAACGTTACGCATTGGCCACCTTGGATGTACTCCGGGTGGTCAGCTTCCCTGCACGGGTCACGTGGGGGAGTTGGTGGAAACTCACCCGCCCAGGTGGCGAAAAAGGTGAATGGGTGGGCGATGCCCTCATGCCTGGTCGGTTGCCGCGCGTCACTGACATCTTTAATGGTCGTACTCTCGAACTTGGACTGAGGATCTTCGACTTAAACGGCATGCCATTCAGTCCGTACAAGACCGCCGTAAATCGTTTGTCCCTCGTGCTGACCGGGTTGGAGCGGTTCGCGGGCGAGCCCCGGTACGTAGGAGCCGCCCGTCAGCACGCGCCAGCGCAACGCTCTGGTCCGGAGAGTATTGAAGACTTGTTGCAGGGCATTATCGATATTCCCGACGAGGGGGCTCGAGGTGTAGCCGTCGACACGATTGTTAATGACGATGGCACTCGCTCTCATGTCGTCTATATTCCAGGAACTAACGACACCTCACTGGTCCACCCGTCTACTTTTGATTGGAACTCGAACTTCCAGTCTGTGTTGGGGGGCACCTCGGACACGACTCGCTTTGTGACTGATGCGCTCGAGGCCGCGGGAGTGGAGTCAGGCGAGCCCCTCATGCTTGTCGGGCACTCTCAAGGGGGAATTGTTGCGTGGCAACTCGCGAGCTCTGAGGTCGCTGAGCGATACAACATCACGCACGCGGTTGCGGCCGGGGCCCCCGTAGGGCAGACCCAGATTAATGAGAATGTCCAATACCTCGGCATCGCCCACGACGCGGATCCGGTGACCGGGTTGGATGGAAAGCCGGTCCCCGACCTCCCTAACGTTACGAGCGTGGCCGGTTATCTCAATGCATCGACTGATCCTGAAATAAAGGCCGCTGCTGCAACCGTGAGTGCCGCTCATTCGCTCACCAACTACAAGGCAACGGCGCGTTCGGCAGACGCGGCCACCCATGCCTCGATGAGGGCTTGGCGAGACAGCGCATCGGGGTTCTTGGGAGAAAGAGACGTGACTCGGCAAATCGTGGAGCCCACGTTCGAGGCCGCTAATCCCCAGCAAGCAACCCAGGCCAAGCCCGTTCCGGATCCTATGAGACCCCCGGCGTCGCTGTTAAAGTGCCCTGCTCAGCCATTTCCCTGGTGGCTACAGCCGGACCCATGGATACCTTCCGAGATGCGGGATACGATTCTTGACCCCAAGCTCGGCACCACCGTGCCAATCCTGGATGCGCAATGTTGAGGCTAGCGGCGCTTGGCCCCAAGGACCGAACCCGCGATAGCGGAGACAATCGCAATCACAAGAGCCGCGAGCAGGGTCTTCCAGAACCCGCCAAGCGACAGGTTCAAGAAGTCGAGGTGCCCCGATAGCCACGACGTCAACCAAAGAATGAACCAGCTGATCACCAGCGAGAACAATCCAAGAGTCAGAATCGTGATGGGAAGAGTAACGATGGTGATGATGGGACGCACCACAGCGTTGAGCCCGACAATCACGGCTGCGATGGCTAGGTATACGAGCGCGCGAGTCCACCACTCGTCCTCGCCACCTGAGACCTCGACGTCTAGTGGCAAAAGGGTGGCAATCCATACCGCGAAGGCGGTCGCAATGGTAGTCAACAAGAACCTCATGGCAAGAGTGTTTCACACCAGTGCACTAAGCACCTGCCATGCTGGGCACATGGATCTTCCCAAGCCGCGTCCAGCGATCGCTGCCATCCCGGGTTATGTGCCCGGTGCGCGCGGAGCCGCTGGTCGCCAGCCGCCCATCAAACTGTCGTCAAACGAAAACCCTTACCCCCCACTGCCGTCGGTTACTGAAGCAATTGCGCGCGCTGGGGAGTCGGCCCACCGCTATCCCGACATGTTCGCTGTTGAACTGCACGAGCGCATCGGCGCTGCTTTGAACCTGACCCCCAATGCGGTCGCAGTCGGAGGCGGCTCAGTTGCCGCACTCCAACACGTGCTCCAGGCATATACCGCTCCAGGTGATGAGGTCATCTACGCGTGGCGCAGCTTCGAGGCCTATCCCATCCTTACTGCCGTGACCGGGGCCACCCCCGTAGCAGTGCCGCTGACTGCCGATGCGCGCCACGACCTGGACGCCATGGCGGCGGCAGTCACTGATGCCACCCGCGTTGTGTTTCTCTGCACGCCCAATAACCCCACCGGGCCGGCCCTGCGCCAAGACGAGTTCGACCGCTTTATGGCGGCCGTACCTGGCCGGGTGCTCGTAGTGCTCGACGAGGCGTACGTCGAATTCGTGACCGATCCGGAGGTGGTGGACGGGCGTGCGGCTATTGACCGCTACCCCAATGTGCTCATCGCACGCACCTTCTCGAAGGCCTACGGACTCGCCGGCCTGCGGGTGGGATACGTGGCGGGCGCAACGCAGTTGATTGCGCCGGTCAGCGCGTGCGTGACGCCGTTCTCAGTGTCGGCACCCGCCCAGGCCGCGGCGATCGCCTCCCTCGACGCGAACGACGAGTTGCTTGAACGGGTCAAAGAAGTCGTTGTCGAGCGGGAACGTCTGGTGACAGGTCTTCGCGACCTCGGCTGGAGCGTGCCGGACCCACAAGGGAACTTCGTATGGCTTGCCGCCGGCGAAGCGACCGTTGATCTCACGGCAGCGCTCGCGGACCTCGAGCCCGCGGTGTTAGTGCGAGGCTTTGCAGGGGACGGGATCCGAGTAACGGTAGGCTCTCGCGCAGAAAACGAGGCGCTCGTCAGGGCCGTGGACGAAGCGACTGCGCGCGCGTAGTCTTTCCCAAGCACTACCGTCGTACACCAGTCATAGTCGCGTACTGGTAATTTAGATGCGCCTGTGTCCGCACGCGCGCGGCAAATAATTGCCTGCACGGAGTGCCTGTAGCTAGGAGAAGTGTGACTTCGACTGACCCAGAGGCGCTCGCGCGCGAGAGTAATTTGGAGCGCGTAGGCGCCCGCCCATCTCTACCCGCATATATCGCCCAAGCATGGAGCCGACGCGACTTCGCGGTAACGCTTGCGCGCTACCGGCTCCAGGCCGCTATGAGCGAGAACCGCTTGGGCATGGGATGGGTGGTGCTTCGCCCAATCCTCAACGCGGCCCTGTTCGGCACCATTTTTGGGCTGATCTTGCCGGGTGACACCAGGCCAGACAATTTTGTGCCGTTCCTGGTGGTCGGCTTCTTTATCTTCGAGTACTTCGCTAAGACGCTGTCAGGCGGAGCGAAAGCCATCGTGGGCGCAAAATCCCTGGTCAAGAGCCTGAGCTTTCCGCGGATCTTGTTGCCGCTGGCGATTGTGATTCGGCAGCTGGTCGAGCTCATCCCCATGCTCGTGGTGATGTTCGTGATTTTGATTGCGCTCGGCGAACCCATTACGTGGTGGTGGCTCATGGTGATCCCCGTGATGCTCGTCATGACCATGTTCAACCTCGGCGTTGCGCTCATCGTCGCCCGTCTTACTGTGCACGTGCGCGACCTGTCGCAAATCATCCCGCTCGTGTCACGAGTGGTGTTTTACACGAGCGGTATCTTCTTCGACCTGTCAAAGGTTCTTGCAAATAAGCCAGAACTCCTCGAGCTTGCGCGGCTCAACCCCGTTCACGACTTTATTGGGCTCATCCGTGGCTACACCGTGAGTGGCAACGAGATCTATCCATATATGTGGTGGATCGCCGGCGTAGCTGCGGTCGTGACGTTCGCGTTTGGTGTGGTCTTCTTCTGGAAGGGCGAAGAAAGGTATGGGCGTGACTGATCCGACGTCTTTAGTGCCTGCGTCAACGTCCACGGCACGCCCCACTGTGGTGGTGGACAACGTGCACGTGAAGTACAAGACCTTCGCCTCCGGTAAAGCTGCGGGTAGCACCAGGGCGCTTCTTTCGCGTCAGCGCGGCGTGCGCATTGTCCATGCGGTCAAGGGAGTTTCGTTCACCGCGTATGAGGGCGAGAGCATTGGCGTCATCGGCCACAACGGCTCTGGTAAGTCGAGCCTGATGCGTACCATCGCAGGCTTACAAAGCCCTCACTCGGGTGGGGTATTTGCCTCGGCTCAGCCGGCCCTGCTGGGTGTCAACGCCGCGTTGCTCGGTGACCTGTCAGGCTCAAAGAATGTGATCCTGGGCGCCCTTGCCCTGGGCTTGTCACGCAGCGAGGCAGACGAGGTCTACCAAAGCATCGTTGACTTCTCGGGCCTCGAAGAGTTCATCGATCTACCCATGAAGACGTACTCCTCCGGTATGGCCGCTCGGTTGCGCTTCTCCATTGCAGTGTCCCGCGATCACCAGATTCTGCTTGTGGACGAGGCTCTCGCGGTGGGAGACAAAGACTTCCGGGCCAAGAGTGAGGCCCGCATTCGTGACTTGCGTAAGCAGGCCGGAACCGTGTTCTTGGTGAGCCACTCGATGCGTTCCATCATGGACACGTGCTCGCGCGTGCTGTGGATTGATCATGGCAACCTCAAGATGGATGGCGATCCCAAAGAGGTGGTTGACGCATACCAAGCGTCAAAACGCTAGGACCAACGTCCGCACTGTTGCAACCTACGCGACCGTAGCCTACGCTTGCGTAAGTTAGCGCGGGCGCAGCCTTGTGGTCCGTTTGGAACGACACCCTGGAGGCTCGATGAGCGACCTTGGCACGCAGGTTCCGGGTCAACTGTCCATCAGTGACCAATCCGGTGACGAACTCATTCAACTGCTTGACCCCTCAGGTGAGCCACTCGAAGACGAGCGGTTCTCTCCCTTCGCGGCTCACCTCACGTACGACGATCTGCGAGCTTTTTGGCGTGACATGACTGTGCTCCGCGCTTTCGATCTCGAGGCGACCAGCCTTCAGCGCCAAGGCGAATTGGGCCTGTGGGTCCAGTCGCTCGGCCAGGAAGGCGCGCAGATTGGCTCAGGCCACGCACTACGTGACCCCGACTTTGTGTTCCCTAGCTACCGTGAACATGGCGTCGCCCTTACGCGCGATGTTGACCTGGTTGAGGTTTTGCGAATTTTCCGCGGCCTCCAGCACGGCGCTTGGAACCCCCAGGACCACAACTTCCACTTGTATTCGCTCGTGATTGGCACCCACGCTCTGCACGCGACGGGCTATGCCATGGCACTCGACCGCGATGGTCTCGTGGGTAGCGGTCACCCAGAGCGCGACGGCGCAGCCGTATGCTACTTCGGTGACGGCGCCACATCGCAGGGCGACGTCAATGAGGCACTCGTGTTCGCTTCGGTGCACAACGCACCAGTGGTGTTCTTTGTGCAGAACAACCAGTTCGCTATCTCGCAGCCCGTATCCCGCCAGTCGCGCGTTCCACTCGCCGACCGCGGCAAGGGCTTTGGCATTCCCACCGTGCGCGTGGATGGCAATGACGTCATCGCATGTCACGCAGTCACTCAGTGGGCAGTTCAGCACGCCCGCTCCGGCGGTGGGCCTGTCTTCATCGAAGCCTTCACGTACCGCATGGGCGCCCACACGACGTCGGATGACCCCACGCGTTATCGCACAAAGTCACAAGAGGAGTACTGGGCCGAACGCGACCCCATCGCCCGCCTCGACACCTACTTGAGCGCTCGCGGTGAACTGTCTGACGAGTACCGTGCAGAAGTCGCCGCCGAGGCACAAGCGCTGTGCGAGCGCGCCCGCACTACCGTCAAGTCATGGGAGCCCGCTCCTGTGGTGACCATGTTCGACAACGTCTACGCCCTCCCGCACGC
>CAZHTO010000025.1:0-3939 GCA_964535845.1 uncultured Demequinaceae bacterium | reverse complement strand
TGCCCCGACCCCGTCATGTTTATGGAGCCCAAAGCCCGCTACTGGGACAAGGGCGAAGTCGACACCAGCCGGGTCGCCGCACAACTCGATGCGCACGACGGTGAGGCGGCAGCGACAGCCGAAATGGCATCGGCCCGTGTCGCCCGCGAAGGAGCAGACGTCACACTCGTGGCCTACGGACCTACCGTGCGAGTGGCACTGCAAGCGGCCGCAGTCGCCGCAGAAGAGGGCACGGACGTGGAGGTCATCGACCTGCGGTCCATCTCGCCGCTCGACTCCGACAAGGTGATCGCTTCTGCCAAGCGCACCGGCCGAGTGATCGTGGTGCACGAGGCACCCAAAGCATTCGGATCAGGCGCTGAGCTGTCTGCGCGCGTGACCGAAGAGGCGTTCTTCCACCTCAATGCGCCTGTGCTCCGCGTGGGGGGCTTCCACACCCCCTACCCTGGAGCAAAGTTCGAGCACGACTACTTGCCGAGCCTGGACCGCGTGCTAGACGCCGTGGACCGGGTCATGGCGCACTGAGGAGCCCAGCATGCCTACCTTTGAGCAGTTCCGGATGCCGGACGCAGGCGAGGGACTCACCGAGGCCGACATCGTCACGTGGATGATCGCCGAGGGCGACACCGTCGAAGTCAACCAGCCCATCATTGAGATCGAGACGGCCAAGTCACTCGTAGAGTTGCCTAGCCCATTCACCGGCGTGGTCTCGCGCTTGATGGCCCAAGAGGGCGACACGGTCGATGTGGGCCAACCCATTCTCGAAGTAGACGTCGACCCCGACGGCGAGGCGCCCGCCGCACCTTCCGCACCTGCTGTCACCGAACCCGAGCCGGCTCCCGTTGCTAAGGCGACCAGCGCATCGGCCGATGCGCTGGTACAGCAGGCGCAGCCCGCACCAAAGCGAGAGGCGAGTAGCGCATCAGCCGATGATTCTGGAGCGGTGTTAGTGGGCTATGGCGTCAAAGCCGGCTCCGCTCAACGCCGCCCACGCAACGTCGAAACCATCGAACCGGTGGGTGGCGCGCAAGACCTCAGTGAATACCCGGTGCTTGCCAAACCCCCCGTGCGCAAACTCGCACGCGACCTGGGCGTCGATCTCACTACGGTCGCGCCAACGGGACCGGGAGGCCTCGTGACCCGCGAAGACGTCGAACAGCACGTGAAGTCCACCTCTGCGCAGACTTTGGCGACCTATCCAGGTGATGACCAGCCGTGGCTTGAGACCGGCACCACCCAATCGGATGGGCGGACCACACGTGTGCCCGTCAAGTCAGTTCGTAAGCGCACCGCCGAGGCGATGGTGCGTTCAGCGTTCACCGCCCCGCACGTCACCGAGTTCCACACGGTCGACTGCACCGCGACCATGGACCTGGTTGCTCGGCTTAAGACAGACAAAGAGTTTGAGGACGTGCGCGTGACGCCGCTGCTCATTGTCGCGAAGGCCCTGCTCCTTGCTGTGAATCGACACCCCGAGGTCAATGCCTCGTGGGATGAGGATACGCAAGAGATCATTTACAAGCACTACGTGAACCTCGGTATCGCGGCCTCGACTCCGCGAGGACTCGTGGTGCCGAACATTAAGGACGCTCACCGGCTGCCGTTGCATGCGCTCGCGACCGAGTTGCAGCATCTGACGGCCGTGGCTCGTGGCGGCAAAGTGAGCCCCGCGCAGCTCAGCGACGGCACCATTACCATCACCAACGTGGGCGCGCTCGGGATCGACACCGGGACCCCAATCTTGAACCCTGGCGAAGCCGCGATCCTGGCCTTTGGTGCGATTCGCCAGAAGCCATGGGTTCACGAGGGCGAGATCAAGGTGCGCTGGGTGACGCAACTGGCGCTCAGTTTCGACCACCGGTTGGTTGATGGCGAGCTTGGCGCGCGGGTGTTGTACGACGTGGGCCGCGTGATGGAAGACCCGTCGCAAGGGCTCGTCTGGGCGTAGCCCTCCCGCGGCTGCCCTGCCCCTAGTCTTGGTGCTGCTCCCTGTTCTTCAGCTCGGCTATGAACTGGTCGCCACGATCATCGATCGCGCTATTTTCCAACCTCAGAGCTGAGATGGCCAGCAAGATCCCACCGATCAGCATCAGAACCGGTAGCCACACCAAGGTGTACGGAACGCCTTTAATTAGCCAGATCAAGGCGCCGAGCCCGAGGACAAGGCCCGATATCGCTTTGACGTAGGCCTCTGTAGATTTTCCCATTATCCATGTGCTCCTGTGAGTTCCGTGATGGTGGCGCGCGCCTGTTGGTCGAGCGCCTTCACCGTCTTGCCGTAGAGCTCCATGAACTTTTTATAAATCGTGTATCCGTTCATCTCTTTGGGGCCGAAGGGGATGAATATAAAGAGTGTGGATTGGGAGGTCATGTACTCACCGATTTCTGTCACAGCGGTGCTGCCCTCCCCCTTGTCTTCAGCGGTGAGAGCAAATTCCAACAGGTCCACTCGTGCGATGCTCTTGACCATCATGCTCAGGCCGTGTTCGCTCTTACCCCGGACTTCGATCTGTTTGAAGGTACCCGCCACCTCCTCAGCGAGGCTTAAGAGTTTCTCTGCTTTAAGGCTGGAGGACGTCACCTTTATGTGGGCACCTGCGTATTTGTGAGACTTAGCCATTTTTCTTCCTTAATTGGAAATCCAATGAAACCGGGGTCTAACATCAAGCCAGTTGATGTGGCCAAGTTTTACCATGGTCCCTGGAAACTGTCTATAGATTCTCAAATAATGGCGAAGATGTCTGCTTTAGCAATAACACCTGTTTTGGATAAATTGATGGGATTTAGGCTGCCCGCGTCTCGCGCATTATGGAAGGTGCGGGCGGTCCGGACTGGCATTTCCGGTGCTCCCGCCGCTTCGCTCTCGCCCCCCCGCCGCTTCGCTCTCGCGCTCTCGCGCCCCGCGCCACTTCGCCCCGCGCCCCCGCCGCTCCGCCCCGCGCCCCGCGCCTCACACCCCCGACCACTCCTGTAGGAACGTCAGGACTCAGAATGTCGCGTTTCCTCATCCTGTAGGCAACTGGGGACTCATTGGGCCCGTCATGCAGGAATGTGCGCTTGCGCACAGTCGCGAGGCTGCATGAGTCCTGACGTTCCTACAGGAGCCCGGTTTGCTCGATATTGAGTCCTGACGTTCCTACAGGGGTGTGGGCGAGGCTGGGTGTGGGTGGGACGGGGAGGGCGAGCTTAAGCCTCGAGGGCCTCGGCCACAACGCCACGCGCTGCGTCTTGGACCTCTGCGAGGTGCTGCTCCGACACAAAACTCTCGGCGTAGATCTTGTACACGTCCTCGGTGCCTGAGGGGCGGGCCGCGAACCAGGCATCGGCCGTCGTGACCTTGAGCCCGCCAATGGCAGCGCCATTGCCCGGCGCCTCGGTGAGCTTGCCCGTGATCTCCTGACCAGCCAACTCCGTGGCACGCACCTGGGAAGGCGATAGGCCAGCGAGCGTCTTCTTCTGGGCCGCAGTGGCGGGCGCATCCACTCGGGCGTACCAACTCTCGCCAAGCTCATCGACAAGCCCCGCGTGCAGCTCGGACGGGCTCTTGCCCGTGGCGCCAGCAATCTCGGCTCCCAGCAGGCTCAGCAGCAGACCATCCTTGTCCGTGGTCCACACCCGCCCGTCGCGACGAAGGAACGATGCGCCCGCAGACTCTTCGCCGCCAAAGCCCACTTCTCCGCTGAGAAGGCCTGGGACAAACCACTTGAAACCTACCGGCACCTCTTCGACCCGGCGCCCAAGTTGCTTACCTACTCGGTCAATGAGACTGGAAGAGACGAGCGTTTTGCCAATCCGCGCATCGGCCCTCCACTCGGGCCTTGCCCCGCCGTAAAGGTAAGAGATTGCGGTAGCCAAAAAGTGGTTGGGGTTCATCAGGCCGTCGCGCGTGACGATGCCGTGCCGGTCCGCATCTGCATCATTACCAGTGGCGATGTCGTA
>CAZHTO010000024.1:0-19686 GCA_964535845.1 uncultured Demequinaceae bacterium | reverse complement strand
GCGTTTTGACCGCCGCCGTGACCAGGGCGAAATTTAGTCAATCCCGGCACAGCTCGATCCCGAAACAACTGGGCGCTTACCTTCTCATAACCCACGAGCACTTTTCGTGTGTTGTCCGCACTCACTTCACTTGACAAAGATGTTCAGGCTGACCGTGGTGCACGGCCAACCCTCACCACCGTAGGACGTTACTGTCGTAGGACGTTACTGTCGCGCGAGGTTAGTCGCGGGCAATGTCGACGCGTAGTCGGCCACGGTGTGGGCCCAGGCGCGCAACTGGGCCGTGTCACTCGCTAATCCACTTGGCGCATAGCGGTGGTCTTCCACAGCGTGAGCGAGTTTGGTCATTGCGTCCTCAGCCGCTTCAGCCTTCGCGCGGTCATTGTCGTCGGAACCGACATTGGCTTCCCCCAGCGCCACGGACCTCGCATTGCGTGACCCGCGTTCTGAGGATCGTGAAGCCCCAGCTGACATAGAACTGGCCAGAACCCTTTGGGCACGCATCGCGCGAGTGACGTGTTCCGCCGCCTCATGCGGCGTGAGGTTCCTGCCCCATTGCAGGCTCTCAGGCAGGGCGTCGCGCAATGACTCCCATTCGGCCTCTGGTCCTTCTCGATGAGAGCTCTTAGCCGCAATGCGTCTGCGCCAAGCCCATCCGCCTAGCGCGATGGCAATAAGAGTCATGCCTATCGCTACCCAAGCCCACAGCGGCACAGTCGCTTGGTTCTGAGCCGGTGGAGCCGGCATGCCTGGTCCGGTGTCACCGGGGCTGTCGGGAGCGGTGGGGTTTCCCGGCACAAAGTCAGGGATTGTTCCAGGGGCGGGCAGGTTACTTCCTGGGGCCTGGTTGACTAACGGGTCGGCGTAGCTTGGCGGGGCGCCCGTTTGGACCGCGGGCGTGGGCTCAAAACGCACCCACCCGTTGCCTGGGAACCACAGTTCAGGCCAGGCATGTGCATCTCCGCCCTGCACTACATAGGAACCTTGATCGGTCACCATACCTGGGAGGAAACCAACGGCCATGCGGGCAGGAATGTCCAAAGTTCGGGCCATGACCACCATCGCGGTGGCAAACTGAACGCAATAGCCCTCGCGGTCGTTCAGGAACGTATTGACCGCATCTCCACCTGTGGGGTCCACAGAGGTGTCGTAGGTAAACTCGCTCGCCGTTCTAAAGAAACTTTGCAAAGCGAGCGCTTGCTCGTAGCGAGTGGAGGCATCTGCAGTGACCTCCTGAGCGAGGCTTTCGACCCTTGCCGTGTCGATGGCGGGAGACAACGCCAAGTACCGAGGGTCGAGATCTGTGTCAGTGTCGTCCGCTCCGGCGGGGGTCGTCATCAACGAGTCCCGCTCCGGCAAGGTGGGGTCAGTCTCGACCGCGTAGCGAGCATCTCGGGCAGTGACGTCGCGGCCCACAACTTCGTCTCGCTCGGGGTCATAGAACCAGCTGCCGTCGATGTCGACTGACCTGGGGGTAGGGGGCAGCGGCAAATTAGTCTCTTGAAGGTCGAGAACCTGCATTTCAAGACGGGTGCGCTCGCGGTCATTCCATCCATCGATGGGAGTTGGCCACAGCACTCCGGCGCTTGACGGGGTGTCTGGCAGTTCGGCCTCGCGCCGAGCCCATTGCACCCCGTCGAAGTCGGCGAGGGAGTAGAGCTTGAACGCATCCGGCCGCGCGCCAGTGGTGGTGTAAACCATGACTGGTGAGGTCGAACGGGCGGTGAGAGACGTACGCAAGTCGAGCGCCAGGTTGAGCCGTGTTGAGCCATCTGCTGCGCCGGGGACGTCAAAGCGGGGGAGCATTCCCCAGCCTGGCCCACCAAGGGCGATGGGTGCCACTAACAGAACTGCGCCCAACGTCGCGGTGGTCGCGATGAGGGCGCCGCCAACGGCTGGCGTTCGCTCCGACGGAGAGGTTTTTCGGGTGAGCGTGAGGACGATGAGCCACAGGGCTATCGAGCCCAACAGTACGGTTGTCGACACCCGATGTTGGAGGGCCACCGCTGGCATCCAGGGGGTCAGAAGCAAAAGTCCCGCAGTTGCACCTGCGCGCCACGACACGGCAACGTGCTCGGCAATCAAGAACAACACGATCATGGCTGCGGTAATCAGGGAAGTGAAAGCGAGGCTTGCGGGTGCGGGTGCCACCGTGGTTGCTGCATGCTCGACACCGCCTCGCAGCGCGGCGCCGAGGTCGCTTAGCGCGCCCGGGGTGGGGAACACATGGTGGCCCCCATCTTCTGACACAGCGAACACTGGAACCATCGCCACCACTGCAACCATGCCGCCCACAAGCGTGGGGAGTGCGCGGCGGTGGCTCAGCAGGCGAGTGGTCACCACTGCAAGTGTCGCGACGAGCATGATGAACGCCGGGGTGCGGAGCCATCCCCCGATGTCGATCATGACCTCGAGTCCCATGATTCCCAAGAATGCGATGGCGGCAATGAGGGGAGTGGCCAGCCACGGCGATCGGGTGGTGTTCCTCATCCGATATCCCCAGCGCTCAGCATGCGAGTCCACAACTCGGAAAGATCGTCGTTGGCCGATGCGGTGGTGGCGCGCCAGCCGGCTTTGCGTAGCGCTCGTACAGACTCCCTTGCTTGAGACGCAATGGAAGCGTCGGTGCGCACGATGGCCCATGCGCGTCCGGCCTCTCCGATGGGTGCGAGCACGTCGAGCGCGGCTTGTTCGAGTGGCTCGAATACGCCAACCGTGACTTCGCCTTGTCTGAAATCGTCAGAGACGAGTCTGCCGGCACGAACGAGCGCTGCCGTGCTCTGAGCCTGGGTGGTGGCAGGTTGAAGATCAATGGTTTGGTTGAGCAACTCGTACCGAGCGGCATCTCCGCCGCGTTCACCCAGGTGGCGGATCGCTCGGGGATCGAGCCCTGCTCCCACGAGCCTGACGGGATGCCCAGAGGTCAATACGGATACAGCGATGGAGGCTGCTGTCGAGATTGATCGTTCAAGGGCTAAGGGCTCGCGTGGGAGATCGAGAATGACGGTCGCAGGGCGCCGGCCCGCGCGCTCGTCTGAGCGGACAAGCATGGTGCCGCGGCGGGCCGAACTCTTCCAATGCACCCGACGCAGGTCGTCGCCTTCACGATAGTCGCGCAATGAGGCATCGTCGGGGGACGGGGTGCGGGCACCGAGGACCACGCGGTCCGCGTGTCCCAGCAATGCGCCTGCAGTTCCTGACAAGTCCACTACTGCCGGCCACACCGGTGCGAGCTGAGGTCCACCAACGGGGGTGTCCACGTGCAACATCCCAAAGGGATCTACGCTATGCAGCAAAGCCGGGCCCAAGGGCCAGCGACCGCGATGTGTGGGGTGCAGTCCGTACGTGAGAGTGAGGGTCCCTTCTCCGCGGGTGATAGATGCCTTAGTCCCACTTCCCCCAGTGAGTTCTGACGCCGCTTGCTCACGGATATCCGCATGCTCTGTAATGGCCCGGCGCATGCGCGCACCGTGGCCCGGAGCGCTCACGTCGATGGTGACGGAGACTGACCCTGGCGCTCCTGCTGTCAGCGGATGGGGAGATACGTCCCGACGCACCGAGGCGTGGGCGCGTAGAAGAGCTTCGACCGCGACGAGCACCCAGACCCACGCCACCACGACCGCGCACATCATTACGAGGCCTACATAGACCAAGACGGGGGTGGCGAGACCCACTCCCAATGCGGTGACCACGACACCGGCTGCCAATAAGCCAACGCCACGGCTCGTCATTCGGGTATCTGAACGTGCCCGCCGCCGCTTCTGTGGCGCTTGCTCAGACGACGTGCCAGTAGCGTGCGAGCCTACTGACTCACCGAGTGGCGTCGCGGTCGTCATGCCGTGGGAGCCCCCTGGTGGCGCGGAGTCCCGATAGCAGGCTCTCGGCGTACCGCTACATCACGAGCGTCAACGGGAACAGCAACGCGGCTCATGAGGTCGCGCACAATCTGTTGGGTGGTGCGCCCTGCAAGCCTGGCCTCAGTGGACGGGATAAGTCGGTGTGCGAGCACGGGGACGCACAAGGCCTTGACGTCGTCTGGGAGCACGTGGGAGCGGGCTGCCATCGCAGCTCTTGCTTTCGTCGCTGCGAGAAGCTGTAAAGATGCACGCGGTGACGCGCCAAGGCGTAATGACGAGTCTTCGCGCGTGGCGCCCACGAGGTCAACGATGTATTGCTTGATTGCTGGGGCAACGTAGACGCGCTTCGCAATAGCAATGGAAGCCATGAGTCTGGGAATGTCCGTCACCGGAGTGACCTGTGAGAGTGGGTTTGCGCCGTCGTGGGTGTCAAGCATGGCCATCTCGTCACGAGGCTGTGGGTATCCCACCGACACTTGTGCCATAAAGCGATCCCGTTGGGCCTCGGGGAGAGGGTAGGTGCCTTCCATCTCTACAGGGTTCTGGGTGGCAACCACGAGGAAGGGGCGGGGGAGTTCACGGGTGAGCCCATCGACAGTGACGGCGTTTTCTTGCATGCTCTCCAGGAGAGCGGATTGGGTTTTTGGTGAGGCACGGTTGATCTCGTCTGCAATGACCACGTTCGCGAAGATGGGTCCGGGCTGAAAGTCAAAGCGGTGCTGATCCGCCCGGTAGATGCTTACGCCCGTGACGTCGGACGGCAGCAGATCGGGAGTGAACTGGAGCCGTCCTACGGTGCAGTCCACACTCGCCGCAAAGGCGCGCGCCAGTGTGGTCTTACCTACACCCGGGACGTCTTCCATGAGTAGGTGACCTTGCGCCAGCACGGTCGCGAGTGTTGCGGAGATGGCGTGGTCGAGCCCCGATAACACCTTTCCGATTGACGTGCGAATGCGTGCGGTCACATCTGCGACGTTGGCCAGTTCGGCCTCCGTAGGCAGCGAGTGTGTCATGGGTTCTCCTTTTGCGGCTCGAGATTGAGCCTATTCGATGTTGAGGGAGGCAGACTTCACCCACACGCGTGCGACACACTGATAGTTGCCAAATCCTCTCCACCCCAACTTAGCGCTATATACCAGCATTCTTACTTCAGCAATGCGTCAGTATCCGCGAATAAATGCTCTTAGTGGAGAGAAGTGGAGTAAAGTGGGGCGCACTGGCGAGTCGTGGCGTGAGGAGGTGAGCTGAGTGTCCGATGTTTTGGCACATGGCCTAGGCCCTACAGGGGTTTTCCTCGGCACGTTCACGCCTCGGCTCGATGACAAGGGCCGCCTGATTTTGCCGGCGAAGTTTCGTGGGCGACTGGCCTCTGGGCTGGTTGCCACGCGTGGCCTCGACCGGTGTGTGTTCCTGTTCCCTCTCGACGAGTTCACAGCCGTTCACGACCGGCTGCGGCGCGCGCCGTTAGAGAACAAGAAGGCACGCGACTATCTCCGGAATTTCTTGGGCCACGCGCAAGACGACATCCCAGATAAGCAGGGCCGCATTCTGTTGTCCGCACCACTGCGCAAGTACGCAGCTATCGACCGTGAGGTCGCGGTAGTGGGCATGGGTTCGCGCGTTGAGATTTGGGATGCGCAGGTGTGGGAGCAGTACCTGGAAGACGGAGAAGAAGACTACGCGGCCACCGCCGCGGAGGTGTTTGACGACATGTAAGACATCCGTGCCTCGCGGCCTCCACCCGAGCCACTCTGACGGACTTCCCCCCGACAGAGAGCCGGAGGGAGACCACGGGACACGGCGGACTCACAGGGAGGGAGTGCCAGTGGTAGATGCAGCTTCGCTTCACCAGCCAGTGATGCTTGCGCGCTGTGTGGACCTGCTCGCACCTTCGCTCGAGCACGATGGCGCGGTCGCGGTCGACGGCACTCTGGGTATGGGTGGACACTCCGAAGCGCTCCTTGAGCGGTGCCCCACAGCGACCGTGGTGGGAATCGACAGAGATATCCACGCCATTGAGCTTGCCTCTGAGAGGCTGGCTCGCTTTGGCGACCGCTTTGTTGCCCACCACGCGGAGTATGACGACATTCGCGGGGCGCTGGACTTGGTGGGAGCCGATGCTGCCGACGGCATCCTTTTGGACCTCGGCGTGAGTTCGCTGCAGATCGACGAGGCGGAGCGCGGGTTTTCTTACGCGCAAGACGCACCGCTTGATATGCGGATGAACCAGCAAGACCCGGTCACCGCAGCAGACCTCTTGGCAAACGCCGATGAGCGGGAAATCGCGCGAATTCTGCATGCTTATGGGGACGAGCGCTTTGCCGGCCGAATCGCAGAGGCCATTGTGCGGAGAAGGGCCGATGCGCCAATTGAGACGAGCGCGCAGCTAGTCGACATTGTGCGGGCTTGCATTCCTGCGGCTACCCGCACTCCTGGCAGTAACCCAGCGAAGCGCACTTTCCAGGCCCTACGGATAGCCGTTAACCGCGAGCTCGAGGTTCTCGAGCAGACCATGCCGCGGGCTATTGAAGCCACCCGTGTGGGTGGCCGCATTGTGGTGATGGCCTACCAGTCGCTCGAGGACCGCATTGTGAAGTCAGCCTTCGCTGATGGCGCGACGTCCTCTGCGCCTCCAGGCCTTCCGGTAGTGCCTGAGCAAGACCAGCCCTACTTGCGACTCCTTACGCGTGGCGCTGAGAAAGCCACGCCGGCAGAGGCCGAGGAGAACCCGCGCGCTAAGCCGGTGCGTCTGCGGGCTGTCGAACGCACTCGCCTCACTCCTCCGGAGCGACTGAGGAGGGCATCATGAGCGCGGCCGCACGCTCGATTCCAGCACGCTCGGTACCGACATCCCGTCCGGCGACAGAGTCGCGTCCTCGGCTACGAGCGGTGGCCGCGCCTGAGCAGGCGCGCTCGCTCGCACCGTTCGCGTGGACCTGTATCGCGATCATCCTTGTGGCGCTCGTGGCCGTGCTCATCATCAATACCGCCATGGCTGAAGGTGCCTATGAGCGCCGTGACCTCAAGATCGAGATTGCGAACCTGACCCAGGAGCGCTCGCGGCTGGTGAGTGAGCTCGAGGTCAACGCGTCACCAAGCAGGCTCGCCGACGCCGCGAAAGCTTTGGGAATGGAACCTGCAGAGGCCAGGGGATTTGTGTCCCTCGACAATGCCGAGGTGCTCGAAAACGGGGTCTCAGCCAGTGGCGACGCTGCACTCGAGGAGGCCACGGACTGATGCCCGGAAAGAAGCCGCCGCGGGGCCCCGACCGTACGCCGCCACCTCATCGCAACTCCAACTCGCGACGTGGGCCCAGCACCCCCCACAGGGCCAACGCCGGACGCAAGCCCAGCACTGCACGTCCGTCTACGGCTCGCCCTGTGACCGCGCGCCCTGTTCAAGCGCGACGGCGCTCGGGTACCTCTTCTTCGGCCCGCAGCTCGGCAGCGGCCTCTCATCTACCGCGCGTGGGACGTCCGCAGTTACGTCAGCGGGTAGTGACGATGGCGACGCTCATGGTTCTTGCCGTTATCTCTGTTCGGCTTGTGGTTATTCAAGGGGTAGACGCGGCAGAAATGTCGACCGCTGCGCTTGAGAACAGGCTCGCTACCAGCACTATTGAGCCGGTACGCGCCAATATTGTCGACCGTGACGGCGTCGTGATGGCTACCTCTGCCGAACGGTTCCATGTCTTTGTGAACCAACAGCAGATCAAAGAGTTCAAGCGCATAGAAAATGGTCAGCTGATTGCCGAGGGACCACTCGACGCTGCTGAAATTCTCGCTCCGATTTTGGGTGTGAGTGAGTCTGAACTAGCTGCGGAGCTCGTGGGCGACAAGCCTTTTCAGTACCTCGCCAAGTACGTGACTCCCGAGACGTGGAACCTTATTCGGGCTGAGCGCATCACGGGGATTGACCGTGAGCCGGTGACTGAACGCATTTATCCCAATGGCGACATCGGCGGCAACATTGTGGGCTTTGTGGGAGGTCGAGAAGATCGCCAGGGCAACGACTGGGGTTTGGCCGGCATTGAGGCTGCTTTTGAAGAAGAGTTGCTGGGCACGTCCGGGTCGCTGACCTACGAATCCGATGCGCGCGGCGGCACAGTTATCCCAACCGGGGTTCACGAAGAACAATCGGCAATTCCCGGATCCGACGTTGTACTGACGCTTGATAGCGATATCCAGTATTACGCGCAACAGGCACTTGAAGACGCGCTGGAGAGCACGGGGGGCTCTCGGGGGATGGTCATTGTCCAGGACGTTCCGACAGGTGAGTTCTTGGCAATTGCGGATTCGAACACCGTCGACCCGAACGACCCTGGTGAGCACCCTTCGCACTCGCGTGGTGCGCCGTCGGCAACGGATGTGTTTGAGCCGGGATCGACCGCGAAGGTCATCACCATGGCGGCAGCGCTTGAAGAGGGCGTTGCTACCCCCACGAGCCGTTACGTCGCCCCGTACCGCTACACCACGGAAAACAATCAGACTTTCCGTGATTCGCACGAGCACGAGGACCAGAAGCTCACCCTGGCCGGCGTGTTGGTGAACTCTTCGAACACGGGCACTATCAAGGTGGGAGAGTCGCTCACAGAGGCGCAGCGCCACAAGTACCTCGATGCGTTTGGCTTTGGCAAGCCCACGGGAGTGGGTCTGTTGTCAGAGTCGGGCGGGATTTTGCACCCGTGGGAGAAATGGGACGGCCGCACCAAGTGGGCGGTTCTGTACGGCCAGGGCGTGTCAACCACGGCGCTACAAAATAGCCAGGTGTACCAAACCATCGCGAACGGTGGCGTGCGCATGCAGCCCACGGTGGTGAAGGGCTTCAATACTCCGGATGGCGAATTCGTGCCGCGCGAGGCAGCTGAACCGACCCAGGTGGTGTCTCAAGAGACCGCAGACGATCTGATGCTCATGCTTGAAGACGTGACGGAGTCAGGTACGGGTGGCTTGGCCAAGATCGATGGCTACCGTGTGGCAGGTAAGACGGGTACGGCGCAGGCTCCGGACGAGAATGGCAAACTGACCCGCTATGTGTCGTCATTCATTGGCGTGGCGCCTGCTGACAACCCGCGTATCGTCGTATCGGTGATCATTTTTGATCCCAAGTCCTCGATCTGGGGCGGCGTGGTCGCAGCCCCTGTGTTCAAAGACGTGGCAACCTTTGCCTTGCAGGCTCTCCGGGTTCCGCCGTCTGGGCCGCGCGAGGAGTTCTTTCCGACTACCTGGGAGTAAACGTGCAAGATATGGCACTGCGTCCCTCGCGAGTGGTGCCGTGCACTCTCGCTCAGCTGGCTGACCGTACTGGCGCGACCTTGGATGTCGGTGAGGGGACCGCTGATGTACTCGTGACCGGGGCGACGGTCGATTCGCGCGACGTGCAACCAGGCGATCTCTTCGGTGCCTTCTCAGGGCTCAAACTTCACGGCGCCACTTTCGCTCATAGCGCGGTGGCCGCCGGCGCGGGCGCCATTTTGACCGATGCTGCTGGCGCGCGCATTGTGACAGAGGCTGGCCTCGATGTTCCGGTTCTTATAGCGGCCGATGCGCGGGTTGCGATGGGAGAAGCGGCGGCACTGATCTATGGGGACCCCAGCAAGGACTTGGTCTTTGTGGGCGTCACTGGGACCAACGGCAAAACGACCACGTCGTACTTCATTGATAACGCGCTCGCTGAGGTTCATAAGATTCGCGGCGTGATGGGGACCGTCGAACTGCGGGTGGGCGATCAGGCCATCGAGTCTCCTCGCACCACCGTCGAGGCGCCGGTGCTACACGGCCTGCTGGCGCGCATGCGCGAAGAAGGCGTCACCGCGGCCATCACTGAGGTCAGTTCGCATGCCGCTGCGCTCGAGCGCATCAGTGGTGCGGAGTTCTCGGTTGCGGTCTTTACCAATTTGCAGTGGGACCATCTTGACTTTCACGGCACCATGGAGGGCTATCTCGCCGACAAGGCCAAGCTCTTTGCGCCCGGTCGGGCCCGCCGCGCGGTGATCAACGTTGACGACGAGTGGGGGCGTTTGCTTGCCGCACGTGTCGAGATCCCGTACGAGACCGTGGCGACCCATGTCGATGACCCACAGCCAGCGGACTGGACGGTCACGAGTGCTGAAGTGGGGCTCGATGGGGTGGGTTCGAGGTTCACCTTCACCGACCCACAAGGACGTGAGCATCGAGCCGAGGCACCTTTGCCGGGACTGGTCAACGTGTCGAATGCGATGGTCGCTATTGCTGCGGCTCACGCCGCGGGGGTACCGCTGAAGCAGGCGATTAAGGGCGTAGCGACGGCCCACGCGGTTCCGGGGCGGATGGAGAGAGTTGTCGAACGCAGTGACCTTGATCCGCTCGCAATTGTGGATTATGCGCACACTCCCGATGCCCTGACGCTCGCTCTCGAGGGCGTGCGTCCCATCACGCCAGGGCGGCTCATTCTGATTTTTGGTTCCGACGGTGATCGTGATCAGGGCAAGCGGCCGGTGATGGGGGAGATCGCGGCCACGCTCGCTGATGTCATCGTGTTGACAGACGAAAATCCTCGGTCAGAAGAGCCGGGCGCCATTCGGGCGGCTATTCGCGAAGGAATAGCGCGGGTACGCCCGGACTTGCATGATGTGCACGAAGTTGAACCACGGGTCGCTGCAGTGGAGTACGGTTTGCGCCTGGGAGTGCCTGGCGACACCGTGATCGTCACCGGTAAAGGGCACGAGCCAACTCAGGAGGTTGCAGGAGTGTTTCACCGGTACAACGACCGCGACGCGTATCTCGCGGCCCAAGCACGCATCACCCAGGAGCGTGAGACTGAATGAGGTCATTGACCGCGCAATGGGTCGCCAATGCCGTCGCTGGTGAACTTGTAGCAGAGGTTCACGCGCCCATTACGTCTGTGCATAAAGACTCGCGCACCATCGAGCCAGGCGCCCTCTACGTGGCGATTATTGGTGAGCGGGTGGATGGCCACGATTATGCCCCGGAGGCCTTTGCTGCAGGCGCGTCTCTTGCGCTCGTGTCGCAGCCTGTGGCGGGCCCTCACGTGCTTGTCGATGATGTGGTGGCAGCCTTGGGCCGGCTCGCTGCGGCATATCTGGCGTTGCTGCGCACCGAGGGAGAGCTCAAGGTCGTGGGCGTCACTGGGTCCAACGGCAAGACCACGACTAAGGACCTACTCGCGCAGATCTTGCCCTCTGCAGTCGCTCCTCAAGGTAGTTACAACAACGAGATTGGTTTGCCGTTCACAGTGTTGACGGCAGATTCAGATACTCGTCACCTCGTCCTTGAGATGGGAGCCTCTGCCCCAGGTGACCTGTCGTACCTCACCGCGATTGCGCCGCTAGACATCGCGGTAGTACTGACAGTTGGCACCGCTCACCTCGCAGGTTACGGCTCTGCCGACGGGCTCGCTCAAGAAAAGGCGACGCTCATGGATGGCCTCATCCTGGGCGGGGTGGCGGTCCTCAATGCGGACGATGCGCGGGTTGCGGCAATGGCCGACCGCGAGACAGTCAGCCACGGCAAGGTCACCACAGTCACGTTCGCAGCCGAGTCGCCCGCTCACATCGAAGCAAGAAACCTCACGCTCAACAGGGGCCGCGCACAGTTCACCGTTCATGCAGGTGACAACAGTGCACCGGTCACCTTGCAACTCGTGGGGGAACACCATGTGACAAACGCGCTTGCCGCCATCGCGGTCGCAACCCAATGCGGACTGAGCCTTGCTGATGCCGCCGCACGCGCATCGGCCGCAATCGCGGTCAGTCCTCACCGGATGGCGCTCTCCGAGCGACCCGACGGGGTGTGGATTCTTGATGACAGCTATAACGCCTCGCCCGAGTCCATGCGGGCTGCCCTGCGCGCGCTCAAAGAGGTGGCCACCACCGGCCGGTCGTTCGCGGTGATTGGCGCGATGGGGGAGTTGGGTGATGCTGCGCTGGCGGCCCATGAAGAGATTGGCTTGGACGCGGTACGTCTCAGGGTGGACCACCTCCTCGTGGTGGGAGAAGGTGCCAAAGCAGCCCACGCGTCGGCGGTCCGCGAAGGGTCGTGGGGAGACGAAGCCGCGTACGTCGCTACGATTGACGAGGCCCGCGAGTTTCTTGACGAGCGTCTACGGCACGGGGACACCGTGCTGATTAAGGCGTCTCACAGTTCCGGGCTGTGGAAATTGGCGGACATGATGCTGGGAGCAAACGTATGAAAGCGGTGGTATTTGCGGGAGGAATCTCGCTCTTTATCGCGCTAATCGCGACCCCGCTGTTCATCCGGTTCCTGACTCGACACCAGTTCGGACAGTTCATTCGTCACGATGGCCCTGCGACTCACTTGGTCAAACGCGGTACCCCCACTATGGGTGGCGTCGTCATCATCGCCGCGACCGTGCTGGGGTGGATGGGTGCAAATCTGCTGACGGGTCGCACACCGTATGCGTCATCCATGCTGGTAGTGATGCTTATCGTGGGGCTCGGTTTTGTCGGGTTTCTTGACGACTACATCAAGATCCGCAATGAGCGGTCGCTCGGGCTCAGGGCACGCTACAAGATCTTGGGACAGGCAATCGTCGGCATCTCCTTCGGTGTGCTCGCATTGCAGTTCCCCAACCAGTACGGCGACACTCCTGCTTCGACATCCGTGTCGTTCTTGCGCGACACCGCGCTCGACCTCGCGTATTGGGGACCTGCGATAGGAGTCATCCTGTTCGTAGTGTTCTCCAACTTCCTCATCACGGCGTGGTCTAACGCGGTAAACCTCACCGATGGGCTCGATGGGCTCGCGACGGGCGCATCCTTAATTTTCTTTGGTGCGTACACGGTCATTGGTGTCTGGCAGTACAACCAGTGGTGTGGGATCAACTCCGTAGCGAGCCAGTGCTACGAAGTGCGTGACCCTCGTGACCTCGCGATTTTGGGTGCCGCGATTGCTGGCGCATGTTTTGGTTTCTTGTGGTGGAACGCAAGCCCGGCCAAGATTTTCATGGGCGATACCGGTTCGCTCGCACTGGGCGGTGCCATTGCAGGTGTGACCATCATGTCGCGCACTGAACTGCTTGGTGTCATCATCGGTGGCCTGTTCGTCGTCATCGTGGCCAGCTCGGTGATTCAAATCGGGTGGTTCAAAGTCTCTGGTGGTAAACGGGTATTCAAGATGGCACCGTTGCACCACCACTTCGAATTGATGGGCTGGGGCGAGGTCACCATCGTGATCCGTTTCTGGATAATTGCAGGCTTGGCTGCGGCTGCCGGCGTAGGAATCTTCTACGCCGAGTGGGTCGCTACCTTGCCGCCTGGAGAGTGACATATGGAAGCGACCAACCCCATAGTGGGATCGACCGTACTGATTCTTGGACTTGGAGTAGCCGGGCGCTCAGCGCTCGAGGCGTGCCGCGAACTGGGTGCGAAGGCCGTGACATACGACCACCACTCTCTCGAAGCTGACTACCGGGATATCTGGGATATCAACCTCGATGAGATTGATATCTGTATGTCGTCGCCCGGCTTTGCGCCGCACACAGCCGAAGTGCAGGTGGTTGAAGAAGCCGGCATCGAAATTTGGTCCGAGATGGAGTTTGCCTGGCGAGTGCGTGACCCGCATGCGTCCTGGGTCCTCATCACGGGAACCAATGGCAAGACCACCACCACGCAGATGGTGGGCGCCATTTTGGGTGCGAGCCACCTCGATGTCGGGGTGTGCGGGAACATGGGCATTCCTGTGATTGGAACTGCGCGTGAGAGGCACGACGTGATCGCGGTAGAAGTCGCAAGCCTCCAACTGCACTTCACCACCACGCTTTCCCCGCATGCGGCCGTGTGCCTCAACGCCGACGTGGACCATTTGGACTGGCACGGCACCACAAATGCGTATCGCGCAGACAAGGCCCGTGTGTATCGCAACGTGCAGGTCGCGTGCGTTTACCCCGCAGACAACGCGGTCGTAGAAAAGATGGTCTCCGAGGCAGACGTCGTCGACGGTGCCCGAGCGATTGGCATCACCTTGAGCGCGCCAGAGGTCTCTCAGCTCGGTGTGGTGGACGGGGTGCTCGTAGACCGAGCATTCCATGACTCTCGACGTCACGAAGCGGTAGAGCTCGCTCAGACCGAGGACCTGTTGCACCTCGTGCCCGGAGTGCTACCGCCCTATCTCGTATTCAACGCACTCGCAGCCTCCGCGCTTTGCCGAGCTGTTGGAGTTGACCCTGAAGCCGTCGCGAAGGGGCTGTCTGGTTTCGCTCTTGATGCTCACCGAACGTCGCATGTGGCGAGCATTGATGGCGTCGATTACGTGGATGACTCTAAGGCGACCAATGCCCATGCGACTATCGCGGCCTTTGGTGGCCGAGCCGAACAGTCCGTGGTGTGGATTGCGGGTGGCGACGGGAAGGGCCAGAGCTTTGACGATCTTGTGCTCACCATTCGCGACCGCTTGCGTGCAGTGGTGTTGATTGGGCACAACGCGGAGCCTCTCACGACCTCGCTCCAGGGACACGCGGCAGATATCCCCGTGACCAGGGTCGAACCGGGCGACACTGTGATGGAGCAGGCGGTTCGTCACGCCCGTTCACTCGCGAAACCAGGAGACACCGTGCTTTTGTCGCCCGCGTGCTCGTCATACGACCAGTTCCGCAATTATGCGGACAGGGGAGAAGCCTTCACGGTCGCAGTGGAGGCAGTCAGGTAAGGAGGCGTCATGACCGCGACAGCGTCGCGACGCACCGAGCCTGAAGTATCGCCCGGCTCTCCTGTCACTACTTACTATTTGCTCACCGTTGCTAGCACGTTGCTGGTGGTTGTGGGGCTCGCAGTTGTGCTGTCGAGTTCATCATCGAATGCACTGCGCCAATCCCAAGGCAATCCCTATTCGCTGTTCTTGATCCAGGCCGCGGCCCTCGGGATCGGGGTCGCAGCGATGGTGATCGGGTCACGTATGCCCGTGATCTTTTGGAAGCGCGCTGCACCGTGGGTGCTGTATAGCTCAATGGGACTGCTGATTTTGGTCGCGACTAGCGGCATCGCGTCCGGAGGCAACCGTAACTGGATCAAGGTGGGGCCGGTCACGTTCCAGCCATCTGAGTTGGCGAAACTGGGCTTGGCACTATCACTTGGTGTCGTGTTGTCCAGGTTCAGACATGAGCTCACCTCGATCTATCGGATTCTCGTTCCGGGCGGGCTCATGGCGGGTGCTGTCCTTGGCCTTGTCCTGTTAGGGCACGACATGGGCACTGCGTTGGTCATTGGGCTACTCGTAGCCGGTGCTTATTGGGTTGCTGGTTTACCAATTCGGTTCTTCGCGATGGGTGCAGTGGCAGGAGCGATAGGCATCGCATACCTCTTAACCCAAGGCGACACTCGGGGCAGCCGAATCAACACGTGGCTCAATCTCGATACCTGCGACGTCCAGGGCGAGTGCATGCAGCAGATCCATGGCTTGTGGGCGCTAGCATCTGGCGGCCTTTGGGGTCTTGGCCCAGGCATGAGTCGCGAGAAGTGGGGCTACCTCCCAGTCGCTGACTCCGACTATATTTTTGCCATCATTGGCGAAGAGTACGGACTGGTGGGCACCCTCTTAGTCGTGAGCTCTTTTGGCATGATCATCGTGGCCATTAACCGCCTGGTGCAACGCCACAATGACCCGTTTGTGCAGATCTCGGCTGCAGGTATCGGTGCCTGGATCGTGGGCCAGGCCTGCATTAACATCGCGGTGGTTGTGGGCCTGGCCCCAGTGACTGGTGTACCGTTGCCGCTCGTCTCATCTGGAGGTTCGTCGCTCATCGTGTCTCTAGCCGCAATCGGGGTGCTCATGGCCTTCGCAAGACGAGAACCTGGCGCACCTGAAGCTTTCGCAGCGCGCCCTTCGGTGGTGAAGCGTTCGATTGCCGTGATCGCGCGGGGGCGGCGTGGCTAGCATTCTGCTCGCCGGTGGCGGCACTGCGGGACACGTTAACCCATTGCTTGCCACGGCACACGAGTTAAGTGAGCGCGGCCACGAAGTCGCGGCCCTCGGCACTGCTGAGGGGCTCGAAAAGGATTTGGTGCCTCGAGCGGGACTCACACTGCACCACGTGCCCAAGGTGCCTATGCCTAGGCGTCCGGGGGGCGACTTGTGGCGGCTACCAGGTCGACTACGTGCAGCGGTGGCGGCAGCAAGACGAGCGATCGACTTGACTCAGGCCAATGCAGTGGTGGGCTTTGGCGGCTACGTTTCCACTCCTGCGTACCTCGCAGCACGGCGAGCTCGTGTGCCAATAGTGGTTCATGAGGCGAACGCTCGCCCGGGAATGGCCAACAAGCTTGGCGCCCGGTTCACGTCGCACGTGGCAGTGACCTTCGCGGGTACGCCATTGCCCTACGCGACAGTCACTGGGCTCCCGCTGAGGGCCGAGATACGTGACCTTGCGCGAACGTTAGCTGACCCTGTGACCGCGCGTGAGGCAAGGGCGGCTGCCCGTGCCGTGGCGGGCTGGGCACCAGACGCGCCGGTGCTGGTGGTCACTGGAGGTTCTTTAGGAGCGGCAAGTGTCAACGCTGCCACTGTGAGCGCGGTGACCGACTTGGTAGCGCGGGGCGTCCACGTCTGGCACCTGACTGGCGCTGGCAAGAGCGACCAAGCTCAACAGGTTCATGATGCTTTGCCAGCAGCAGATCGCGACCGCTATCGCATTGAGGAGTACTCACACGACATGGCGACCGTGCTTGCCGCCGCAGGTGCGGTGGTGTGCCGCTCTGGTGCTGCGACAGTCTCGGAGATCACCGCGCTGGGTTTGCCCGCGCTATATGTGCCGTTGCCTCACGGAAACGGTGAACAGGCATTGAACGCGCAACCCGCGGTCCAGGCAGGGGCCGCGACTGTGGTCGCAGATGCTGACCTGAGCGCTGCGACCATTTCCCGCAGTGCTGAGCAGCTGTTGCTTGACCCGACGGCGGCGCCAGCAATGCGTGACGCCGCTCAGAGCATTGGAATTAGTGATGGGGCCCAGCGTTTGGCAGACATGGTGGAGGAGTCGCTCGCATGACCCGTTGGCATTTTATCGGGGTAGGCGGCTCCGGCATGTCCGCTGTGGCACGGCTCAGCGCCGCTCGCGGCATCACAGTGAGCGGTTCTGATCGCGGTGAGAGTGCGTACTTTAAGGCGCTTGCGAACGCAGGCATGGACGTGCGGGTAGGGCACGATGCCGGTGTTGTCGATGGGGCAGATGCGGTGGTGATCTCGACCGCGGTGCGCGACTCGAATCCAGAGTTGGCTCGTGCCAAAGAGTTGGGCATCCCAGTCTTGCACCGATCCCAAGCGCTCGCCCAGGCGCTCGAGGGTCAGCGACTGATTGCCGTCGCCGGCTCGCACGGAAAGACCACCACCTCTGCGATGGTCGCGCACGCACTTCACGGAAGTGGCGTCGACGCGTCGTTCGCTGTGGGTGCGAGGGTGTTCGGTGTCGACGGCGCGGTTGCCGGGGGCTACGCGGGGAGTGCAGGCGTTGCGGTCGTTGAGGCGGACGAGTCCGATGGCTCCTTTTTGCGTTACGACGCTGAAGTGGGAGTGCTACTCAACATTGAGCCAGACCATCTCGATCATTACGGCACGGTCGAGGCCATGGAGCAAGCCTTTTTGGATTTTGCACTAGGGGTGAGCGTGCTTATCGCGTGCGCCGAAGACGCGACTGTGATGCGCATCGCGCACGCAGCTGCCACTGCTGGCGTAAAGGTCATCACCTACGGCCATTCACCGGTCGAAGGTGGCTCCCGTGGAGACGCCACAGCAGATGTGGTGGTGACCCTTCATGAGTTGCGCCATGACGGCGCGACTTTTGCGCTCGAGGTTCCAGTCCCCGGTGACCACCAGCGACTGAACGCGGCGGCGGCATGGGCGGCGGCTGTCACTGTTGGCGCGGCACCCGCCAAAGCGGCGCACGCGCTGGGGTCTTTTGCTGGCACCGGACGGCGCTATCAATTGCGCGGATCAGTTGCGGGTATCGACGTGGTGGACGACTACGCTCACCATCCGACAGAAGTGGCTGCTGTGCTTGCCGCAGCCAGGTCGGCGGGCGTAGAACACCTTGTGGTGCTCTTCCAGCCGGCGCTGTTCACCCGCACCCAATTACATGCGGACAACTTTGCTCGCGCGCTCTCGATCGAAAACGCGGACATCGTTGTGGCCGGCGTGCATGGCGACCGGGAAGACCCCATCCCCGGCGTCACATCTCACAACATCGTGTCGGCTATGAACGTCCCCGATAACTCCACCGCGCAGGTGATCGACGACCTTACAGAGGCAGCCCAGGTTGCGGCTGCCCTCGCAAAACAATCGCGCACTGGTCAGCGAGCCAGTCAGGTGATGACTGTCGGGTCTGGAACTGTGACGCTCGCTGCGGACTGGATCGTGGAGGCGTTGCAGGCCCGACTGGGGGCTGGCCATGGCTAACCCTCAACGCCCCGTTGTGCCGCGCAAGCCTGCCCGTAAACCTGCCCCTGTTCGTTCGACGACACATAAGACCAAAGCACCTAACGCCAAAGCAACTACGGCCAAAGCGACTACGGGCAAAGCAACTAAGACCAAAGCGACTAAGACCGCGGCGCCCACCATGTCGGCGCTTAAGGCCGCTGCCTCCAAGTCAGCCTCGAGCTTGCGTCATAAACGGCCAAGTGAGCCGAATGCTACGGCTACCCACACGAGTTCACGCTCGGGTCCACTGACCAGGCCGGCATCGGCGACTGCCCCGCCCGCGCATCAGCCGCTCAACCGCGCTGCCACAAACCCCACCCCGTGGGAGCGAGTGAGCACCACCGGGGGCAACGTGACCACACGCTTGCAAGAGAGGCTTCGCGAGCGAAGAGCCGCGCGCACAAGGTTGACGGCGCTGACGTGGACCAAGCGCATTGCTATTGGTGGAGGCGTGCTCGCACTGGGGTGGGTGGCTTTGCTGTCGCCAGTGTTCGCGCTCGACGCGCAGTCGGCTCAGGTAACTGGCTACGGAAGTGTCGTCTCGCAAGACGAGGTGGCGCAAGTGCTCGCCGCGCATGACGGGACGTCGCTAGTGCGGCTCGATACCGGCGCGGTCACAGAGCAACTTCAGCAGCTGGTGGGTGTGCGCGAGGCGACGATCACGCGCGTGTGGCCATCTGGATTGCGAGTAGAGCTGTCGTCGTCAGAGCCAGTTGCTGCGATCCCCCAAGGGGACGGCGAGTTTGCGCTCGTGGACGACCTTGGAGAACACGTCGCATCGGCGACCACTGCGCCAGAGCATCTGCCGGTCATTACGGTTCCAGTCGCCGCAGGCCAAACCCGCATTCTTGAGGGAGTGCTTGGTGTCATTCATGAGATTCCAGTGGCACTGCGAGATCGAGTGGAAGGCATTGAGGCGCAAACCGAGGATTCAATCCACTTTGTGTTGCGTGATGGTCCGCGCGTCGAGTGGGGGAGCGGTGAGCAGTCTGTGCTTAAAGCCGAGGTGCTACAGGCTTTGCTCGATTCCCCTCAAGCGGCTGGGGTCGACGTTATCGATGTGTCCGCGCCCTCATTGCCCATCACTCGTGAAGAGTAATTGCAGTTTTCTCGCTGCGACACGCGCGCGCCTGCCAATAATCTTGACCTATTCCACGTACCTTCAAGGGGAACCTACTTGACATAACTATAACCTTCGAGTAGAGGGTTAAGGTTGGAGGGCCTCGTGGCCGCACCCCAGAACTACATCACCGCCATCAAGGTCGTCGGCGTGGGCGGCGGCGGCGTTAACGCTGTCAACCGCATGATCGACGTAGGCCTAAAAGGCGCGGAGTTCATCGCGATCAACACCGACGCACAAGCGCTGCTCATGTCTGATGCTGATGTCAAACTCGACATTGGACGTGAAC
>CAZHTO010000023.1:15979-20274 GCA_964535845.1 uncultured Demequinaceae bacterium | reverse complement strand
GAATTGTCTTGGTCGAAGATGACCCGACCATTTCAGAACCCTTGACCCGCGCTTTGGACAGAGAAGGCTACGACGTCCAGTGGCATGGCAACGGAATAGGTGGTGTTGATGCTGCCGACGATGCGGACCTGGTCATCCTTGACCTGGGGCTACCGGACATCGACGGTGTGGAAGTTGCGCGCCGCATCCGGGACAAGGGCCTCCAAGTACCTATCTTGATGTTGACGGCGCGCGCCGACGAAGTTGACCTAGTGGTGGGCCTCGACGCGGGTGCTGACGACTACGTCACCAAGCCTTTTCGCCTCGCAGAACTGTTGGCACGGGTACGGGCATTGCTGCGACGACGTCTCGCAGACGACGGCAACGAGGACCTCGAGGTCGGGGGAGTGCGAGTTGACGTCGCAGGCCACCGTGCCTTCTTGAACGATCGCGAACTGCAACTGAGCGGCAAAGAGTTCGACCTCTTGCACCTACTCATTGCTAACGCAGGCTCAGTGGTCTCGCGGGACACACTCATGCGTGAAGTGTGGGAAGCAGACGCTGGGGCCCCATCGAAAACGCTCGACATGCACGTGTCATGGTTGCGCCGCAAACTTGGTGACGACGCGGCGTCGCCAAGGTACATCACCACTGTGCGCGGCATGGGCTTTCGGTTCGAGAACGACGAGTAGGGGCTTCTGTGCGGCGTCGAGTGCTGCGGGCCACCATCTCGGCGCTCGCGGTCGCAGTGGTACTGCTGGGAATCCCGCTGGGCGTTTTCGCGGCTCAGATGGTCAGAGATGCCTCGCTCCGTGACCTGGAACTACGTACCGTGACGGCAGCGCGCGCCCTCGACGTGAGGTTGCGCGCGGGAGAAGCGATCACTGAGGACAATCTCGCCTCGTACGTCTCGTCACGCCAAGGTGCGGGATCTTACATTTACGTGCGCCTTCCGGACGGCACCGAGCTGACCTCCGGGGAAGAGCCGGCCACCACTTTCGCCGATTCCTACGTCACCGAGTCCGGCATCGTGGTGGTGATGTCTGTCGCGTGGTGGGACGTGTTCTGGCAGGCGGCCCGCTATGTCGCACTGGTGTTCGCGGTGGGGACGGTTGCGGTGATCGCAGGCGTGTCGATCGCGATCTGGCAGTCCAACCGCCTGGTAGCACCGTTGCTGTATTTGGCCGCGAGCGCAGAACAACTGGGCTCGGGTCAGGTGCGCCCGCGCTTGGATCGCACGGGGATCGAAGAGATTGACCAGGTGGCAGAAGAGCTGTCGCGCAGTGCGGATCGGATGGCGGCGCGGCTTGCTGGAGAACGACAGTTTGCGGCCGATGCGTCCCACCAGTTACGCACGCCACTCACCGCTCTCACGATGCGGCTTGAAGAGATCGCGGCCACGTCGACCCAAGAAGAAGTGCGCGAAGAGGCAGAGAAGTCGCTCGAGCAGGTTGAGCGTTTGGTGGGGGTGGTGGACGATTTGCTGGGCCGGTCGCGGCGCTCGCTGGGTTCGAACACCGAGTTGGTGGTGTTGCGTGAGGTGTTTGACCAGCAACGCGAAGAGTGGGAACAAGCTTTCGCTTCTGCTCAACGGCGTCTTGATATTCGAGATTCAGATGCCACGGTGTTTGCTTCGCCAGGCGGGCTCTCCCAGGTGCTTGCGACCCTGATTGAAAACTCCCTCCATCACGGCGGCGGTAAAACAACCGTGGCAGCACGTAGCTCGGGCACCAATCATGCGATTGTGATCGAAGTGGTGGACCAGGGTGAGGGTGTGCCAGAAGAGTTGGCGCCTCGCATCTTCGAACGTGAGGTAACTGGCGGGCGTGGCACGGGGCTGGGCCTTGCGTTGGCTCGCGACCTGGTGACCGCTGACGGCGGCAGGCTTGAGCTATCTCAGCGCGCGCCCGCGGCATTCGCGGTGTTCTTACAGGGGGTTCCCCAAATGGTCGATCTTGAGCGCATAGTGCCGCATGGGATTGTGGTCAGGCAGAGTCGTCGGCGATAACGGGCGCGTTGTCGCTGCCTGACACATCAGAGCTGAATACCCATAGTGAATAGCCTGCGTAACGGGCGATGGTTCCCAGCCCTATACCGATGAGTGAAGAAATGTTGTCGGCGAGCACAGAGGTGAGTCCCAGCCCGTGGTGGCTGATGGCCAGCGTGCCTGCCTCAATGATCAGCGCGATTGCGTTGACTACAGCGAACAGTACGAGTTCCCGGGACGTGCGATGGCGTTTGCCGCCTCGGAACGTCCATCCCCGGTGAGCGGCCCACGCGAACAATATCGACACGATGGTGGCGATGATCTTTGCTGTGACCACGCGGTTATCGCTGCCGGCCACCTCGACGTCGGCGGCGAGTGGACCTAGGCGCAATAAGTTGAATACGCCCAAATTCACGACGACTCCGACTGCTCCCACGACGCCAAAACGCGCGAGTTGGCCTGCGCGGCGCTTGATCCAAGTGGTGGTGGTCACGAATGTCGAGCCTAGCGCCCGGTAAGTTAAGCGCATGACCCCACCTATTGTCGCCGTCGTTGGCGGTGGTCAGCTGGCGCGCATGATGGCGCCTGCGGCCACCGCGCTCGGAATTACGTTGCGTGTCCTTGTTGAGTCGGATCAAGCTTCTGCGGCCGCCAGCGCCCACGAGACCGTCGTGGGGCTTCCCACGGACCCTGAGGCTATTGAGCGCCTTCTCGCGGCGCCTCGCCCGGATGTTGTGACCTGGGAACACGAACACATCCCGCATGAGGTATTTACCGCGAGCGAAATGGTGGGGGTGCCTGCGAGGCCGGCTGCCACTGCACTGCTGTATGCGCAAGACAAAATCGAGATGCGCGCCCGGATGGATGAGTTGGGGCTGCCCAATCCGCCATGGCGCGAGGTCGGGACCGAGCACGACGTGACCGAGTTCTTGTCCGCAAACGGAGGCGAGGCGGTGCTTAAGACCGCGCGCGGCGGTTACGACGGCAAGGGTGTACGGATTATTCGTAGTGCGGCCGATGCGCGGGAGTGGTTGGCAGCTTCGGCTGAGGGTGGGCCGCGACTTCTGGTGGAGGCCAAAGTTCCGTTTGATCGTGAGTTGGCCGTGCAGGTTGCGCGCCGGCCCAGCGGAGAGATGGCTGTGTGGCCCGTGGTTGAGTCGATTCAGCGTGATGGCGTGTGCTCCGAAGTGACGGCTCCGGCACCAGAACTGACCCCTACGCTGCTACGTCAGGCCGAGGGGATTGCGCTGGCCGTTGCCAGTGAGCTCGACGTGACCGGGGTGCTTGCGGTCGAACTGTTTGAGGTGGAAGGCGAACTCGTGATCAACGAACTCGCTATGCGACCTCATAATTCGGGTCACTGGAGCATCGATGGGGCAGTGACAAGCCAGTTTGAGCAGCACTTGCGGGCAGTGTTGGACCTGCCGCTTGGCGACCCGGCTGCTCTCGCGGCGTGGACCGTCATGGCGAATGTTTTAGGGGGTGCACGAACTGACCTTGCAAGTGCGCTTGCGGAGGTGACCGATCCTGCTGCTCGCGTGC
This sequence comes from uncultured Demequinaceae bacterium, assembly GCA_964535845.1. Taxonomy (GTDB): domain Bacteria; phylum Actinomycetota; class Actinomycetes; order Actinomycetales; family Demequinaceae; genus Demequina. Next base: position 16,766 of record CAZHTO010000023.1, on the reverse strand, counting down.
ACTTGTACGGCAAGGGTGTACGACAGGGCCGCAAGGTGGGCCATGTGACCGTGATGGGTGCGGACCGTGAAGAGGTGTACGACAGGGCCGTCCACGCGGCCAGTATCGTGAAAGACGGAGGTGTGGAATGACTGACAAGCCCGTAGTAGGAATTGTGATGGGGTCCGACTCGGATTGGCCCGTGATGCGTGAGGCAGCACAGGCCTTGAGCGAATTTGAGGTTTCTTACGAGAAGGACGTGGTGTCAGCGCACCGCATGCCTGAGCAGATGATTGAGTACGGTCGGCAAGCAGCCGATCGTGGTCTGCGCGTGATTATCGCGGGTGCCGGGGGAGCAGCCCACTTGCCAGGAATGCTCGCATCGGTGACCACTGTGCCTGTGATTGGCGTGCCCGTCCCGCTTAAGTACTTGGATGGCATGGACTCGCTGCTCAGCATCGTGCAAATGCCTGCCGGTGTCCCCGTGGCCACCGTGTCGATTGGTGGCGCACGTAATGCCGGGTTGCTGGCTGCGCGCATTCTCGGTGCGGGGGAAGGCGCCGAGGCGGCGCGCATCCGCGAGCGCATGGTGACCTTCCAAGAAGAGCTACGGGACCTCGCCTACGCCAAGGGCGAGGCACTGCGCGCCGAAGAGTTATAGCGCGCCGAAGTGCAATAGGCCACCGCGTTCTTCTAGACCGCGTTCTTTTAGACCTCGCACCCGGCGAGAATGTCGTCGTCAGACTCACGCACGGGCTCCCTGGTGAGGTTGGAGTCCGGTGTCGTGACCACGCTTGGGGTTGGCGAC
>CAZHTO010000023.1:0-15879 GCA_964535845.1 uncultured Demequinaceae bacterium | reverse complement strand
GGTTGGCGACGTGGTTGTCGAGGGCTCGGGCTTGTCGTTATCTGGGTGGACCAGTGGGACGTCGTCGACAATCGACTGCCACATGGCCGTTGCCTCAGGCTCGCTCCACACCACGTCGCCTGATTTATCTCCTGGGTATTCCCACGGCACCGTGACAAACGTGAGGTTGGCGGTATCGAAGTTACGTAGCGAGTATGCAAGACCAACGATGTTGGTCACACTCGCCAGTTGGTTATCAAGCGTGAGGGACTCGGCGCCAGAGCGTACAAACTGAGTGAGTTGTGGCACATCGGTAAGCAAGTTCATGCCGAGTGCTTTGCGGATCGTGTTGGTCATCAGGTCTTGTTGACGGTCAATGCGCATGAGGTCGCTGCCGTCGCCCAGGCCGTAGCCGGTGCGGGCTCGTGCGAATGCCAGAGCGGTCTTTCCGTCGAGAGTCTGTGGCCCGGCTTTGAGGTCGAGTTTGGCCTTTGGCGAGCGCATGTCGTTGGGGATACACATGGGGATGCCGCCCAGCGAGTTGACCATGTTCTTGAAGCCTGAGAAGTCGACCATCATGAAGTGGCCGTTGAAGTCGACACCAGTGAGGTCGGTGATGGTGCGCATCACGCAGGCCGCACCTTCGCCTCGGTTCCCGTTCCTGCCACCGCTTGAGAGCGCTTCGTTGAACTTTGTAGTCCAGCCGCTCACAACAGTGCCGTCGTACATCATGCAATCTGAGATGCGCACGCGTGAGTCGCGGGGGATCGAGACAACTTCGATTCGCGACCTGTCAGCTGAAATGTGCATGACCATGGTCGTGTCGCCACGCATGCCTTTAGCGCCACTGCCGCCAATGACTCCGTTTTCGTCGTTGCGCTCGTCGGTGCCGATGAGTGCAATGTTGATGGGGTTGCCAGCGGCGAAGTCAGTAGGGATGTCTTCTTTAGGCTCTGCGGTCGAGTCGGGGGCGGGCCCCAAGAGCGAGCTGACGTCGTGTTTCTCGAAGGCGTTCAGGGTCAGCTGCAGGTATGCGGCACCACTCACGAGCACAAAACCCATGATGGCAGCGGTGGCTGAACCAATGGTGCGTAGCACGCGCCGGTGCACAGGGCGCGACGCGTGGCGCGGTCGCAGCACCCGGGACTGGGCGGGCATACAGGCCTCCTAGGCAAGGCAGTGTCAAGCGGTCAACTAGTCGCGCTGGAAACGCGCCGGTCAAAAGTATAGTTCCCGCCAATTTTACGTGGCGAGGCCTTGACGAATTGGCTCACCAGCACAAGTGGGGGCGTCCTTTTCGACAACCCCACTCTTCTTATTGCGGCTCTGAGTCTACGCGACCCGCTCATCTGGCGGAGGGCCCGAGTCCTAAGCTCGCCTTCCTTGGCGAGATAGCCTACGAGGCGTGAACCCTTTGCCACCTCTTGATTCTCAGCCCCCGGTTTCCGTAGTGATGCCCGTACGCAACGAGGCCAATGCCCTCGAATCGTCGGTTCTCGCCGTGTTGAATGCCGGCTACGCAGGCGAGCTCGAAGTGGTGATTGCAGTCGGGCCGTCCGACGACGGTACTGAAGACGTTGCGGCGCAGCTTGCGAAGGAGCATGGCATTCGGGTGGTTGAGAACCCGTCCGGGCGCACGCCCCAGGCCCTCAATCTCGCGATAGGGGCGTCGACCCACGACGTTATTGTGCGCATGGACGGGCACGCCCATATGCCGGTGGGTTACATCGATCTCGCAGTTCAAGCGCTCTCGCGTACGGGTGCTGGGAATGTCGGTGGGCGTATGGTTCCTACGGCCGATGCGCCCTTTGCTCGGGCGGTCGCCGTCGCTATGTCTTCTCGTTTTGGGTTGGGGGGAGCGGGGCATCGCACGGGTGGCTCTGAGGGTGCGGCCGCTTCGGTGTATTTAGGTGCGTTCCGTCGGGAGGCGCTCGCTGCTGTGGGGGGGTACGACGAACACTTTGTACGGGCCCAAGATTGGGAGCTTAACCACCGATTACGGCGCGCAGGATTCGAAGTGTGGTTTTCGTCACACATGGAAGTTCCGTACACCCCACGCGGCTCTTGGACAGCGCTAGCGAAGCAGTTTTTTACTTCCGGGCAGTGGCGGCGGGAGGTGGTGCGCACCCACCCCGAAACCCGGTCTCTGCGCTATTTTGCAGCGCCGCTGGCGACGCTCGCAATCCTCACGGGAACTGCGCTTGGCGTGGTAGGTGCCGTATTTGGGCCGCTGTGGCTCATGGGTGCGCTGATAGTGCCCGTCACCTATGCGCTCGGGGTGATTGGCGCATCGGCCGTGTTATTGCCACGTGCCGGAGCGGCTACCACATTGCGGATGCCCGTGGTGCTAAGCACTATGCATGTCGCATGGGGTCTCGGCTTCATCCGGGGTGTGGGGTAGTCTCAACTTGACGCAAGGGAACGACAACGGTGTAATTCCCTTAAGCAGGAACTCCTGCAGTAGCGAATCGGAGGACGGCCTATGTGGAATATCTACGAAGGTGCAGTGCCCTCGGACGCAGGCAAGCCCGCACCGACGCTCGCGTCGGTCGTGGATATTTTCGATGGGGCTGAAGATGACGGCCCCTTGGCATGGCAAGAGCGCGCTCTGTGCGCCCAAACTGATCCCGAGGCCTTTTTTCCTGAAAAGGGCGGCTCGACTCGTGAGGCAAAAAAGGTATGCGCCTCATGTGACGTGCGCGCTGACTGCCTCGACTATGCACTCGCAAACGATGAGCGCTTTGGGATTTGGGGCGGGCTTTCAGAGCGTGAGCGGCGCAAGCTCAAGCGCCGCGCTGTCTAGCCGGCCCGCCTGCGTGGGCATCGCATGAGCTCCGCGCGCCTGATGGTGCGCGCAGTGGTGGTCAGTGACGGCCGAGCGCCTGGGCTCGGGGCGGCGCTTGACGCACTGGTAGCGCAAGATCCGGCTCCCGACGCCACACATCTAGTACTGACCGCGGACGTTGAACCCCCCGACCATGGCTGGCCTGCACACGTGGATGTGCACAGGGTCCAGGCCACCTCGTTTGGCGGCGCCGTCTCTGAACTGCTCACTGATGTGCCGGCCGTTGAACACGAGCTGCTGTGGCTTATTCACGACGATCTTGCGCCGTTACCAGGGGCACTCGCAGACCTGACCGCCGTCGCGCGAAAGCGGCGCCGAGCCGGCGTGATTGGCGCCGCTCAAGTGCGGTGGGACGACCCCAGTAGGTTGGTGAGTCTAGGCACCACGACTTCACGCATTGGTGCGCGGCGGGTCCCGCTAGTCGACTACGACGACGTCAACCAAGGCCAGTACGACGACCGAGACGATGTGTTGGCGGTGTCGCTAGGCGGCGCGCTGGTGCGGCGCGATGTGTGGCACACACTCGACGGAGTGGATCCCGCGTATGAAGGCTGGTCAGAGAGTCTGGACTTTTGCCGGCGTTCGTGGCGATCTGGGTACGACGTCGTAGTAGTCCCCACCGCAAAAGTGCGCCACAGCCAAGAGCGTCTCTATGGTCGCCGTGGCGGGTCCGGTGGTGGACGGCGCTCGACATACGCGGCTAGGCGTGCTTCAGAGTGGTACCACGCAGCCAGTTATGCGCCCTGGTGGGCAGTCCCGTTACTCATGGTGTGGACGTGGTTTTCTGCGCTAGCTCGCGCGTTGCTACGGATAGCCCAGAACGAGCCGCGCATGGTGGCATCAGACCTGCTGGTGCCATGGTGGCTCATTACGCGTTTGGCACGGCTGCCGCGCTCACGCAAGCGCGTGCGGAAGGCCGGCCGGGTGGGCAAAGTTGCGGAGAAAGAGCTTCTCGCTGGGCCGCGCATGGTCGCCCGGCACGTTCGGGCTCTCGAATTTGGGACCCGTGATCGGCGCTTAGCTGCCGCTGCACCTACCGATGAGGTCAAAGCTGAGCTCGCAGTGGCGCGGGGGCGCAGGCGGGTAACGCTCGCGGCCGTCATAGTGGGCCTCGCTGGAGTGTCCATCGCGTGGCATCCTGACTGGTTCGTGGGCCTTGCGCGCGGCCAAATGCTTGCGGGCGAGGCCCTTGGCGTGACCGATGTAGGAGCGGGGCAGTTGTGGGCCCGCGCGTTCTCGGGGTGGTCGTCGCAGGGTCTGGGCGCGCCAGCGCTTGATGCGGGACTGAGTGGCCTCTTAGCGCCCTTGGCATTGCTGCCGGGCGGGCTTCCCGTAACGCTAGGACTCACACTGGCCTTGGCCCCGCTATTTGCCGGCATCGCAGCCTGGGCGGCTGCGGGCGCATTCACACGTTCGCTTGCGGCCCGCTCGCTCGCTGCCGTGATCTATGGGCTCTGGCCCGCAGCCCTGTCGTCGATCGAGCAGGGGCGAGTCGCTGCCGTTATTGTGCACATCGCTTTGCCGTGGGCAGTGTTGGGCCTCACGCGGGCCGGGGGTTGGCAGCGCGGAGAGCGTATAGGCGGCGGTGACGAACACCCTGAGCGTAGGCTCGCATCCCCTAGCGCAGGTATGGGCGCGGCGGCGATCCTCGGCATCGTAGTCATCGCCGCTCCGGTGATGCTCGCACCAGTACTTATTGTCGTAGGAGTCTTGGGCGCGCTCGCGGGCCGTCAGCGGTGGCGGCTATGGGGCACATTGGTGCCAGCGGTGGTGGTGTCAGTCCCCGGCATCGTGGCAGCAGTCCGAGTAGGTGGGGCCGATGCGCTGGGGATCCTCACGCGCGAACCAGGTCCGAGCGCGGCGGCACCGGTGCAAACCGCGCTTGAGTTGCTTACTGGCCTTCACGGGGGTGCCGCAGGCGTTCCTCAGTTACTTGGGACGGCGTCTCAGGCACTTGCAGTTCTTGTGGTCGCGGGGGCGGCCGTGGTGGCGCTGGTAGGAAGCAGGCGCACGTTAGGTGCTCTCATGCTTGTCGTCGCTGCAGGCGGGCTTGCAATCGCGGTGCTGTCTCAAGGCGTCACCCTGTCGCCTGCAAGCGGCGCCGGAGGAGCATCCGCAGCGGGTTGGTACGGGTCAGGGATGTCCCTTGTTGCTGTGGCGCTGTTGGTGACGTGGTGCGCTACGACAGCTGATGCGTGGTTTGCGGGCGAAGGCGCTGCGCGGGCCTGGCGCCGCGTAGCAATGCTCGGTGTGGCTAGTGTCGTGGCAGTCGCGACCGTGGGCGTAGCAACTGCTCAGGTGTGGCCTGGGAGAGAATCGCTCGGCGATGTGGCGACGACGCCCCGCGACGTGCTGCCACTTGTGGCCGCTATTGAACAAGACACCTCTGCTCGTCAGCGAGTGCTGACGCTCACGGACAGGGACGGGGTAGTCGAATACTCAGTGTTGTCGCGCGATGGCGTCGAACTGCTCACGAGCGCTGCGCCCCTGTTGAGTGATGGCCGCCCCGCGGTGCGGCCTCACGCACCTGAAGTGGCGAGTGTGGCCTCGCTAGGCGAAGCGGTGGCAGGGCTCATGACTGGCGACAATGCGGCCGTGAATGAGGTATCCGCATGGGGTATTGGTGTGGTGGTAGCTGCACCCGGCTCCGATGTCATTGCTGAGTCGCTTGCGCAAACCCGGAGCTTGCAACTGATGGGCGCGTCTGAGCGGGGCACGGCATGGCGAGTGGGTGGTGGAGACTCCACCGACAAGGTGGCGCGCGCCTGGTTCGAACCGGCGGTCGAGTCGGAGGTAGTCCGCACGCCAGCAGACGTGGGCCGCTTGGGCGGGTCTGTTGAGGCGACCCAGGCGGGCACCTTGATCATCGCGGAGTCGGCAGACGCGGGCTGGAACGCGACCCTTAACGGCGAAAATCTTGCGGCCGTCCCAGATGAGTATGGCCGCCAAGCCTTTGCCGTGAATGCCGCAGGGACCATCGAGTACTCATATGACGACCGCGCATACCGGGTGTGGTTCTGGGTTGCCGTCGCGACTCTTGTGTGGGCAGCCATTGGCGCAATCCCGGCGCGATCCCGGCGCTCTCGGACGGAGGACAACGCATGATTCGAACACTGACCGTGGTCGCGAGCCTGCTTGCCTTCGCAGCCGTCCTCGCACTCGACTCGCCTGTTCAGGGCGGCGAACCTAGCGTGAGCGCGACGTTTGCCTCTGAACCAGGCACCATGACGTCCGTGTGTCCTGGGCCTCAAACGATTCCAGTAGGAGACATGCGATCGGGAGATGCTGATCTCGACTCGGGCTCGACTGATGTGCGCTTTGACGTGCTGCCAGAAGGCGGTGTGATGCTCGATGAGGGCACGGCCTTCGACCCAGTGGGCGGCTCCGTCGAGCGCATTGGAACCGGTGACATCGCAGGCTTGGCCGGGCTCACATGTGCTGCCCCCGCCCGTGAGCAATGGCTCGTGGGCGGCTCGACCACGCTTGGTTCGAGTGCCCGATTGGTGCTGTCGAATCCCGCAGACACCCCGGTAAGCGCAAACGTGGTGCTCCACACTGCCGTGGGTCAAGCAGAAGGCGAAGCGTCCGTGGTGCTCGGGCCCCGCGCGCAACAAGTGGTATTGCTTGAGGCGGTCGAGCCAGAGATACCAGGGCTCGCAGTTCACATCAGTGCCAGTGGCGCGGGGGTGAGCGCAGCGCTCCAAGACTCGCGACTCGATGGCTTCTTGCCGGCAGGCTCGGACTGGGTGACCGCCTCGACCCTCGGCACAACTTTAGCAATCCCGGTGCCGTCGCCAACCGACGGCGAGACGCTAGGACGGATCGCCATGGTCGCACCCGACGGTGCAGACGTCACCCTCAGTATGGTCAGCGCGGCCGGCGAGGTCGCATGGCTAGGGGAACAGAACTACACACTTGAGGCAGGGGTGCTCACTGAACTGCCCGTTCCCGCAGCTGACACCGGGATGGTCCTGGTACAAGCCAGCGCGCCCGTCACGGCCGCATCGGTCGTGCGGGTGGCAAGAGAAGCGGCCACCAGGGATGGCGCGCAGGCCTTCGACCTCGCGTGGACTGGTGGACAAGACGTGCATGACACGCGAATGCGCGCATCGGTAGTTCCCTCACGGGGCGATGTCGCGTTGCTCGCTTATGCACAAGAGCCCGGGACTTATGTGTTCGACGCACAAGGCGATCAGGTGGAGGTGTCGATTCCCGCGGGAGTCTCCGTCCTGACCCCGCTCGACATCGAACCTGGCACCGTACTGGTGAGCGATGAGCCGGTGGTGTGGGCCTTGGTGCTCACGGACGAGCCTGGTTTCATCACGACCCTCGAGCCGGTCTCAGTGGACCCTGTGTCGATCGACACCGAGGTGGCTGTAGGCGGCTACCTACCGCGCGACTAGAACTGAGCCGCTAAACCAAGTGTCGTGCTCACGGGTGACCGTAAAGAGGGTCTACTTCATCAGGCCGCAATCCCAGTACTGCGGCCACTTGCTCCGCAAGCACATCACGCACCAGGCTAGGAAGATCGTCCGCATCTGCCCGCAACTCAATACTGCGCCGGTAGAGCACTATGCGAGTGGGCTGGCCCAGGTCTGCAGGGAACACGCGCCCCAATGGCACGCCGTGCTCCCACGGGGTCGGGTCAGACGGCGGGACGTCTTCGGCAGCGAACTCGACCCGCCCCCACTTGCGCCCCCACTGACGCTCTAAACGCTCCGCGCCATCGCGCACCAGATCATCAAAAATGTCAACGCGAGTGCGGTATCCCGGTGCGTTATACGGCAACAGTGGCGCGCGTAATCCGCGCCCATGTCGATCCCTACGGCTCATGAGCACCACGCTACCTGCGCATCGGTGTGGCACCGGGATAGCGCGCAAAGGCGAGGGTAGAGTGCCAGGCGTGAAGCCCACTCGTCAGTGCACTCGTACAGTCTGCGCGCGGCCCGCCGCGGCGACGCTCACGTACGTGTACGCAGATTCGACCGTCGTGGTTGGTCAACTCGCAGCAATTGCCGAGCCACATAGTTACGACCTATGCGCCGACCATGCCGACAGGTTTACGGCACCACGGGGCTGGGATGTGGTGCACATCCATCAGGAATTCGCTGACACCGGCCCGTCCCCCGACGACGTCGATGCCCTTGCACGCGCAGTGCGCGAAGCTGGCCGTCCGCGTGAACCGCAAACGTTGCCCACCCCGCCGCTGGCATCCGAACCACGCCGCGGGCACTTGAGAGTCGTCTCTTCCGAAGGCTGAGCGCTACTCTTGCATGCGTGACAACGCGCCCCGATCTTTCTTCTCTTATTAAGTCCTATGACGTCCGCGGCATCGTGGGAGACACTCTCACGCCTGACGTTGCCCACGCCATAGGCGCTGCCTTTGCCGATGTGGTGGTGATCCCTGACGGTGAGACCCAGGTGCTCATTGGGCGGGATATGCGAGACAGCGGCATAGACATTGTTGCCGCTGTGGGTCGCGGCCTACGCGACCGCGGCATCCACGTCATTGATATCGGACTGTGCTCAACAGACGGTCTGTACCACGCATCGGGCGTATTCGAGCTACCCGGCATTATGGTCACGGCTTCGCATAACCCAGCGGAATACAACGGCATGAAAATGTGCCGCGCACGCGCTAAAGCGGTGGGAGCAGACTCAGGGCTCACGCAAGTGCGCGAGCTTACCGAGACGTACCTCGTTGACGGGATCGCCGTAGTCGAGGAGCGTGGTGAACGCACCGAGCGCGACACGCTCGCCGACTACGCCAAGTTTTTGCGCGGCCTCGTTGACCTAAGCGACATTCGGCCTTTGCGCGTGGTCGTAGACGCTGGCAACGCGATGGCCGGGCACACCGTGCCGGCCGTCCTGGGAACCGATGCTGGCCTCCCTGCCTTACCTCTCGAGATCATTCCGCTGTACTTTGAGCTCGACGGCACCTTCCCCAACCACGAGGCCAATCCACTCGATCCCACGACTCTTGTTGACCTGCAAGCGGCGGTACGCGAACACCGTGCAGACATTGGTCTCGCGTTCGACGGAGACGCGGACCGCTGTTTTGCTATCGACGAGACCGGCGCAACCGTACCCGCATCGGCCATTACCGCTCTGGTGGGGCTACGCGAAAGTGCGAAAGACATCGCAGCGGGCCGTACGCCCACCGTGATCCATAACCTCATCTCGTCGCGCGCGGTGCCGGAGCAACTCGCCGCGGCCGGTGCAACCCCGGTGCGGTCGCGAGTGGGGCACAGCTACATCAAGGCAGAGATGGCCCGTCTTGACGCCATTTTTGGTGGTGAGCACTCGGCGCACTACTACTTCCGAGACTTCTTCTTTGCCGACTCGGGTCTGCTCGCCGCGATGCACGTCCTCGCCGCACTAGGCCAACAGGACGGCACGCTTTCCGAGCTCTTGGCCACCCACGACCCTTACGTGGCATCGGGAGAAATTAACTCAACCGTTCACGACGTGCCTGCGGCCATTGCGCGAGTGCAGGCCGCCTTCGCGCACGAGGACGTGACCGCTGACGATCTGGACGGAGTGACGCTGTCGCACTGGCATGCTGAGCCTCAGTGGTGGCTCAACATCCGCGCCTCGAACACCGAGCCGCTACTGCGTCTCAACTGCGAGGCCACCACAGCCGCACAAATGGAGCACGTCCGCGATACTGCGCTGAAGGCGATCCGAGAGGGCTGACATGGCCACTGAAGGCGGCAAAAAAGCCATTATGGCGGCGCTGTTCGCCAATGTTGGGCTGGGCATCACTAAGTTCATCGGCTGGGGCCTGACCGGCGCCTCATCCATGCTGGCAGAAGCCATTCACTCGGTGGCGGACTCGGGCAACCAGGTCCTACTGCTCGTGGGCGCCAAGCAGGCCAAGCGCCCAGCGGACCACAGCCACCCGTTTGGGTATGCCCGTCACCGGTACTACTTTGCGTTCCTGGTAGCAGTGGTGCTGTTCACCATGGGTGGACTCTTTGCGCTGTACGAGGCGTGGCACAAGTTCCAAGACCCGCACCCCATTGAGTCGTGGCAATGGGTGCCTCCCACGGTGCTGATCGCCGGCATTGTCCTGGAGTCGTTCAGCCTGCGCACTGCCATTGTGGAGTCCAACAAGGTTCGGGGAAAGCTCAGTTGGGCACAGTTTGTGAAGAAATCGCGCTCGCCTGAACTGCCCGTCATTTTGCTTGAGGACCTGGGCGCCCTGCTAGGCCTGGTTTTCGCCCTGATCGGAGTATCCATGACGCTCGTCACGGGCGACGGCCTGTGGGACGCAGCCGGCACCGCCGCGATTGGTGTGCTGCTGGTGGTCATCGCCATTATCTTGGCGCGTGAGACCACGTCGATGCTGCTGGGCGAAGCCGTCACCGCAGAAGACCTGGCGGCCATCGAAGCCGCCTTCGCCGCCTCGGACCTGACGGACGTCATCCACATGCGGACCATGCACCTTGGCCCCGAGGACGTGCTCGTGGCCGCAAAGGTCGGTGTGCGTCCAGACCTCTCGCTTGAGGAGGTCGCCGCTGACATCAACGATGCCGAGGCGCGCATTCGCGGCGCCGTTCCGTACGCCCGCTTAATCTATATTGAACCCGACTTACGCCGAGCCCTAGCTGACGATGCCCAGACCAACGAAACCCGCGCATCGGCCCCTACCAAGACCCCCAAGGACATCTGACTTATGAGCGCCACCATTGACCACATCGTTGCTGATCTGTCGCTTGCAGAGACGGGACGACACCAGATCCGGCTCGCCGAGCAAGAGATGCCAGGCCTCATGAAACTGCGTGAAGAGTTTGGCGATTCGCAGCCGCTCGCTGGTGCACGTATCGCCGGATCGCTGCACATGACTACGCAGACTGCAGTGCTCATCGAGACCCTGACTGCGCTCGGCGCAGATGTGCGCTGGGCATCGTGCAACATCTTCTCGACTCAAGACGATGCGGCTGCAGCGATTGTGGTGGGCGGCGGCACCCTATCGGCGCCCGCCGGCGTTCCGGTTTTCGCGGTTAAAGGCGAAACCATTCGCGAGTACTGGGAGTACACGGACCGGATCCTGACGTGGGCCGGTCACGATGGCCCCACGATCATCCTTGACGACGGCGGCGATGCGACATTGCTCGTGCATGAGGGAGTGAAAGCTGAGCAGGCAGGGTCCGTGCCGGCGCCTCTCGAAGAGGAAGACCCTGAGTACAACATTGAGGTCGAAGGAATGCGAGCCGTCATTCGCCGTTCGCTCGAGACAGACCCGCAGCGCTTTACTCGTATGGCCGCTGGCATCGTAGGCGTGAGCGAAGAGACCACTACCGGCGTGCACCGGCTAGACCAAATGTTTGCTCGTGGAGATTTGCTCTTCCCAGCGATCAATGTGAACGACTCCGTCACCAAATCCAAGTTCGACAACCGTTACGGCATTCGTCACTCACTTCCCGACGGCATTAACCGTGCGACCGACGTTCTCATGGGCGGCAAAGTTGCGTTTGTTGCCGGCTATGGCGACGTGGGCAAGGGTGCTGCGGAGGCCCTGCGCGGGCAAGGCGCACGCGTGATCGTCTCTGAAGTCGACCCCATCTGTGCCCTCCAAGCGGCCATGGATGGATACGAGGTCACGCGCATCGAAGACGTCGTAGACCGCGCAGACTTCTTCATCACCACCACCGGCAATAAAGACGTGATCCGGGTCGAGCACATGGCGGCGATGAAGGACAAAGCGATTGTGGGCAACGTTGGCCACTTTGACAACGAGATCGACATCGCAGGCCTGGCACGATCAGGCGCCAAGCACCAGCCACTCAAGCCCCAGGTAGACGAGTGGACGTTTGCAGATGGCCACAGCATTATCGTGCTCTCAGAAGGGCGCCTACTTAACCTCGGTAACGCCACCGGTCACCCCAGCTTTGTCATGAGCACATCGTTTGCCAACCAGGTGCTCGCGCAGATCGAGTTATGGACCAACCTGGATGCGTACCCATTGGGTGTTCACCGGCTACCTAAGGTGCTCGACGAGAAGGTCGCGCGGGCACACCTTGACGCACTTGGCGTTCGCCTCACTGAGCTGACTATCGAGCAGGCTGACTATCTTGGTCTTCCGCAACACGGCCCGTTCAAATCAGAGCACTATCGTTACTGAGTACAGAACGCTACTGAGTGCAGAACGCTACTGAGTATAGAACCGGGGCAGATGGCGGCTAATTGACCGCGTCAGGAATGCCAAAGGGTAGCGAACCTACTCGGGCGGACTCTCCCACGGTTCGTTCGGCCCGTCGCGCCTCGATCGCTCCTTCACGTGTGCGCCGCTCGGCGAGTATCGCGGCGATCATGTACTCGGGGTGAGTTCCTTCCGGGGGAGCCGGGGCGACGTATTCAGCGAGCCGCTCCGCCAAAGCAGTCGCAAGCCGGGCGCGCGAGCCTACGTGCAAGTCTTGTGCACGGGCCAAAAACATGCGTGACGTGAGAGCTAAGCCGTCAGGCAAGCGGCGCATGTCCGCGTTACCTATCCACGTTGCCAAGTGGGATGGCATCTGCACGGGAGGCAATGCTCGCTTCGCACCCCGCACGCGCATGGCGTAGGTGCCTGCCAGCATGTCTCCGAGCCGCTTGGCGCGTGCCGACAACACCGACACGGTCACCGCCGCCATGCCGAGCGTCCCGAAGATCTCAATGAGTCCCACAAGAGAGCGTGTAAATGCGTGACGGAAAGAGATGGGTCCACCGTCGTCCCGCACTACCCGGAGCCCTGCGGCGAGCCTGCCGACAGACCGTCCTCGCGTGAGCGTTTCTACTAGCGCGGGCAACAACACAAACATCGTCACGACTGTAAGAGTCAGCAACGCGCGTCCCAGCGCTTCGTTGAGCTCCGAGGCGACCCTGTCCATCGCTGAGAGAGCAAGTAGTCCCACAACACTGTAGACAACTAGATCGATGAGGCCGGAAAGCATTCGCATGGTCACCGATCCAGAACCGGTGCTGAGTACTACTCCCTCGCCGGTCAGGATCTCATCGTCGATTTCGTTCACCGTTGCTCCCTTATTGCCCGTTGTATGGCATCGTAGCGGCGTGGACATTGATGCGTTTTCCCAAGCACGCGAGGCTCGCTGGGCGCGACTCAAGGAATTGTCGAAGCGCCGTAGGCTTACCGGCCAAGAAGCGGACGAGTTGACTCGGCTCTACCAGTCGACGTCAGGAGACCTCTCCGCCCTCCGCTCTGCGGCGCCTGAACCAGGGCTAGTGACCCGCCTATCGATTTTGCTCGCCGGCGCTAGGGTGTGGCTGACGGGTGCGCACGAGGTGTCCACCCACGGCGTGCGCCAGTACCTCACGCTTGGACTCGCGGCTGCCTTCTACCGAGTGCGGTGGTGGGGCATCGCAGTCTTCACGATTGTGTTGGTCATGGGGGCGGTGAGTGCATGGTGGACAGTGAACGATCCCCAGGCACTCGCGTTAATTGGGACGCCTGAACAGCGTGCCACGATCGCTCAAATGGAGTTCGCAAACTATTACTACGAGTACGACTCGACATCGTTTGCGGCGACCGTATGGACCAATAACGGCCTGTTAGCGCTCCAGTGCATCGCGCTGGGTATCACTGGCATTTTCCCCGCAATACTCATGTACAACACCGTTCTTCAGCTGGGCGTTGCGGCAGCTGTGATGGCAGAGGCGGATCTACTGGATGTGTTCTTCCAGTTGATTTTGCCGCACGGACTGCTTGAACTGACAGCAGTCTTTGTCGCTGCGGGGGCTGGACTCAAACTGTTCTGGACCATGTTGGTTCCGGGCGCACGCACCCGGGGCGAGGCGCTCGCCCAAGAAGGTCGCATCGCGATAGGTGTGGGGATAGGGATTGCAGGAGTGCTGTTCTTGTCTGGTTTGATCGAGGGGTATGTCACGGGGTCGTACATGCCATGGCCCGTCAAAATCGCGATTGGCACGCTCGCGTTTGTCGCCTTCTGGGTTTACGTGTTTGTGCTGGGTCGCTATGCCACGGCTGCCAAGGTCACGGGTGACACCGATGGCGACTTTGCGACTGATACCGCGGCTATTGCGGGGTAGAGGGACGCTGCGGGGTAAGGGGACGCAGCGGGGTAAAGCCGGAGCGGCGCGAGGGCTAGAGCTTGCCAGATGCCTTGAGATCGAGGTAGCGGTCAGCGACTGCGGGCGCTAGATCGTCTGGAAGCGCCGTGAGAACGTCGCCGCCCAGTTCACGTACCCGAGTTGCCACCACCTCTTGCTCAAGAATTCCGCGCGCTGCAGCGCCGGCGGCGTAGAGCTCATGAGAGCCCGCACGTGCCTGCTCAAGGGTTTTTACTTCGGGGTCGTTCACTGAGGCCACCACAACGGCGTGTGAGTGCGAGATGGCTGCGACCGTGTCGAGCAGGCCGCCATCGACAGCGGACGCATCGAGCGTGGTGAGCAAAACGACCAGGGCACGTTGCGACAGTCGGGACTGAATAAGGCGGGCTACTGCGGGCCAGTCTGGCTCTACGAGAGCGGGTTCGAGCGGAGCAAGTGCATTGGCGAGCGCGGGCATCATTGCGGGCCCGGTCACGCCCATCGCTCGGGCGCGCTCAACGCGGTCAAAGGCGCTGACTTGGACCCGGTCACCTGCTTTAGCGGCGAGTGCGGTCAACAGCAAGGTCGCTTCGATTGACGCATCAAGGCGGGGAGCATCTCCTACTCTGGCTGCGGCAAGCCGACCCGTGTCGACCACGACCATGAGGCGCCGGTCCCGCTCAGGGCGGTACGTCTTGATCATCACGTCGCCTCGGCGTGCGCTTGAGCGCCAGTCAATGGCCCTGACGTCGTCGCCAATAACGTATTCACGCAATGAGTCGAACTCAGAACCTGCACCTTTGAGCTGAACTGCAGTCTGGCCGTCGATTTCGCGTAGGCGCGCTAGGCGAGAGGGAAGGTGCTTGCGTGACGCGAACTCAGGGAGGACCCGGAGTGTTGCTGGGGCATCGATGGATCGTTGCCGGCCTGCGAGTCGGAGCGGGCCCGTGAGCCGTACGGTGACCTGATCTGCTAGGCGATCTCCCCTTCGGGACGGGCGTACCGGCGTGACGAGGGTGCGTCTTTCGCCCCGGGGGAGGTTAAAACGGTGCCGATTCTCGAGCGCTCCGGTGGACGGTTGCCATGCGTCTCGCACTACGCCCCGCAGGCGGCGGTTCCCTAGGTTTGCAATTTCGAGTTTCACTGCAGTGGACTCGGTGAGTCGTACTGAGCGCGGTGCACTACGGTGTACCCCGATATCAGTGGGTCGGGGGGCCAGCAACGCGTCAATCAGCGCGAGTAATACGACTCCCAGTACCCAAAGCCAAGCGAAGGCACGGTCCTGAACCCATAGTGCGGGCACAGCGCCGAGTGCGCTGAGCAGAACGGTCCACCCGGTGATGTACATGGACTACCGCGGGACGGGCACGCTTGCGAGCACAGACTGCAACACCGTCGCGCTCGTGACGCCCTCAAGTTCGGCTTCGGCACGCATTTGGATACGGTGGCTGAGAGCCCACTCTGCGAGTGCCTTGACGTCGTCTGGCGTGACAAACGTGCCGCCGCGCATCCATGCCCATGCACGCGCTGTGGTCAATAGCGCGGTGGCTCCACGTGGTGATACTCCTAATGCGACCGAGGGAGCCTCACGGGTAGCACGGCATATGTCGACCACATAGCCGGCGACTTCGTCAGACACTGTGACGGTGGCTACGGCAGCGCGGCCAGCTTCGAGGTCGGCAGCTGTCGCCACCGTGGTCACACCGGCAGCCTCGAGGTTGCGAGGATCAAAGCCGTTGGCGTGGTTGAGCACTACGGACAACTCTGCTGATCGTTCGGGCAGGTGCACGGGTAGTTTGAGTAAGAACCGGTCGAGCTGTGCCTCGGGTAGCGGGTAGGTACCTTCGTACTCCACGGGGTTCTGCGTCGCGATCACCATGAATGGGTCAGGCAGTGCACGGGGCTCGCCATCGACGGTGACCTGACGCTCTTCCATGGCCTCCAAGAGCGAGGACTGAGTCTTGGGGGGTGTGCGGTTGATCTCGTCGGCGAGCAGCAGGTTCGTG
>CAZHTO010000022.1:0-20555 GCA_964535845.1 uncultured Demequinaceae bacterium | reverse complement strand
CCCCATTTCCGCACCTTAGCGTCCTAGTGGAACGTTATGGATGGAAATCGAGGTGTCCATGCATCCTGGTGGACACTGACCGTGATTTCCCGAGAGTGCCGGCGGTTGCAGCTGCTCGCGGGCTCACCCTCCATAGGATTCCCTCAGGATTGACCCACCCCGCCAGAGCACTCATGAGCAACGGTCGGGATACTCAACCGCGAGGTCACCGGGCCTCACGGAGCGGCGCTGATAGGCTCGCGACATGAGCACCGTCGCGGCTGGCTTCTATGTGGATCCGATAGATACAAGGATCCTCCGACATTGGGACGGCGAGGTGTGGACCGTGAGTGTCCAAGCCCGTGCAGGCGGCCAATCCATGACTCATTCCGCGCCCCACGTGGGGAAGTCCGATCCCGTGCCGGTGGTAGAGCCGACTGGTGAGCGCCCAGGTCCGACACCAGCTACAGCCACCACGACCGCCAATGCCAGCGTGGAGGACGCAAAGGGTTCAACTGACGGCGGTTTGGTGCTCGCGATGATTTGGGCAGTTTTGGCCGTGATCATCGGCGCCGTGATTATTGCTGGAGCTCAGACCGAGGCTTATGGCGGTGACGCCTACACGGGCATGCAGAATGCAACTGTGCACGTAGCGAGGGCTGTGGGTTGGCTCATCATTTCAACGGGAGCGCTAGGCCTCATCATCGCCCGGTCGCGTTCTTAGCGGTGCCTTTCGCATCATGGGCTCGGTGGCTTTCCTGATCCATGCCCCGTCGGCCCGGCAGCGGAGTCGTCCGGCCAACAACGCGCAGTGTGTCTTGGGCAGAGCACGCCGCCCGTACGGACAAAAACTGGATGGCGATTGTCTCTTTGGTGTGTTCGTTAATGGTCGCCGCACCGCTGGGAATTCTCTTTGGGCACCTTGCACTGGCTGCGGAGGCGAGGGGTGAGGCGAATAACAGCGGGATGGCGATGGCAGGACTTGTCATCGGCTACCTCGTGATTGCCGGCGGATTGCTCTGGCTGATTTTCGCCTGAGAGTTCCTTTCACCTCAGTCCAATCTTTGTTGTTACCACTACAGGTGAACGCGCGGCTCGGGTGCGTAAACACGGTTGTTTGCCACGCGACGTGGAAGAGCCAATACACCGGGTCCGTTCATTCGCGTTAGCGTAGGCACATGGAACAACGCACCCTTGGACACGCCCCGTTCACCGTCAGCGCGATCGGCTTGGGGTGTAACAACTTTGGTCGCAAGGGTGCGGCCTCCGAGTCGCAAGAGGGCACCGACGCCGTGGTGACCGCGGCGCTTGATGCGGGGGTTACGTTCTTCGACAACGCGGATCTTTATGGCGGCGAGTGGGGTCTCGCAGAGACTCTTATGGGCAAAGCGCTCAAGGGCCGCCGCGATGAGGCAGTGGTGGCTACCAAGTTTGGTTTTACCGAAGTTGAGACGCCGCTTGATGAGCTTGGCGCTAAGGGTTCGCGTGCATATCTGCGGGAGGCCTGCGAGGCCTCGCTCGAGCGCCTTCAGACGGACCGCATTGACCTGTTCCAGCAGCATCAGCCAGACCCGCACACTCCTATCGAGGAGACCCTGGGTGCACTCGCCGAGTTGGTGGACGAGGGCAAGATTTTAGCTTACGGCGTCTCGCAGTTCACTGCAGAGCAATTAACGGCGGCCGATGCGGTGGTCACCTCAACCGGCATCCCTAGCCTCGCGTCGAGTCAAGACGAGTTGAGTCTGGTCGCACGCGGCGCGGAACGGGACGGCAGGCTCGATGCTGCTGAGCGCATCGGCGCAGGTTTTTTGCCGTTCTTTCCCCTCGCGAATGGGCTGTTCACTGGAAGGTTCACACGCACTCAACGTCCGGAAGATACCCGGATTATGCGTCAGCGCCCCCATATTGCCGAGGACGCGGACTGGGATGCGATGGAAGCGTACGAGCGTTTGTGTGAAGAGTGGGGTGTGAGCATTCTTGAGGCGACGTTCGGGTGGTTCCTGTCGAGGCGGGTGGTGTCCTCGGTGATTGCTGGTGCGAGTAGGCCTGAGCAGGTCAAGCAAAATGCGTCATCGTCGCGTTGGCGGCCCACTCCAGATCAAGTGACGCTTATCGAGGCGCTCTTCCCAGGCTAGTTCGCAACTTTCGCACGGACATGAGCGGTCCATATTGTCCCATTCCAGCAAGCATGTTAACGTTCAACTCATGACGCTCGACGATGGCGGCACAGGAGCCGCGACCCCCCTTCCGAACGACGGCGCTCACGTGATCGGCGTTGATTTTGGCACCCTGTCTGGACGGGCACTTGTGGTGCGCGTGTCCGATGGTGCGGAGCTCGGCACCGCTGTTCACGAGTACTCGCACGCGGTCATGGACAGCGCTCTCTCGGCCACCGGGGAAGCACTGCCACCCGAGTGGGCGCTCCAGGTCCCCAACGACTATCGCGACGTATTGCGCACCGCAGTTCCGCAAGCGATCGAGGCCGCAGGGATTGACCCCGCGAGCGTGATCGGTATTGCCACAGACTTCACGGCCTCGACCCCTCTCCCAGTGTTGAACGATGGCACCCCGCTGTGTGAGGTTCCGGGTTTTGAAGACCGCCCGCATGCATACGTGAAGCTGTGGAAGCATCACGCCGCGCAACCGCAGGCAGACCGCATCAATGCTCTCGCGCACGAGCGCAACGAGTCATGGATTAGCCGCTACGGAGGCTTCATCTCGTCAGAGTGGGAGTTCGCCAAGGCGCTTCAACTGCTCGAAGAGGACCCAGAAATCTATGAGCGCATGGATCACTGGGTCGAGGCCGCAGACTGGATTGTGTGGCAACTGTCAGGCACGTACCTGCGCAATGCGTGCACCAACGGCTACAAAGCCATCTACCAGGACGGCGAATACCCCTCACGGGACTACCTCGGTGCGCTGAACCCGGGCTTCGCGGACTTTGCGCAGTCCAAACTCACCGGCGCTATTGGCCAGCTCGGCCACGCCGCCGGGACTCTCACAGCCCAAGCCGCTGGCTGGACCGGCCTGCCTGAAGGCATTGCGGTTGCCGTTGGTAACGTCGATGCCCACGTCACAGCGCCCGCAGCCAAGGCCGTCGAGCCCGGCCAAATGGTCGCCATCATGGGCACCTCCACATGCCACGTCATGAACGGCGACCACCTCGCTGAGGTCCCCGGGATGTGCGGCGTGGTCGACGGCGGCATTGTCGAAGGCCTCTACGGCTACGAAGCCGGCCAGTCCGGAGTGGGAGACATTTTCGCCTGGTACGTCAAGAACCAGGTCCCAGGCGCTTATACGGCCGATGCGGCGGCAGCTGGGATTTCCATCCACGAGCACCTCACGAACTTGGGTTATGCAGAGCCCGTCGGCGCGCATGGTTTGATTGCGCTCGACTGGCAGTCCGGCAACCGTTCGGTGCTCGTGAACTCTGAACTGTCCGGCGTGGTGCTTGGCACCACTCTCACCACCCGCCCCGAACAGATTTACCGCGCACTCCACGAGGCCACCGCCTTTGGGACCCGCGTCATTATCGAGACCTTCAACGTGTCGGGCGTACCCGTCACCGAGTTCGTGGTCGCAGGCGGACTGCTCAAAAACCCGCAACTCATGCAGGCTTACTCAGACATTCTGCGCATGCCCATCGCGACCATCGCATCGGACCAGGGTCCAGCGCTCGGTAGCGCGATCCACGCGGCCGTCGCCGCAGGCGCCTACCCAGACGTACGCACCGCTGGTGAGGCAATGGGCAAGGTGAACCGTGCCGTCTATACCCCTGACAGCGCATCGGCCGATGCTTATGACGAGTTGTACGCCGAATACCTCTACCTGCACGACTACTTTGGTCGCGGTGGTAACGACGTGATGAAACGCCTCAAGCAAATTCGACGGGAGGTCCACCAATGAGCCAGTTCTCAAGCGCGGTTCAAGAAACGATTGACCGCATTCGCGACGATGTTGCAAGGCTTCACAGTGAGTTGACTCGCTATGAACTCGTGGTGTGGACAGGGGGCAACATCTCGGGTCGTGTCCCCGGTGAGGAACTCTTCGTCATCAAGCCCTCAGGCGTGAGCTACGACGAGCTTGCGCCCGACAACATGATTCTGTGCACGCTCGACGGAAAAGCCATCCCCGGCACCCCTGGCTCCGAGCGCAGCCCGTCATCAGACACAGCAGCGCACGCATATGTGTACCGCCACATGGCAGATGTCGGGGGAGTGGTGCACACGCACTCGACGTACGCGACCGCATGGGCCGCGCGAGGCGAAGCAATCCCGTGCCACATCACCGGAATGGCCGATGAATTTGGCGGCGAAATCCCCGTGGGGCCGTTCGCGATCATTGGTGACGAAAGCATCGGCGAAGGCATTGTCGAAACGCTCACTGGGCACCGCTCGCGCGCTGTGTTGATGCAAAACCACGGCGTCTTCACTATTGGTGATGACGCCAAGGCGGCCGTCAAAGCAGCCGTGATGTGCGAGGACGTCGCACGCACCACCCACATCGCCCGCCAAGGCGGCGACCTGATCCCCATCCCATCAGACAAGATCGACGCCCTATTCGATCGCTACCAGAACGTCTACGGACAGCGCGATGTCCCTGAACAACACGATGTCCCTCAAAAACGCGGCGACGACGCCGGTGCAAAAGGAGCCTGAGTTATGACCAGCCGATCCGTGATCCCCAACCTCGCTGATTACGAGGTGTGGTTCCTCACCGGTAGCCAGGACCTTTATGGCGAAGAGACCCTGCGCCAAGTCGCCGAGCAATCGCAGCGCGTCGCAGAGCTGCTTGACCAGGCAGACGCTGTGCCCGCCCCCATTGTATGGAAGCCGGTCGTCAAGAGCCGCGACGGAATCCGCGACGCGATGCTTGAAGCAAACGCGGCCCCGAACGTCATTGGCGTCATCACGTGGATGCACACCTTTAGCCCGGCAAAGATGTGGATCGCAGGGCTGAGTGCACTCGATAAGCCGCTGCTGCATTTGCACACGCAAGCAAACGTCGACCTGCCATGGGACCAGATCGACTTCGACTTCATGAACCTCAACCAGGCCGCTCACGGCGATCGCGAGTTTGGTTATATCGAGACCCGCCTGAGCCTGCCGCGCACCACTGTCGCAGGTCACGCATCGCACCCCGCCACTCAGGAGCGTGTGGGCACGTGGGTGCGTGCCGCCGCTGGGCGCCACGCCACCCAGAACCTGCGCTTGGCACGCTTTGGCGACAACATGCGCTTTGTTGCGGTGACCGAGGGTGACAAGACCGAGGCCGAGATCAAGCTGGGCGTTCAGGTGAACACGTGGGGCGTCAACGAGTTGGCCGATGCGGTCCACGCCCAGTCAGACGCAGACATCGATGCGCTGGTTGCCGAATACGTCGACCTCTACGACGTGGACGAGAACCTTCGCCCCGGTGGCGAGCGCGCAGAGTCGCTTCGCTACGGCGCCGCGATCGAGTTGGGCTTGCGGTCATTCCTCGAAGAGGGTGGCTTCACGGCGTTTACCACCACGTTCGAAGACTTGGGCGAACTGCGTCAGCTGCCGGGCCTTGCGGTGCAACGCCTCATGGCTGACGGCTACGGCTTTGGCGCCGAGGGTGACTGGAAGACCGCGATCCTGGTACGCGCCGCAGCCGTCATGGGCGCAGGACTGCCCGGTGGCGCGTCGCTCATGGAGGACTACACGTACCACCTCGAGCCCGGCAACGAGCTGATTCTTGGTGCACACATGCTCGAGGTGAACCCCGCGCTGTCGAGCAAGAAGGCGCGACTCACCATTGCTCCGCTCGGCATTGGCGGTAAAGAAGACCCGGTTCGCTTGGTCTTTACGGCCGATGCGGGCGAGGCCATCGTTGTCGCCATGAGTGACATGCGGGAACGGTTCCGCCTGGTCGCCAACGTCGTTGAGAACGTAGAGCTACCCGCGCCCATGCCTAAGTTGCCCGTGGGGCATGCAGTGTGGCGTCCGCAGCCCGACTTCCACACGTCGGCCACAGCCTGGATTCAGGCAGGCGCCGCACACCACACCGTGATGTCGAACCAGGTGGGCCTTGAGGCGTTCCGAGACTTCGCCAACATGAGCGAGATTGAACTGCTCGTCATCGACGAGTCCACCACGTTGCCTTCGTTTGCAGCAGAGATGCGCGCAAATGCTGCCTACTATCGACTCGCACAGGGCCTGTGACCTAGAGTTGGTAGTGATGGACGCGCTTTAGCGTTCACTCCGCCGTCCGGTGGCGCCGCCCGTTCCCCCCAATGAGGCAGGCGCCGCCGGGCGGTCTTTTACGTCCAGGGACTTGTTGCCCCCGGGCCACGTCACTTCTGCACACCCCCAACCTGCCCCGGCCACACCCCAGCCGCCCGGCCGCGCCACTTCTGCACACACCTGCTGAGCCCCGGCCACACCCCAGCCGCCCCGGGCGCGCCACTTCTGCGCACACCTGCTGAGCCCCGGCCACACCACTTCTGCACACACCTGTGACGCGTGTGACGGCAGAGGCTGGTGTGCAAGCACATCTGTCACGTAGGCACCACCAGTCACACCCGTGTGCAGAACTGGCGCGGGAGGCGCGGGGTGGGGCGAGTGGGCCGGAGCGCGGGGCGTCGGCCCCCTTGTCACTTGCTCCTGAGCCCCGGCCGTGCCACTTCTGCACACACCCCAGCCGGCCCCGGCCACGCCACTTCTGCACACACCTGTGACGCGTGTGACGGCAGAGGCTGGTGTGCAAGCACATCTGTCACGTAGGCACCACCAGTCACACCCGTGTGCAGAACTGGCGCGCGGCGAGTGGGGTGGAGCGCTGGGGTGAGCCGCTGGGGCGCGGGGCGCTGGGGTGCGCGGTGCTGGGCACAGCGAGACGCAGCGAGGGCGGCAGCGAAGCCGGGCAGAAACACCTCAGGCACGGCGCCCGCATGGGACGCCGTGCCTGACCAATAAGTGTGGGGTGTTAGCGGCCCATGGCGACGCGCTCGGGGCAGTCGAAGGGGTCGCGTGCTGCGAGGCCTACTCGGTTGAGGTACGCGGTCACAATTGCGTACGACTGCAGCAGCGTGGTTTCCGTGTACGGCACGTCGTGTTGGGCGCAGTACTCGCGCACAATCTCGCGGGTCTTGATCAGGTGCGGGCGTGCCATGTTGGGGAACAGGTGGTGCTCGATTTGGTAGTTGAGCCCGCCCATGAAGATGTTCATGGCCCAGCCGCCGCTGATGTTGCGGCTGGTGAGCACCTGCTTGGACAGGAAGTCCATCTTGACGCCCTCGTCAACGATCATCATGCCCTTGTGGTTGGGAGCGAACGAGGCACCCATGTACACGCCGAACACGGCCATCTGCACGGCAACGAATGCGAATGCCATTCCGAGCGGTAGGTACCAGAACACGGGTACGAGGTAGAGCACAAAGTGCAACGCGATCAGCGGGATCTCGACCCAGCGCTGTGAGCGTGTGCCAACGGTCATCAGTGATGCCACTGAGCGGTAGTGGAGGTTGTAGCCTTCGAACGTCAGCAGGGGGAAGAACAGCCAGCCTTGGCGCTGGTTGATCCAGCGAACGACACCGCGGGTCTTCGCCGCGTCTTCCTCAATGAACGTGATGGTGTCTTGCTCGATGTCTGGGTCGGCGCCGCGCTGGTTGGGGTTCGCGTGGTGACGCGAGTGCTTGGTCATCCACCACTGGTGAGAGATACCCGCGACGAGTGCGCTTAGGAACCGTCCCAGGCGCATGTTCGCGGGGCCGGACTTGAACACGGCGCGGTGCGAGGCTTCGTGGCCCAAAAATGCGGCCTGTGTGAGCACAATGCCCAATGCGGCGGCAATGAGGAGCTGGAACCATGAGTCGCCCAACAAGATAAAGCCAGTGATGACGCCCCCGAACGCCAGTACCAGGAAAGTGCCGTAGATGGCGTAGAAACCGTATGACCGCTTCAACAGGCCGGTGTCACGCACGGTGGCGGCGACCTCGGTAAAGCGGTGGGTGATGTGGTTGACGGGCATCTGGACGGGCGACGTATCTGTCATGTTGCCTCTCCAAGGTAGGGACGGACCGACTTCCCAGCCGAGGGGCGAGCCATTGCTCATCGAGCGGATTCATTCACCTTACGCGACCGTAGGTTGGTGAACCTACCCCCAGATGGGGGATATTCCACTAGCACTACGGAGGGGTAGTGATGCGCGCGCTATTAGGCTCGACACTATGACGTTGGCCATAGTCGCGACTCTCGGTGGGCTCGCAGTGCTTGCGTGGAGTGCTGACAAGTTCGTGATGGGTGCGGCGGCGGTCGCCCGGTTCTTAGGGCTCGCACCATTACTGATCGGCATGATCATCATCGGGTTCGGTACGTCGGCGCCGGAGTTGTTCGTCTCGACCCTCGCCGCCATGCAAGGATCCCCGGAGTTGGCGCTTGGCAACGCGTTTGGGTCCAACATCGCCAATATTGGCCTCATTTTAGGTGTCACCGCGATCATTCTTCCCATTGCGGTCAAGCGCGGGATCTTACGCAAGGAACTGCCGCTTCTCATTGTGGTGACGGCGCTGGCGTGGCTGTTGCTTATCGACGGGGAACTGTCGCGGGCAGACGCCACGGTACTCCTGGTGGCGTTGCTGGTGCTCACCACGTGGCTGGTGCTGCAGGCCCGTCAACATAGTGGTGACGAGCTCGCAGGTCAGGCAGACCATACGGCCGATGCGCGGGCATTGAGTAAGCGCGCCGCGTGGGCTTGGACGGTCGGCGGGTTGATATTAATAGTTGCGTCATCGTGGCTGCTGGTGTGGGGTGCGACGGGGATTGCCACTGCGCTGGGTTGGTCAGATCTGGTGATCGGTTTGACGGTGGTCGCGGTGGGCACCTCTGCGCCTGAGTTGGCGGCGTCGATTGCGGCCCTGCGTCGCGGCGAGAACGAACTGGCGCTTGGCAACATCATTGGCTCTAACCTGTTCAACGGGCTTGCGGTGGTGGGGGTCGCGGGCCTTATTGCACCTGCGGCTGTGAGTTCCGAACTTTTGAACCGGGACTTGCCGATGGTGATGGCGATGACGGTGTTGCTTGTGCTCTTTGGTTTTCGTTTGCGCGCCGAGGGGCGCATCAATCGGGTTGAAGGTGGGGTGCTTGTGACATTGTGGGCGGCTTACACGGTCTATTTGGTGGCGGTGGCCTCATGAGCGAGATACCCACGCGGGCAAGCGCGCTGTCGTTGCGGGGCTTGCATAAGCGCTTTGGGGCAACGCTGGCGGTGGACGGCATCGACCTGGAGATCCCCACGCATTCGTTCTATGGGGTCGTGGGCCCTAATGGTGCGGGTAAGACCACAACGTTGTCGATGGCCACTGGCTTGCTGGAGCCTGATGCGGGTGAGGTCCATGTCCACGGTGTGAACTTGTGGGAACAACCGGATCAGGCCAAGCCCATGATCGGTGTGCTCCCGGACGGCTTACACACCTTTGACCGCCTCACCGGAGCCGAACTCATTAGTTATGCAGGGTTGCTTCGCGGCATGCCGCGTGACGTGGTGCGACAACGCCGTGACGACCTGCTCGCGGCGCTCGACCTGGGGAACTCGGGCTCCACGCTCGTGACCGACTTCTCTGCGGGCATGACCAAGAAAATAGGCCTCGCATGTGCCCTGGTACACGCGCCCAGGGTGCTCGTACTCGACGAGCCGTTTGAGGCAGTGGATCCGGTGAGCGCAGGGGCAATCAGGCGCATTCTGCGGTCCTTCGTGGACTCGGGCGGCACCGTGGTGTTGTCTTCACATGTGATGGCGCTCGTGGAGCGGCTGTGTGACCACGTGGCAGTTGTGGGCGGCGGGAGAATTCTCGCGGCCGGCACGCTCGACCACGTGCGGGCGGGGATGGATTTAGAAGACCGTTTTGTGGGACTAGTGGGCGATGTGACTGATGCACGGGACCTGACGTGGTTGCGGCAGTCTTAAGTCTTAAGTTCACGGTGGTGCGCCACCAACTTCGCCGCGAGTGGTGGCGAGCGCTACTGCTCGTGGGCGGTGCCATCTGGTCTCTCACTCTCATTCCAGCGGCTTTTTGGGCTCAGCAAGTGTTGTCATTCGATGCGCCTGATTCACGCGCATCAATCTTGGTGAGCTTCGCGGCTATCTGCGTCGTGGGGTGGATTGTGGTGCCGCTTCTTGTCACGGGCCTTGAAGACACGTTGGACCCGGGGCGATTTGCGAGCCTGGGGGTGCCTGCTCGTCGCCTGATGCCGGGCCTCACGGTCGCGGCGGCGCTCACGGTTCCGGTGCTGTTTTTTGCGGGAGTCTTTGTCATCATGGCGGGGGCGTGGCGCCATGATGGCCCGGACGTCGCGGCGGTGGCCGTGATAGGCGGGCTCATGACGGTCGCACTGATGGTGATGCTTTCCCGAGTACTGGTCGCATGGTCAGGCCGGTTGCTCTCGTCCCGCCGAGCCCGGGGGTGGACGCTCGGGGGAGTAGTCGTGGTGGGTGCGCTCATGGCACCGGCCACTTGGCTCACGCTCCGCGCAGGTCTAGATTCGGCTCTTGCATACGAGCTGCCAGTCGCTGTGGAGTGGCTGGGGCGCACACCAGTGGGCGCGGGGATGGCTGCACCGGGCTCACTCGCTGCCGGTGATGGATGGGGTGCGGTGTGGAGGCTCGTGGTGCTTGCTGCTGCGATAGCCGTCATACATCGGGCATGGCGTTCGACTGTCGAACACACGTTGGTGCACCCGGTGTTCAAGGGCGCTGGCACCCGGCGTAAAGCCGATTCGATTATGGATGGCGCCCGCCGTGAACGTGGCAACCCTGCTGTGGATGCCGTGCGCTCGCGGGCCCTGATCTATTGGCTGACGGACTCCCGTTACCTGGTGGCCGCCATTGGTGTGGTGGCACTGCCGGTGCTGTACTTCGTGGTCGTGATCCCCGCGTTTGGCCTTGACTCGCGGTGGGCGTTCGCAGTTCCTGTGATGCTGGCGGCTTCGATTGGATGGGGCCGTCACAACGACATTGCCTACGACTCGAGCGCGCTCTATATGGACGTGGTGGCTGGCTCGCTTGGCAGATCAGTGCTGACCGGCCGCACGCAGGCAGTGCTGGTGTGGGCAGTGCCACTGATCACGGTTGCGAGCATCGGGGTATTGGCATGGACGGGTAGGTGGGAGTCGGCACCAGGGCTCATTGGTGCGACCGTCGGTGCTCTTGGGCTCACCTTGGGGATCTCGGCCCTCACGTCCGTGGTGTTGCCGTACCGTGCGCCGGCGCCCGGCGCAAACCCCTTTGGTGCCGAGGTGGGCTCTGTTGGCGCAAGCCTGGTTGCTCAGTTGGTGTCCGGTATTGCCATGCTCGCTGCCCTGCCAATCGTGACCATCCCCTTCGTACTGTCACTGACGGTCGCGCCCTTGTGGGGCTGGCTTGCGCTCGTCACGGGAGTGGCGCTGGGCGGCTGTGGAGCCGTGGCCGGGGTGAGGTTTGCCGGAACACTTTATGACCGCCGCTCGGGTCGCTTACTTGCGGCTATCTCGTAACTAACCCGCGCATCGGCCTAACGGTGTGAACCGCGTTTAAGATGGTTCCATGAGCGAGACCCTCGAACCCCAGCCCGACACCGGCGCACCCCAAGGTGGCACCGCGACAATCGAGCGCGTTGACGTCCGTGAGCTTGCTGAGCCAGGGGACGCGGAGCGATTTGCGCACTACGTCAAAAAAGACAAGATCATGGAGTCCGCGCTGTCGGGCGACCCCGTTATTGCGCTGTGCGGCAAGGTGTGGGTGCCGGGGCGCGACCCCAAGCGTTTTCCCGTATGCCCTGCCTGCAAAGAGATCATCGAAGGCCGCTTCGGTAGCGACGACGACGAATAACTGCGCCTTACCTCCCGACTGCACCCGCGCATCGGCCCTAGGCTAGAGCCGTGTCGACCCAGGATCAGTTTGAACGCGAAGGTGCCATCGCCACCCGCACGGACGATGCGTGGGTCACCATTGTGTGGAACGACCCTGTCAACCTCATGAGTTACGTCACGCACGTGTTTCAAACCTACTTTGGCTTTAGCCGGCATGAGGCCGAGGCGCGTATGCGTGAAGTTCACGACAACGGCAAGTCCGTGGTCAGCACGGGCGGGCGCGAAAAAATGGAAGTCGACGTGCAGGCCATGCATGGCTACGGACTGTGGGCGACATTGCAACGGAGCGGCGAGTGAGAGGTTTCGAACGTCGCGGCGACAACGCAGTGGCCCTTGTTGATGACGAAGAGCGCATGGTGATTGCTCGCATAGTTGCCGATGTGGGCTTGCTGTTGGCCGGCGAACAGTTTGGAATGACCTCTCCGATTGACCGTGACGCCGGGTACAGCACCTCAGGTGGCAATGAGGCGGACGAGATTCTGCGTCATTTACGCGGCCTCGAAGAGCCCCTTGCCCAGCCCAACGACCCGGCCGTGCTGCGCTTGTTACCCAATGCGTCACGTGATGACCGCGAGATCGCTGACGAGTTTCGCAGGCTCACCGAGGGCGACATCCGCGACCTTAAAGTCACCCGCTTACGAGACATGTGGGAGGCCTTAAGCGAGGACGGCCCTGAATGGGAAGTGCCGCTGGATCAGGCAATGTCCACGGCCGCCGCACTCACCGATGTGCGACTGGTGCTCGCAAGCAGGCTGAGGCTCGAGACAGACGAAGATGCCGAGCGCCTGCACTCCGAAATAGCCCTTGCCGCACACGTGCTCGACACCGACGACGACAACGATCTTGATGTTGACCCCGAGCGTGTGTGGCTTGGAATGCTGTACCAAGCGCTCACGTGGCTCCAGGAGTCATTGGTGCAAACCGCAATTCAAGGGCACGATGATGCTGGCCAATAACAACGCACGTGGAGGTCTGGCATGAGTGACGCACCCATTGGAGTGTTCGACTCTGGAGTGGGTGGCCTGACCGTGGCGCGCGCCATCATGGATCAGCTGCCGCACGAGTCGATCCACTATGTGGGGGACACCAAGTACGGCCCATACGGCCCCTTGCCCATCTCTGAAGTGCGCTCCCATGCGCTCGACATCATGGATGGCCTGGTCGAAGACGGCGTCAAGATGCTCGTCATCGCCTGCAACACCGCATCGGCCGCCGTGTTGCGCGACGCCCGGGAACGGTTCTCGCGTGAACGTGGAGTTCCCGTGGTTGAGGTGATTGTGCCGGCAGTGCGCCGCGCCGCGACCCTCACCAAGTCCGGCCGGTTAGGGGTCATTGGCACCACGGCCACCATCACGTCGGGTGCCTACGACGACGCGCTCGCGGCCGCACCTGACATCGAGGTGTACTCGCAAGCGTGCCCGCGCTTTGTTGACCTAGTGGAGGCCGGCATCACGTCAGGCCCTACCGTCATCAACATTGCGCGCGAATACTTGGCGCCCTTGCAAGCGGCTCAGATCGACACGCTCATCTTGGGCTGCACTCACTATCCGATGTTGCAGGGCGCCATTAGCTACGTCATGGGTCCTGACGTGACCCTCGTCGACTCTGCCACCGAGACAGCTATCGACGTGTACGGGGCTTTGACGGCGCAAGGGCTTGAGAGATCGGCCGATGCGGTGGCTGAGCATCGCTTTAGCGCAACAGGGGAGCGGGCACAGTTTGAGGCGCTCGCCCAACGCTTTTTAGGTCCCGTGGTCACGCGTGTCGAGGCCACCCGGACATAGGGACAGTTAACCAAGTGAGGGAGCAATGAGGCTCAGAATTATCGGTAGCGCAGGTTCAGTCGCAGGTCCGCAGTCCGCTGCGTCGTGCTATCTGGTCGAGGCTGACGATGACGAGGGCCGCACGTGGCGTATTGCGCTGGACATGGGTTCAGGAGCGATCGGTCCGCTCCAGCGGTGCTGTGACCCGGCCCGGCTAGACGGGGTGCTGATCTCGCACGGTCACCCTGACCACTGTGCAGATCTCACTGCGCTATCTGTGTTGCGACGCTACGGGCCTACCGCTGACGAGAACCTGCCGCCCATTCCATTGCTTGGTCCAGAAGGCATCGATCAGCGCGTGCGCGAGATCGCCGGCGACCCCGATGGCTCGGACATGGACGAGTTCGATTACCGTCCCTTGAGCCACGGCGACGTCACCACCCTTGGCCCGTTTACCATTACTGCTGCTCGTGCCTGGCATCCGGTTCCCGCGCTCGCGTATTACGTGGGGGCAGGCGAATCGGCAATGGTGTTCACTGGAGACACTGACCGGTGCGACGAGGTAGATGAGCTTGCCCGGCGTGCCGACCTATTGCTCGGCGAGGCCGGCTGGGCGCATCGCGAGGTGAACCCCGAGGGCATTCATATGAATGGTGACCAACTGGGCCGCATGGCCGTGGAGACCGGGGTGTCGACCTTAGTGGTGACGCACATCGCGTCATGGGTGGAACCGCACGCCACTATGGCAGCCGTTCGCAAGCACATGCCGCACGCCTCGCTCGCCAAACCCGGTGATGTTCATACGTGGTGACGCCCGCGCCCGTCACCAGTGCTCGTGGTGAGTGGCGAGTGAACTGAGCCCGCGCATCGGCCATAGCGACCTGGTAGCGCCGTTAGGCTCGTGCCATGACTGACATCACCCGTGCCGATGGCCGCGCCTTTGACCAGCTTCGCCCCGTGACCTTTGAGCGCGAGTGGCTCGATAACGCCGAGGGCTCCTGCCTGGTGACGTTCGGCGGCACCAAGGTGCTGTGCGCTGCCTCGTTCACGGAGGGCGTGCCCCGCTGGCGAAAGGGCTCGGGCGAGGGCTGGGTCACCGCCGAGTATTCGATGCTCCCGCGCGCCACCAACACGCGCAACCAGCGCGAATCGGTTCGCGGCAAAATCGGTGGGCGCACACACGAGATCAGCCGCCTGATTGGCCGCTCGCTACGCGCCGTCATTGACGTCAAGGGCCTGGGAGAGAACACGATTGTGCTGGACTGCGACGTGCTCCAAGCCGACGGCGGTACCCGTACAGCGGCCATCACCGGCGCCTACGTTGCTTTAGCCGATGCGGTGGCGTGGGGCCGTAAGAACGGCGCGATTAAGCCGGGGGCACAGCCTTTGAGGGGCTCGGTTTCGGCAGTTTCGGTGGGGATCATTGACGGCGTCCCCATGCTGGACCTTCCTTATGTTGAAGACGTGCGGGCAGACACCGACATGAATGTGGTGATGGCTGGTGACGGCGGCTTTATTGAGGTGCAGGGCACTGCTGAGGGCGTGACGTTCAGCAAAACGGAGCTGGACGAGTTGCTTGCGCTCGCGACGGCCGGCAACGCAGAGCTGACCCGCCTGCAGGCCGCAGCGCTGGCGAGCTGACATGGCCCGCCTCGCCATCGCCACCCGCAATGCCCACAAGGTCGACGAGATTTGGGCCATCCTCGCTCCGTTGCTGCCGCACTTGGCACGTGAGGACGTTGCCTCAGCGCTGGACTTGGACGCACCCTCGCCGGTCGAGGACGGCGTGACCTTTGAAGCGAACGCGTTGATCAAGGCTCGTGCGCTAGCGGCATCGTCGGGACTGCCTGCGTTGGCAGACGATTCGGGTATCGCGGTCGACGTACTGGGCGGTGCGCCAGGGGTGTTCTCGGCGCGTTGGGCCGGCTCGCACGGTGATGATCAGTCGAACTGGCGGTTGCTGCTTGACCAACTGGGCGATGTCCCTGAGCAGCACCGCGGCGCAGCCTTCGTGTGTGCGGCGGCGCTGGTCACTCCGGACGGCCGGGAGTACGTGGAGGTAGGGCGTATGTATGGCTCGCTCGCCACCGCCCCGCGCGGTGACGGCGGCTTTGGCTACGACCCGGTGTTCATTGCCGACGGCTACTCCGTGACGACTGCCGAGATCACGCCGGAGGAGAAGAACTCCATCTCCCACCGCGGGGCCGCGTTCCGGGCCATGGCCCCTCACGTAGTCGCGGTGCTCGGCTAATCCTTCCGGTGTAGGAACCCCGCGCGCGCTTTACCATGGGCGCATGTCAACTGACTCTGAGTCTGCACCAAGGCGCCGTCGGGGTCGTCCGCGTCTGGGCGAGAAGGTGGACAGGCGCGAGCAAATCATGGCCGCAGCGGCTGATGAGTTTTCTGCACACGGCTACGACGGTGCGACCATGCGCGGTATCGCCACTCGTGCAGGTGTAGATCCGGCACTGCTGCACCACTATTTTGGGACCAAATCCGACCTGTTTGGCGCAATTATCGGCGCGCCGATCCGACCTGACCTTGAGTTGCCCCACATTCTGGCGGGGCCCCGCGAGCACGTAGGCGCGAGTATTGTGCGCTACTTGCTGACCGCTCTCGACGATGAGGCGGCCCGCAAACGCACTGTCATGCTGGTGCGTACGGGCATCGGCAACAAGATGGCGACCCCGCTGTTCGCGGGCTTTCTGCAGCGAGAGGTGCTGGGAAAGGTGATGGGCGCGCTAGACGTCCCTGACGCTGAACTGCGCGCCTCGCTCGTTGCGAGTCAGATCGCTGGGCTCATCGTGGCTCGGTACATTCTGCAGTTGCCGGGGATCGCGACTGCGGACATCGACCAACTTGTGGTGCGCGTGGGCCCTACGCTCCAGCGGTATCTCACTGACTAAGCCCCACTAGTCCGTCGCCGAGAGCTCACGCGTTTGCGCAATCTCTTGACAAACCTTTTCTCGAGTACAAGTATTCATTGGGTGATGAATAAATCGGCCGAGACGGTCACGTTGCAACCTGAACCGGCAGTAACCGTTCGAGGCCTACGAGTGCGGCGGGGCGCTACGCAGGTTTTCGATGGCCTCGCCGTGGAGATTCCGCGCGGCTCCATCACCGGCCTGCTCGGCCCATCTGGTTGCGGCAAGACCACCCTCATGCGGGCCATCGCGGGAGTGCAGCGCATTCAAGGTGGCACCGTGACCGTGCTGGGCACGCAAGCGGGCAGCGCGCCCTTGCGGCAGCGTGTCGCTTACGACACCCAGGCGGCGTCCGTCTATCGCGACCTCACCGTCGAGCAGAACCTGCAGTACTTTGCTGGACTGCTTGGCGCGCCCCGTGAGCACGTAGAGCGAGTCATCGCCGACGTCAACCTCGCGAGCCAGGCGAAGCAGCGGGTCGATTCGTTGAGCGGGGGTCAAGCAAGCCGGGTGTCGCTCGCCGTCGCCATGCTCGGCACACCAGAGCTAATCGTGCTGGATGAACCGACGGTAGGGCTTGACCCCGTGCTGCGCGAAGAGCTGTGGGCGGCGTTCCGGGCGCTCGCAGACCGCGGCACGACGCTTATTGTCTCGAGCCACGTCATGGACGAGGCGCTGCGCTGTGACCGGCTGCTGCTCATGCGAGCCGGACGCATCATCGCCGACACCACACCCCAGGGCTTGTTGGCGGACACAGGCACCGACAGCCCGGACGCTGCATTCCTTGCGCTCATCGAGAGGGATGCATCGTGAAGATCTCCCGGATGCTAGCGACAACCTCCCGCGTGTTACGGCAATTGCGGGGTGACCACCGTTCGCTCGCGCTGATGCTCGTCGCTCCAAGCCTGCTGGTGGGCCTATTCGCGTGGCTCTTTGCGGACACATCTGTGTTCAACGACATCGGGCCAATGATTCTGGCGTTGTTTCCGGTCATCGTGATGTTTCTCATCACGAGTGTCACCACGTTGCGCGAACGCCGCTCGGGAACATTGGAGCGGTTGCTGACGACACCTATAGGCAAGTTTGACTTCGTGCTCGGCTACGCAATCGCGTTTGGGCTTGCAGCCGTGGCGCAGGCACTGATCACGGTGTTCTTTGCTATCTATGTGTGTGGGCTCGAGGTTAAAGGGCCGCTATGGCAGTTGATTCTGGTTGCCGTGGTGAACGCGATCCTAGGTACGGCGCTGGGACTTTTGGCGAGTGCGTTTGCGCGTACCGAGTTCCAGGCAGTGCAGTTCATGCCTGTCATCGTGTTCCCTCAAGTCATCTTGGGCGGCGTTTTTATGCCACGTGACCGAATGCCCAGTGCACTCCAAACGATCTCTGACTGGTTCCCCTTGAGCCACGCGATCGATGCCGTCAACGCAACCTCGGCGGGGGCAAGCGGCGCGGAGGTGTACGTCCCGTTACTTATCGTTGCTATGTGCGCGGTGGGCGCAGTGATGCTCGCCGCACTCACTCTCCGTCGCCGTACGCCCTAGCGAAGCACGGCAACTGCGCCTGCACATCGCCTGCGTTTCGTGTCGGTGGTTCATGTGCCAGCGCTGGGGTGGCAAGAGCCGGGGTGGGATGGCGCAATTGCGCCTCGTTGCGACACCTCTGAGCCGCCTCATTCCTAGACGTGGAGGGATTCGTCTCCCAGGTGTACGGCATGGAACCGACGAGAGGCGTCGATAGGCGCTGAGGCTGTGGCGATTACCAACGACAATCTTTGGGCACTCAACGAGGCCCGCATAGTGGAACAGGTTGACTCCGCTGGCGCAAGGCTCATCGCGTTGTCTGACCCCGGGGGCCGGAGAAGCTGTCGTTGGCAACGGGGCGGTTGGGCCACTCAACCTTCAGCCAGGTCTGGGAAGAATCCGATACGACAACGACCCGGCGGCCGAACCAATAGCGGTGGTTGGAGTGTGTGACGCAACCGGCCCACTCGCGCATCTAGCCGACACGGTATTGATTTCCACAGAGCCCGAGAACGTCGAGACCCTGCGGTACCTCTACGTCATGGCGAACGACATCACTGTGGTCGACAGGCTCGAACAGGTGGTGAGGAACTCTACGCCCGTCCTCAACCCGGCTGCCCTCACGCTGTTGTTGACGCTGTTAACAAGCGCGCCAATCGCCACCTTCACGGCGTATCGGGACCCGCTCCGCATTCTTCGAGTGCCATAGCGGCGCGCCTAGGGGTTATCCACAGGTTGCTGTTGGCCTTTACTGATGTCAAGCCTGCGCCGTAGACTTGTGGCATGACACCAAAGCTCGCGGCCTTCATCGAACAGGGCAAGACCCTGAGCGCTGAAGAACGCCTCGAAGCAGCGCGGCAACTCCTGCTTAGTGTTGATTCTGATACGGGGCGGGGGTCGGTACCAGTCGATCCTGCCTGGCGTACGGAGATCGAATCGCGGCTCGTCGACGTCGTTGCTGGCAAAGTTGAGTTAGTAGACGCTAACGAGACCTATGACCTACTGACGGCCGAGCTCTCAGCTAAGCAAGGTTGAACTCAGCACAGCGAGAGCACCCTGACGCGCGCAGGGAGCTTCGCGCGGCTGCCAACGGGTTTGACGACGCAGCGATGGGGCAGAAGTTAATCGACGCCACACGAGTTGCGCGGCAGGCCATCGCCCATATGCCGCATGCGTGGCCGCCCCTACTGGGCTTTGACCACGGCCCGACGGTGCGTCGGAAGAGCGTCGAAGGCTTTCCATACGGAATTGTTTACTGCGTGACGGCAACTGAGATTGTCATCCTGGCATATGCGCACGAGCGCCGGCGCCCGGGTTACTGGGAAAGCCGCCTCGAGAGCGAAGGGTGATGCCCCAAGACTTCTCGACCACCTACAAGCTGAAGTTGGGCTGCTCACCTAGCCCGTGCATCGTGCCTTTTGAGCGGTTTAAGGCAACACGCCGCAGTGAGCGAGGGCCTGGCGCAACAGTGTGTGCTGGCCGCTTGTCATGTCGCGCGCCACGTCGTCGCTCGCGGCCTCTTCAGGGCTGATCCACACAATGTCGAGAGCGTTCTGACTGGGCTCGCAGTTGCCGTCGACCGGCACCACAAAGGCGAGCGCCACTGCGTGCTGTCGCGCATCGTAAAAAGTGCCAAAGCCCTCCGTGGGGAAGTACTCGGCGACCGCGAACGGGGTGGGAGAGGCGGGGATGCGCGGCAACGCCACCGTTCCCAAGTCCTTCTCGAGGTTACGGATCAACGCATCGCGCACCCGCTCGTGGTACAGCACGCGACCGGCGACGAGCGCACGCGAAATCGCGTCATCGTCGGCGCGCAACAGTAGGCCCACCTCGGTCACTTCACCACGAGAATCAACGCGTACCGGAACAGCATTGATATACAGCACCGGTAACTCACTACGTACTTGCTTGAGCTCGCGCTCGCTCAGCCATCCAGACGGCTCGGGAGGCATCTCCGCCATGTCGGTCATGAGTCTTTTCTACCCCGTCCGAGCGTATGTGTCTGGACGCGCGCCGAGGCATGGGAGCCTATATGGAATAGTCGCATGCGCGACTGCGTTCCGCTGAGGACGGGGAACACTAGATGGAAGGAACCCCATGGCAACCGTTGATTTAACAACTGACACTTTTGAGAAGACCGTGACCCAAGACGGCATCGTGTTGGTTGATTTTTGGGCTGAATGGTGCGGGCCGTGTAAGCGATTCGCGCCCATTTTCGAAAAGTCTGCCGAGGCTAAGCCTGAGATCGTTCACGCCAAGGTGGACACCGAAGACCAGCAAGCGCTGGGTGCTCAGTTTGGCATCACCGCGATCCCTACGCTGATGGCATTCCGCGACGGCATCATGGTCTACAACCAGGCTGGCGCGCTTGCCGGCCCTGACCTCGACAACCTAGTGAAGGCTGTTGAAGACCTCGACATGGACAAAGTCCGTGCAGATGTTGCGGCGCAGCAGGCGGCACAGAACTAAGTCAATAAAACTATGGCGTCGCGCGACGTGTCA
>CAZHTO010000021.1:0-20726 GCA_964535845.1 uncultured Demequinaceae bacterium | reverse complement strand
CGCGCAATGAGTTGCGCGTACTGGGCTCCACAATCGACGACCAAGACTGGCCGGTGTTCGGTTCCTGGCATTGTTTACGCCTCCTGTGCGGACTGCACTTCGCGCGTGACGCGCTTTTCAACAAAGAATGACAATAGCGGCACGATGCCGCCAAAGAACATCGTGGCCAGGCGCCCATAGCCCCACTTCGCCTGCAACCACACCTGCATGACGGTCACGAGGTAGACCACGTACACAAATCCGTGAATTTGCGACAGGATCCCCAACGCCTCATCCATGGAGGGGGTGCGCTCAATAAGAGGGGTGTAACGGAGCATTCCTAAAAAAACGAGAATGAGCATGGCTCCAGTGATGAATGCCATCACCCGGTAGCGCAGCAAGGTAGCGGGCGCTACGGCCGATGCGGTTGCCTGGCGAGCCCCAGCCACCGGCTTTTGTGCGGGTTCAGTCACGACATTCCTCCCAGGATGCGACGCGACGCCTACTGCTCCACTTCAGGAGCGCGCGCCGTCAGTCCATTGTCCCGCATCCATCGGAACGCAATGAACGCGAAGAAGCCGCCAAACAGCCACCACTCGATCGCGTACGCGACCGACCGGAAGTCGAGGGACCGCTCCTCCTCTGGCTCGGGCAGGGCGCGCAACCCGTCTTCAGGCTCGCTCGCGGTGAGCATCCCCGAGTACAGCGGCGCATCCCAATACTGGGCGAGTACCGCGGGAGACAGCCGGTCTGCCCAGAAGGACCCCGCGGGTGGTACCTCATCAGGATCGCGTGCGGGAGCGGCACCCTCACCTGAACGTATATGGCCTTCGACGGTGGTCAGTTGCGGCACCGTCGGGTCAAAGGTGGCGACTTCGTCAGGAGCCAACCAGCCCACGACTATTGGCAGGGTCGCCGTTTGTGGTGTTCCGCCGTCAGCAAGATCGACCGTGAAAGGCCGCACCACTAGCACCGCAGGTTCGCCCTCTACTTCCCTACCGAACACGAGCGCCGCATCGTCTACCGCGTAACTGCCCTTGGCCCACACCTCTCTGCCCACGGCAGCTGCCATGGGGCTCGCAGGTTCAGCCACTTCAGTGATGGGAGCGGGAGGCAACGGTTGCCGCACCTCGCCTTGCTCAGACGCGCGCTCCCATTGCCACAGCCCTAGCCCCCCACACACCGCAATCGCACCAGCGGCAAGCACAGCCGCCGGCACCACATGGCCCCAACGAACCTTACGTTTGGGCACGGCTGGCGGCGAGGAAGTTTCTACGGACACGTCGACACTCACGCACCAGTCCCCCGGGCCTGAGTGACGTCAGAGTCGCCATCAATAGCCTCAACCCGGTTGCGACCAGCGTTCTTCGCCAAAATCAGTGCCCTTTCTGCCCGCGTAACAACGTGGTGAGGAGCATCGTCTGGATAACCGGGCGATAGGCCAATCGAAACCGTGATGTCGTGCACGTGGTCCGTGCACTCAACGGCGACGTCACTGACAGTGCCACGCACCCGTTCCATGGTGACCACCGCATCGGCCGTATGCGCTTGAGGCATCACAAACACAAACTCCTCACCACCCCATCGTCCCACGGCGTCCGTTGCCCTCAAGCCTGTGCGAAACCGCGACCCCACCTCAGCCAGCACGCGATCTCCACAGTCAAAACCAAAGACGTGGTTGATCTCGTTGAAATGGTCAAGGTCCGCTATCGCGACGCAATACGGTGCGCCACCGGACTGTGCGAGCACAGCCAAGTGCTCGACCACCGTGTCGCGGGGTGCCAAGCCAGTGAGCGAATCGGTCGTCGTAAGCTGCTCAATGGTGGCGCTCAACTGGGTAGCAGCCCTCACCTCTTGCTGCGCTCGGAAGTCGCTGAGCACCGCCACACCCCACAGCATTGCCGCCACGAGCACCGCGTTAATTGCACACAGGGAGTTGAGCAGCTCGGCGGGCAGTTGAACCTTTGCACGACCTGCCGGTAACAGCAGGGAGACGGCGACCACCAGCGCGGGAGCTGCCGCCGCGAGAACCCATCGCGCAGTCGCCTGGCGGTCCCGGAAGGCCACGACCGCGAGCGGCGCACCTACCAGGAAGAACAGGTGAAAGCCCGCTTGCCACCCCACAAAATCAGTTACCCACGCGATCTGCGCAGTGGCCGTCACGAACAACACCAACGACGCCGGCAATTGGCGCCCCAAGCGAGCAAGCAACACTGTTGCTCCGTACGCGAGCCCCGCCACCAGATTGATGGCGACCAGCCAACCAAACGCGCTCGGATCGTACGTTAAGAAAAACGCCACATACGTCAGCGTCACAGTGAGGGCCACTATCGCCGTGTGATGGACAGTGGAAGCTACCCGCCCCAGTTCACCGCGTAGCCGGCCGATGCGCCGGTCAAGTTTGCGCCCCACGACTTCAGTGAGCGGGGGGCGCCGGAAGGATGGGGCCTGGCCTGTCATGCGCGCTGCTGATCACGCACCGGTAGCGAGCCACCTACGACAACATTGCGACCGGATGCCTTGGCTTCGTACAGTTTGGCGTCCGCAAGACGCAGCACTTCTTCTTTACTGGAATTGCGTTCCGCATGTGCCACTCCCACAGAGATCGTGACCGGCTCTAGGAACGCGTCAACCCCGTATTCATGCTCCATGGAGCGGCGAGCATGCTCCATCAAAGCGACGGCCCCTTCGAGCGACATTCCGGGCATCACGATGAGGAACTCTTCGCCTCCCCAGCGGGCAACAGTGCCACGCGTGCCTACAGAATCGACAAGAGTGCGCGCCACGTTTGACAGCACGACATCACCTGCCCCGTGGCCTAAGCGATCGTTGATGCGTTTAAAGCGATCAAGGTCCGCGAGCGCAAAAGCGAACGGACCAGCGCGCACCACCTCTGACATGAGGGGTGCGACACCGCGCCGGTTCAGCACTTCTGTGAGCGCATCGGTGCGCGCCGCCACCCGGGCCTCTGCCAACAGCCGCTCGTTGCGCAGGCGCTCGCGCACAAAGTACGAGTTGTTAAACATGGCCACGACTGACACGATCGCCACCACCACAAAGATGTTGCCAACGGTGACCCATGCGAGCCATCGGCCCGACACGTCTGCCGTGGGCCGGTCATAAATGTCGGTCACGTACACGCGGACCAGCGTTAGCGTCGCGGCGCAAGTCAACGCACTCGACAGCACCCATTTGGTGGCCGGCACCGTCACGAAGGCTAATGCCCCCATGGTGAGCAACGGCAAGGCAAAGCCAGCGCCGTTGGAGAACACCCACGACAAATATGCGAACTGGACAATGGGTAGGGACAGGCCCACCACAGCCGAGATGGTGTGATGCCGCCGGCGGTTCAGGTCTATGCAGATCACCCACACGCAAATCATGGTGAGGTGCGTCAGGGCTGGCGCGAGTGACATCGGCGCATCAGCGAGCGCAATGATGGCCACCCATGGCAGGGACGTCACGGCACCAAACACGTAGAAGCGGTTCGCCGCCATGACCGACCGCGTGAGAACCGGGCTGAGCCCACCCGCACCGGCGTTGATGATGGTCGTGAGCGCGCGCGAATATCGCCGCCTGCTCCGACTCCTGGCCATGTGCCCCGCCTCAATCTCGTTGCCACAGTGGACCGATGTGACCTGTCTCGCCTCGCCCTTCA
Organism: uncultured Demequinaceae bacterium; assembly: GCA_964535845.1. GTDB lineage: Bacteria > Actinomycetota > Actinomycetes > Actinomycetales > Demequinaceae > Demequina. Next base: position 17,089 of record CAZHTO010000021.1, on the reverse strand, counting down.
CCAGCCTTCATCGGCAGGTTGAGTGTAGAGGAGTAGCCCTCAGTGCAACATCACTCACGCTAAGACACACCTGGGCCGCTACGGCTGGGACCTCTGGCGCACCCACACCTGGTCGCCTCATGACAAGATGGAAAGCGTGTCTAGAAGCATCTATATCACTTCCGCCGAAGGCGAGACCGGTAAGTCGACAATCGCACTCGGAATCACCGCACTGCTCGCACGGTCAGTGGGGCGCGTGGGCGTTTTTCGCCCAGTCGCACGCGTCGCTGACGGCTCCGACTACGTGCTAGATCTGTTGTTGCGCCATGACGGCGTCGACATCAGTTACGACGACGCCGTGGGGGTCACCTACGACGATGTGCACGCGGACCCGGACAAAGCTCTCGCCACCATCATTTCCCGTTACCACGCGGTGGCACGCAAGTGCGATGCGATGGTGATTGTCGGCACCGACTACACCGACATTTCTGGCGCAGCCGAGTTCGAGTTCAATGCTCGTGTGGCAGCAAACCTTGGCTCTCCGGTAGCGCTCGTAGTCCACGGCAAGGGGCGCACCCCGCAAGAAATCGCGCAGGTAGTCGAGAACTCACGTGCCGAGCTTGAAGACAACCACGCCCGCGTAGCCGCCATCTTTGCCAACCGCTGTGACCCCGACGACCTCGAGCAGGTCAGAGCAATGTTGCCTGCGGATGTAGGCGTAGGCGCACTCCCCGAAGACCCGGTACTTGTGGCGCCGTTGCTGTCTGCTTTAGTCGAGGCTGTCGACGGCACGCTCATCTCGGGCGACCCATCGCTCCTCGCGCGTGAAGTGCGCGACGTCATTGTGGGCGCCATGACCTCCGAACATTTGCTCGAGCGGTTGCGGGAAGGCGCCGTTGTCATCACGCCGGGTGACCGCTCAGACACCCTCCTCGCTCTGCTGTCCGCTCACGCGGCAGAGGGCTTCCCTGCCCTTGCCGGGATTATCCTCAACGGCGGTGTGGGATCGTCGGAGCCCATTAGCCGTCTAGTAGCAGGCTTAGGTTCCGCATTACCTGTGATCCGCACAGACCTCGAAACGTATGAGACTGCTCGGCGCATGTGGACCACGCGAGGTCGACTGTCACGCGAATCCACCATGAAGGTCGACACGGCGTTGTCGATGTTTGACCGTTACGTCGACTCCCAGGCGCTCATCGACGTGCTCGATGTGGCCCGCACTGACGTGGTGACTCCCCTCATGTTCGAATACGACCTACTCGACCGGGCACGTTCCGACCGGCGTCACATTGTGTTGCCCGAAGGCACCGACGACCGCATTCTGAAGGCGGCCTCAACGCTGCTCACTCGTGACGTGGTGGACCTGACGATTCTGGGCTCCGAACCTGCACTACGTGCCCGCGCCGCAGAGCTGGGCCTGGAAATCGATGCAGCACGAATCGTGTCGCCCGATGATGAAGAGCTCGTGACGCGCTTTGCCACCAAATACGCAGAACTTAGGGCCCACCGAGGAGTCACCCTGGATCGCGCTCGCGAGGTGGTCCAAGACGTCAGTTTCTTTGGCACCATGATGGTTCTCGAGGGCCTTGCCGATGGCATGGTGTCGGGAGCCGCACACACAACCGCACACACCATCACGCCATCGTTCCAAGTCATCAAGACCGCACCAGACGTGTCAATTGTGTCGTCAGTGTTCTTCATGTGCCTTGCAGACCACGTCCTTGTGTACGGAGACTGCGCCGTCAACCCCGACCCCACCGCCGAACAGCTGGCAGACATCGCGATCTCCTCCGCCGAAACCGCGCAACAGTTCCACATCGAACCTCGCATCGCAATGCTGTCGTACTCGACTGGCGAGTCTGGCTCTGGGTCCGACGTCGACAAAGTGCGAGAAGCCACCCGCCTTGTCAAGGAACGTCGCCCTGACCTGCTGGTCGACGGCCCTATGCAATACGACGCCGCCGTCGAGCCCTCCGTCGCCGCGAGTAAGGCGCCCAACTCACCAGTCGCAGGCCGTGCCACAGTGCTGGTTTTCCCCGACCTCAACACGGGGAACAATACGTACAAGGCAGTACAACGCTCCGCGGGCGCAGTCGCTGTTGGCCCAGTTCTCCAGGGTCTACGCCGGCCAGTGAACGACTTGTCGCGCGGGGCACTAGTACAAGACATTGTGAACACTGTCGCGATCACCGCGATCCAGGCCCAACAACTGGGCAACGAAGAGGAGGGCGCGTGAGCGTCAAGCACGAAGGGCTGGCGCTGGTCCTTAACTGTGGATCCAGCTCGGTCAAGTACCAAGTAGTAGACACTCACCGTGAAGAACCCCTCGCCATGGGCCTCATTGAACGAGTCACCGACCATGCGGACGCCATCAAGCAGATTATTAGCTCCCTGTCTGCACCCAGCTCCGGAGTAGAGCTTTCCAAGCTCACCGTGGTGGGACACCGGGTTGTTCAAGGTGGTGCGGAGTTCTCGGCACCCACGCTCATTGACGACGAGGTAGAACGCAAAATCGGTGAGCTGTCTGCATTGGCCCCCCTTCACAACCCGCCAAACCTCGCCGGCATCACCGCTGCGCGCGAGGTTTTCACCGAGTTGCCTCACGTCGCGATTTTCGACACCGCCTTCCACGCCACACTCCCCGAAGCCGCGTATACCTATGCCATCGATCAAAAGGTAGCCAAGGCACACGGCGTGCGCCGCTATGGCTTCCACGGCACCTCACACGCCTACGTTTCGCGCGAAACCGCCCGGCTCATGGGCCGCACACCTGAAGATCTCTCCATCATCGTGGCCCACCTGGGCAATGGTGCGTCGATGACCGCTGTTCAAGGTGGGCGCTCCGTTGACACCTCGATGGGCCTCACCCCACTCGAAGGCCTAGTCATGGGCACCCGGTCCGGGGACATCGACCCAGCAGTCTCGCTGCACCTTGCGCGCACCGCCGGCATGAGCATCGATGAGGTAGACACCCTGCTCAACAGGCAGTCCGGAATGCTGGGGCTCACCGGCTACTCCGACATGCGCGACGTCAACCGCGCGGCAGAAGAAGGCTCGCACGCCGCACAGCTAGGGCTCGAGGTGTACGCCCGCCGTATCCGTGGCTACATAGGCCAGTACTACGCCCAAATGGGACACCTCGATGCGATCACCTTCACCGCCGGTGTGGGAGAAAACGACACGGTGGTGCGTGAGCTTTCCCTCACAGGCCTCACCGAGTTGGGCATCGAAGTGGACCTCGAACGCAACGTCGCCCGCAACCGCCAAGCACGGTTGATCAGCACCGACGCATCGCGCGTTCAAGTGTGGGTAGTGCCTACGAACGAAGAGCGGGAGATCGCTCTGCAAGCAGTGGCAACCGCCTCATAACGCCACCTGCCAGAGTGCGCACCCCGCGCATCGGCCGTCATGCATGTACTACCAGGGTGGAGTGTGGCACATCCCACACTTTCGAGCGCGCTATGTATGCGCTTACAAGCCTAGGCTAAGGAAAAGGCGCCTCTACACCCGGGGCGTCTCACCGACATGGTGTTCGCACCTCAGGGAGCATCGGAGCCCACCCACGTGATCGACGTCACGACCTGGACAGCACATGCCACCAGGGAGCCTTCAGCCGAGTTTCTCGCCAGTCTTGACCAACGCTGGCGCGAGTGCACTGAGGACCCCGCGCACGAATGCGTGTGGCACTCCTCACGTGCCCACGCTCTTGCCCTTGTGCATGCCGACCGCGCCGCGCACCGCCGCCGGTTGCGCACCCAATACATCGCCCACGGCACCTGTGCACTTGGCCGCCACGATCACGGCTTTTCCCCCATGTCCGACCTGATCCCTCACGACCAGTACGGCCCCGAACTGCTTGACGTCATCCATACCGGCAAGGCATCCCCCCTCGCGGTAGCGCTCACTACCGCCAAGACGGACGCTAATCTCGCAGTCATCACCGTCTTCACCGAACAACAATTCACGTCAGTCGACTCGTACGTGGACCACGCGGCCACCCACTTGCAGCCTGAAGGCCATGGCGCCATTGTGCCGTTCCTCCACGTCAAGGGTGACGAGACGGATTCTGACGCAGAGGGCCGTGTAGACCTACTGCGAGCCAACGGTTACACCAATTACACCGTCGATGCGAGAAACATAGACCTCGATCCTTCACGGACCCACCGTGACCTCGCGGCCGTCATGGAAGACGTATTCGATCAGATTTCGCAGCTAAAGGCCGATGCCGCTGCCAGCATTTTGACGCGTGATCCGCTGTGGCCCGTGGTGCTGCTCCGCACGTAGTGTGCTGCGCGTGAGTCGCACGACGTGATGCTCTGCGGCGCGCTCGACTACTCAGAGGCCCTCGGGCGAACCTAGGGGCGGCAGTCGACCTCTTCGGTGGGCACGTCAATCATGAAGCTGACCACGACGGTCTCTTCCTGAGTTAGTCCATCGACGAGGGTTCCGCGACCGACCACCATGGTGCCGGAGTACGCCACCTCTGCGGGCTCGACGGAACTTCCAAAGACGCCTTCGGGGCCGGACCACGACACGTCGTCATACCTTTCACCTGCAATCTCTTGCACGTAAATGTCCGCTTGGACCCAGTCATCGCTTCCGTAATCGCTCCACTCGGCTAGCGACCCGCGTGCCTGCAATTCAAGTTCCCGCTCCACACCCTCCGCGTCAGTAGGAATGCAGCGTCGCACCTCATGCAGTTGGTACTCCTGGTTATTGACGGTAAAGGTGCCCATCACCTCTAAGTCTTGAGCTGTTTCGTCCAGGTCCGCAGAGTCCTCTTGCGCTTGGTCAATCTCTACTTGTTCCGCGTCTCCCTGGTCATCAGAAGCTAGGGTGTCATCTGGCACCGTGGCGGTGGAATCGTCACCTTCCACGGGTGTCCCACCCCCAACCACCGGATCGGGGGACGAGCATGCGGGTAGCACTACCAGGGCGATCACGGCGCTAGCGATACCCAAGTTACGTGAGAATGGACGGACGGTCATCTACGGTCTCCTTGTGTGATGGAAGTAATTGACTACAAGCCTGCGCTCAGACGCCGGTGACGGGCAGTGAGCAAACCGCCTGCGGCGCTCAGCACGGCAGCTATTGCGAGCAGACCCCCGTTTTCGGCCCAGCCCGTTTCGGCTAGTTCTGCGACCGGGGGTGCTGCGGCAACGACGGGCGCTGCGGGGATGTCCGGCTCCGCTGGGGAGTCGGGAACCACAGGCACATCATCCTCATCGTCAATCGCCGCTGGCACGACCTCGATTACTACGGGCTCAGCACGAACCTCTGTCGGGAGGTGAAGGGCGTTGATGGTGTGCGGGCTCGCTGTCGGGAATGTGATCGTTGCACCATCGACCTGATCGGTGGCAACGTCCGAGCTAAATTCAACGTCAGCAGTGACGTCACCCACGGAGTCGCCAAGCACATTGAAGCCTTCAGCACTGAACGTTACTGACCCACCCTCGTTGACGGTAGGCGCAGACGGCATAATTTCTATTGATCTGACGGCGGTGATGTCAGTCCACTGCGGCGTCAGCACAGTGTCCTCCGTAATGGGGTCACCGATCTCCCACGGCTGGCCGTTGCCCAACCAGCCTGCGAGTAGGTAACCTTCGGGAACGTCAATACCGAACGCCGTATCGATGTAGCCCTCGGGGATGAACCCGTGCAAGGGGCCCGGCGTGCCATGGACCAGATGCACGTAAAGGCCACCGATGGGCATCGATACTCCCAAAATCGGGTCTGCCCACGAAACCAACGCCACGGGCACGACATTGAGGGTGTCCCACTGAGCCGCCTCAAAGCCGCTCAGAAAGTCGACGCGAACACGCACCTCTGGATCCGTGGCCCCGTCGGTCGCAATGGGGTTGCCGGTTACAGCCGGAGCCGGGCCCTGAAAGAAGACTGAGTTCAGGTCTGGGTTGTCACCGAATACGTTGTTTCCCATGCTCGTAACACTCGCCGGAATAGTGGCAGACGTGACACCGGCGCCGCGGAAGACCTCGTCGCCGACGCTCACCACCGTGACCCACTGCCCCTCAATCTCGACCTGTTCAAACACTGACACACGTGGGTGGTTGTTGGCCGTGCCGTCGTACGCCACGGCTATCGCACCCGCGCTTGGGTCGGTGTCGTCAATCAGTTCGTAGGTGACGCCGCCGGTGGTGACATCTGCAGCACGAGCCGGTGCAGCACTAACCACAACCGCCATCGCGGCGAGTAGTCCCATCAGAACTATTGCCATGTAACGCTTTGCAAAAATGTGGTGACTCATCGTGCCTTCCCAGGTATGTTGAAAATTCTTAGTCTGTCGCGAGACTTTATTGGGGTGTCCCAGGCCAAGCAATAGGTAGATATTGACTAATACGTAGCGCACAAGAAATACCTACCGGTGACCACATATCACGAGGGGATAGATGGAACTCGCTACCGCCACATCACACGATCCAGACACACTTACTGAAGCAGCGCTCAGGCACGGTGCTGTGCTCGTCACCGGGCCCCACGGCATCGGGAAGTCACACGCGCTGCGTGCCGTTGCCAGCATGGCCACTACGCAGGGCATGACCGCCGTGTCAGTGGTCGGGTCGCCCGCAGCTCGTACGGTTCCGCTCAGTTGCTTCGCGGGCGCCATGTCTGGCCATGACGGCCCGCTTACCCCCGCGGCGGTCATCACGGCACTCACCCGGCGGCGGTCCCGCATTCTGCTCATCGTGGACGCGGTTGATCTACTTGACGAGACTTCTCAACTTGTCGTCGGCCACCTGGTGCGCGGAGCCGGTATCAAAAGTATTCTGGCTGCCCGCAGCCTTGACGACTGCCCACCAGAAATCCGCGCCCTGTACGACGCAGGTCACCTGGTCGAGGCCCCGCTCCAACCGTTGTCCGATGAGGCACTCATCGCTGCGCTCCATGGTTGGCTTGACGGCCCAGTCACCCCTGGGACCCTGCGCGAAATCCTCCAAGCGGCTCAAGGCAACCCGCTAATCGCACGCGAGTTGGTCACTGGGTCGCAGGCTTCAGGCGCTCTCAGCGACACGGCCAACGGCTGGGAACTCGACGGGTCCGTGGTCGCCACACCTCAACTATCTCGAGTGATCGGCTCACATCTCGACTCTCTAAGCGAGGCAGCTACGGATGCAATCGCCCTCGTCGCTATCGCGGGATCTTTGCCCGAGTCCTCGCTCGCGCCAATCGTCCGCCGACAACTTCTCCGGTCCGGGTTGGTGACCCGTGAAGCCGACGGATGGCTACAGGTTGACCAACCGTTGTTAGCCACAGCCATACGGGCGCGGATGACCGCCGCTCTTTGGCAGGCCCTAGCTCAAGAGGCGTGCGCCCTCCTTGATGAGGCGGCGCGCACTCACCCCGGTAGGGCCGCAGAACTGACGCGTCGCGCAAGCGCAACTGCACTTGAGAATGGCCTTCCTTTGGCCCGAGACCGGGCCATATCGCTAGCAACCTTTGCACTCGAGAGCAGCGACTATCCTCTCGCCCTACGCGCCGCAGATGCAGCCCTAGCTGAAGCCTCCACGACGGGTGACTCGCAGACAGATTCTGCCGAACCGTGGCGGGTACGCGGCCTCGCCGCCTCCGCCATGGGAATGAAGCCCAGCGCGTACGAGAGCCTTGTGCGGGCCCAAGGGGCCGCGCACGATGACGCAGAGGTGGCAGCCGCCGCACTCGCGCTTGCCAGTCATATTGGCCTAGTTGAACACGACGCGCACGGCGCTCTCGCAGTAATCAGCAAGGCTCAGGCAAAGATTGACAGCACGGAATGGCTAGGGCACCTCGAACGTGCCGCATTCCGGTGGGCAGCAGTCGTGGGTCAAAGAAATGCCCAAGCGCACGCACCAGGCGATGTCACGGACGCTGAAGCGGCGATGGGACTGGCAGTCATGGCCACCTCGGCGGTTGTGACAGGTCCTTTAGAGCAGGCCTTTGAACTCGAAACACGTTTTCGCGCTCTTCCTCACGAAGTGGTGAGCACAGCGTCAGGAGCTGCTGCGCTTATGCAACTTGCCTCCGTAATGGCACTGTCGTACACGGGTGACATCCTGGCCACGCGACGTTCACTTGAGGAGCAGATCCACCTGACTCGCAGGCACGCTCCGGAAATGACCGGCACCTGGGAGTACGCGCTGGGAGTTGTGGAGCTGTTTGCCGCTGACGCTACGCGGGCGCACACCGTGGCTAGCGCCGCTGTCGACCACTTGCGGTGGCGGGACCCGTTTGGCCTGGCACCCGCCGCGGTTGCACTTAAGGGTGCTTCTGCCATCGGAGCGGACCTCGAGATAGACCGTATTCCTGCCGCGGAGGATGTCGACACAATGGAGGTACCCGACCCCAAGGTAGCAGTACTGGAAACCTGGACCAGCGCGTGGTCTGCCGCAGCCGAGCGTCGCCCGGCACAAGCTGCGACGATGCTTCTGGATGGTGCTGAGGCGATGATGTCGGCTCAGCACACTTTCTTTGCAGCAAAGTTGGCCCATTGTGCTGTGCGAGTCAGCGGCGCGAGCACGCGGGCTGTAGCCGTGCTCGAACAGGCTGAGGCTATTGGTGGCGGCGGTTTGCTGGCTCTCATGCTCGAACATGCCCGTGCGACCCACAATCACCAAGCAACTCAACTCGACGCGCTGGCGCAGGACATGGTGGATATGGGCTTGGTAGCAACCGCGACCGACACCTGGTTAGGTCTTGCCCAGCGCGCCAAACGTTTGGGCGCAAGCGAAATCGACGCACGGCGCTGGATGGCGCGCGTGAGTGCATTACGTCTTGACCACCCCGGCATGGCGCTCTGGCAACCGGGGGCGGCCACGACCTCACTGCTCACCAAGCGCGAGTATGAGGTTGCGTCTCTCGTAGCGCAACGACTTAGCACTAAAGAGATTGCAACCGCCCGCGGGGTCTCACCGCACACGGTTAACAACCAGCTCCAGTCTGTGTTCACAAAACTTGGGGTATCCGGACGGGCTGAGTTGCGGGAAGTGTGGGGCGACCTAACGCCCCGCCCCTCCCCCGCCTAACGCCCCGCCCCTCCCCTGTAGGAAAGATCTTTACGCACTTTGCTGTCTAGGGGCGCCCTGTAGGACGAAAATCTCTGCAGTCGCCCACCGTTAGGCTTACGAGGTGGCACATCTTCTAGGCGCGCAGGCACTTCACCTCGACTTTGGTACCGGAACCGTCCTTGACGCGGTGACCGTGGGCCTTGACGACGGCGACCGTATTGGCGTTGTAGGCGCTAACGGCGCTGGTAAGTCTTCTCTTCTCAAGGCACTTGCTGGCCGGCTTGAGCCCCACGACGGCCTTGTCACGGTTTCTCGCGGCACGCGCGTGGGCGTGCTCGACCAATCTGACCAAGTAGATCTGACCCTCACAGTTGCGCAGGCCATTGTGGGCGATGCTGACGACCACGAGTGGGCCTCGGACCCGCGGGTAAGAGACGTCATGTCCGGGCTGGTTCCCGATCTTGCGGCCGATGCGCAGGTGGGCTCACTTTCTGGCGGCCAGCAACGCCGGGTCGCGTTGGCACACGTGCTGGTGGACGACCACGACGTCATTTTCTTGGATGAGCCCACCAACCACCTTGACGTCGATGGTGTGGCCTGGCTGGCCGAGCACCTCAACAAGCGATGGGCCCGTGGGCGCGGTGCGCTGGCCGTGGTCACTCACGACCGCTGGTTCTTGGACGCAGTGACGACTCGCACGTGGGAAGTTCACGATGGCGTGGTGGATATTTATGAGGGTGGCTATGCGGCGTACGTGCTCCAGCGGGTTGAGCGCGACCGGATTGCCTCTGCCACTGAGTCCAAGCGCCAAAACCTTCTGCGCAAGGAGCTCGCGTGGCTGCGCCGCGGAGCCCCTGCACGCACCGCAAAGCCTAAGTTCCGCATTGACGCTGCCAACGCGCTGATTGCTGACGTGCCGCCTGTGCGCGACTCGGTGCAGCTGTCACGTATGGCCGCATCGCGCCTGGGTAAGGACGTCGTGGAACTGATCCGCTGCTCGGTGAGCTACCCCGCCGCCTCCGGTGCTGACGGCCCTGACGTAGAGGTGCTGCGCGATGTCAACTGGAACATTGGCCCCGGTGAGCGCACGGGAATTCTGGGCGAGAACGGTGCCGGTAAGTCCACGTTGCTCAAACTGATTACGGGCGAATTAGAGCCCACTGAGGGCCGAGTCAAGACCGGCAAGACGGTCAAGGTCGCGACCCTTTCGCAGCAACTCGCAGAGCTCGAAGACCATGCGAGCGAGCGCGTGAGTGCGGTCGTCAAGCGGTTCTCTGCTGTGTCACTTTCGGATGGCTCCGAGATGACGCCGTCCCAGTTGCTTGAGCGCCTGGGCTTCACGGCTGTGCAGCTCAAGACCCAGGTGGGCAGGCTCTCTGGTGGCCAGCGTCGCCGCTTGCAACTCTTGCTTGTGCTCCTGAGCGAGCCCAACGTCCTGGTGCTCGATGAGCCCACCAACGACATGGACACCGACATCCTGGCGGCGATGGAAGACTTGCTCGACTCGTGGCCCGGCACCCTCATTGTCGTCAGCCACGACCGTTACCTCATGGAACGCGTCACGGACCAGCAGTACGCCGTCATGGATGGCGGCCTGCGCCACTTGCCGGGCGGGGTCGACGAGTACGTCGAGCTGTCTCGCCAGCGCCGCGTGCGGGCTGGCGGCATGGGCACCTTTGGTCCTGACGATGCCACCGACTCTTTACAGACCCACGGCTTAGCGGCCGATGCGCTCGCGAGTAATGCTCCCGCTACACCTAAGGTGTTGGGCGCCGAGCGGCGCACGTTGGAGAAAGAACTTGCCGCTGTCGAGCGACGTATGCAACGGCTCATACGCGAGGCCAAAGATATCCATGCTGACATGGCCACCCATGACCAATCAGATTACGAGGGCCTCGCGGACCTCAACAAGCAGCTGCGGGCCGGTGAAGCCGAGACCAGTGAGCTCGAGCATCGTTGGCTCGAGCTCACTGACCTACTCGACTAGAGCGCCGGTCTCCGCCGTGACTACTTGCTTTTCAGCGCGTCACGGAGCTTCATACGCCCGCCAGTGTTGAGTACCGCGCCGGAGTACACGCGCCCGGCAACCCATGTCAATACGGGAATCGCGATCAAGCACAGGGCGACGGCGAGCAGTGTCTCGCCAGTGGTGATGCCTCCAAAAGCTGCGCGCATTGGCATCATGAAGGGCGCAAAGAACGGAATCTGGGAGAGTACCTGAGTGGCAGACCCGTCCGGGCTGCTAGGCACAAGGTAGATCCCCAAGTAAAGCGGGACCATCATCAGAATGATCATGGGTGTCGTGATGGAGCCAATGTCTTCTTGCCGCGACACCAGCGCCGCCAGCCCACCAAAGAGGATGGTGAATAGCGCGAAGCCAAGGATGAACCACACCCCAAAATTCACGAGCAAGGGCGCCACACCTACGGTCACCATGTCCAGGAAGCCCAGGTACCAGGCTGCAACCATGAGTGGGATGAGTATCTGCGCCGCTTGAACTAGCGCGTACATGCCGACGCCGAGCACCTTGCCACCCAAGAGCACCGAGGGCTTGACGGTCGCGAGCAGAATCTCGACCACGCGTGAAGACTTCTCTTCCACGACTCCCATCATGATCACGGAAGAACTTTGGATGAGCACATAGAACAGTACGAAAATGACGACGAAGCCGGCGAAGAATGATCCCGGGTCAAAGGGATCGTCATCGCCAACGATCGTCACGGTGGGCACTGCCTCAGCCAGCGCAACCTGCACGTCGGCGGGGTCGCCTCCCAGCGCGGCGACCTGCGCGTCCAGCACCGCAGCCTGGGTTGCGGTGGCGATCAAGTCAATCACCGCGGCGTTCTCTGATTCGAGTGCCACCTCTGGCGCATCCGTGGGGCCAGACACGAATGCCACTACGTCTTCAGGTAGCTCGCCAGGGGCAGGCGCGGCCATGGGCTCGAACACAAAGTCCTCGCCGTACGCCGCCGCAGTGGCGTCTAGATAAGGAACTAGCTCGGTCGCGGTTGCTTGGTCGACCGCGATGACGTCAGGTTCTGAGGCCGTGTCGCTCAAGAACGGCTTAGCGATCAGTGCGCCCACCACGATGATCGACATCATGATCGAAGCAGAGATGATGTTTGCTTTGGACAGCGTACGTACGCGGAACTCCCGCTTTGCGATGAGCCACAGCATGTTAGTTCTCCTCAGTTGAGACAGCGACAACGTCGCGGAACAAGGTGGTGAGCGAGGGCCGCACTGGCGAAAACTCGCTCACGGTCCCTTGACTCATCGCCGCGGTCAGCACTTGCTGTGCTGCCTCAGCGTCGGGAGCCGTGATGAGCCAGCGACCGGGCCCTGATGACGTGACTTCGACACCCGGCCACGTTCCGACTAGTCCGGACGCGCCGTCCAGCGTGAGTGCCCATTGCAACGTGTCGCTTGTACGAAGCTCGTCGATGGGACCAGCGGTAACGATGCGGCCCGCCCGGATGATTCCCACGCGGTCACACAGGCGCTCTACTAGTTCGAGTTGGTGGGACGAGAAGATCACAGGGACCCCGCGGTCAGCTTGGCTACGCAACACGTCGCTCATGACATCGACGGCCACAGGGTCTAGACCAGAGAACGGTTCATCGAGCACCAGAATGTCAGGCTTGTGCACGAGCGCGGACGCGAGTTGAACGCGTTGCTGATTACCGAGCGACAGCTTCTCTACCTCGTCGCCCCGGCGCGCATCGACTCCGAGCACCTCGGTCCACTCCTCCATCGCCTGCTTTGCGGCTAACGCGCTCAAACCGTGGAGCCGTGCTAAATATTCGAGTTGCTCCCCGACCTTCATCCGGGGGTAGAGGCCGCGCTCTTCTGGCATGTAGCCAATGCGCCTACGTACCTCCATGTCTACTGGTTCGCCGCGCCATCTCACAGCCCCCGCATCGGCCCTCAATACCCCCAGGATGATGCGCATGGTCGTAGTCTTACCGGCACCGTTTGAACCAACGAAGCCAAAGAGTTCACCTGCGTGCACCTCAAAGGACACATCGTCCAGAGCGCGTAATGAGCCGTAAGTCTTGGTCAGACCATCGATTTCTAGTGTGGGCACAAAGTCTCCATTCGGTGTCCGATTCGCCGAACCAACGTACCGGAAAAAGTGGCAGCCTAGTGCCGGCTGTCACGACCAGCGGAGCGGTCGAGAGGGCGACGACTGTGAGCGCCAGCAGGACGGCGGCGAAGGATGGGCTCTTCCCACGTGAGCACCTTGGCGCCGCTACTTGCATCACCTAGAGCGGCGATCTTCAAGGTGCTTTATGATTCTGTTTTCTAAGTCAATGGGAAACCAGACGACCGAAAATTCGTAATTCGCCAACTCTTCCCTCGTAATCGGAGATTCAATTTCAGTACTAAGTTGTCTTACTCTGAAGTCGCCATCTCCAAACGCCATCCTTAAGCTCTCATAATTAGAATCTCTAAGCTTGTTATAGTTGTCAGTCTCACCTATTACTTTCCAGCGCCCCTTGACCGCTGCATCCCAAAAAACCTGCACCGGCGAGAACATCACTCCTGACTCAAATATCTCCTCCTGCGAGGTCTTGGCTGACCCTGTCTTACAGAAGATTTCAACCAAGACTGATGAGGCGGACTCTATCACTCGCCCGAATGCAAAGTCCTTATCAAGATCCTTATCGTCTAGCTTTTCTTTCAGTTTCCAATCATCTTTATTCATAAACAATGGGATGCAAAATACATCCCCTGGGCTGGCTGCAATTTTCTTCATCTTGCACCGCACTCAATCTTCTCGTACTACCTCTTGAACGCCTTTGCGCGCTAATCTGCCTGTGAATGTCCAAATGAATTCTGTTGATTTGCTTTGCGGCGGGTCAGGTCACGCATGAGCCACAGGTGCTCGGTGCGTTGGGTGTCGAACACGTCGGCGGGGGCCGGCCTGGAGGGTGTCCAGTAGCGCGAGGGCGACGTTCATGACGACGACTATACGGGCTCTTCGCAGATGAGCGTGTAGGTCTCGGGCAGGGACTTCAACCACGTGCCCGCCGATGTGCGGTGGGCGATTGCGAACTGGCCCGACGACGCCGAGCGGGGTGCTGTGACAAGCCCACCAAGCGCCCCGGCTGGCACGGACTCACCCAGGCCCCAACTACACCCTCGATTGCGATGAGCCGGTTTGCGAATCATGCGCTGGTGTTATCATTCAATATCACCCACATCCGTGTGATACGGACGGATATAAAGAGCGACTGAATGAGTAATGAATCCATCCAACAGTTGATCGAACAGCTCGACAATAAAGCATCCTCTAAGCGCCGATCAGCTGCTAAGAAGTTAAGAAAGTTGAAAGCCAAACAGGCTGGTCCTGCACTGCTGACTACCCTAAGGAATGAGCTTAGGGACAAGCGGACTTGGGAAACGCAATATCAAATAATCATGGCTTTAGGCGAATCTGGCTATACGGAGAGCCTAGACTTTTTGCTTGAGCTCGCAGACCAAGAATTTGAAGCTTCAATGGTGTACGTTGCTGCAGGCGACGCCATCGGCAGACTGTCTTACGTCAAAGATGGCTCGATTAAAAGTGTTCTCAATTTCCTGGACAGCAAAGATCACGCCGCCCCTTTCATTGATGGGTTAATCAGAGCAATCGCAATTCTTAAATTAATCCCTTCAGACGAAGACATCGAGCGAATTATCAACTACGGCAACGACCCAAAAACCAGTGACAACAATCGTACTTGGATCGCTTCTGCTGCCGCAGGCTGGAATGGCAGTAAAGTTGAGCAGTTCCTCAATCGATGCGCAGCTTCTGATAACCCACAAACAAAAAAGGCAGCCGAAGCTGCTCTCAACAAACAATATCCGAAGTGGGACATACTATAGCCTCACAGGAAACCCAGACAAGCTTCCTGATGGTCCCACTTATCTCCGAGCTGCAGCCCATTGAAGACAATTCTGTCCTCACCGATTGCGATGAGCCCCTTTAATAAGGAAGATGCTAGTTAAAAGATAACGCCGTATCAGGGCCGGCCTTGGTCTCTAAAGTTGTAGCTCACCAACAAGCTATCGTCGGCGTTTAAATAGACATAGGTTGCTTGACGCGACTCGATGCCCCGCTCCTCCATTATCGGAAATAGCTTGGCCTGCACATCGGAGTTAAGGTCGTGCCATCCGGCGCTCTCGAGCCGCGCGATCGTTTCTTTGGCGTCAACCTGTTCTGCGTACGTGTAGGTGTAGACAATGCCACCGGGCGGCTCAGCGTCGATAGTGACTGCTGAGAACCGCTCCTCGATAGCCTCCCGGTTGGCGTCCACGAAGGCGCGCTCCTCATTGACCAGCGCCTGTAGCGGGTCTACCGCTCCGGCAAAGCCGGTTTCAGGCTCTTCGGATTCAGTGACCTCGGGCTCAGGCGAAGGCTCAGGTGTCTGCGTAGGCACCTCGACTGGTGGTGAAGGGCTCGGCGTAACCTCCTCGTCGTGAGGCGAGCTGCAGCCGGTCAGAACCAGGACGGACGCGAGGCCCACCGCGGCGATGGAGCGGAACATGGTCGCGGGCGGTGCGGTAAAACGAGGCAACTTTTGTCCTTTAACGGTAGGTATGAGTCTCGAAAGGCTAGCACCCGCACCTTGGTGCTCCCTGAGAAAACAACAACGAGCGGTGGCGTCATGTGGTGACGCCACCGCTCGCTGGATAGTTCAATGCTGGGTAGTTCAAAGGCGGGGATTACCCCTCAGTGGGGTTACTCCGAGGTGACGGTGCCACTCCACAGTTCACTGCCGTCCGCGTTGAGGTACACGTAAGTGGCCGAGAAGGGCTTCGGAACGCCTGACATTTCCATTCCGGGGAACACCGTCGACTTCACCATGGTGTCGAGTGTTTCGCCCATCTCTTCAAGCGCCGCAGAAGCTGAAGCAGGGTCAAGCTGATCCAGGTATGTGTAGGTGTAGATAATGCCGCTTGGCGGGTCTGCTTCGATGGTGATGTCGGAATAGATCTCTTCGAACATGCCAGCCATCTGCTCGAGCTGGGCTTCTTCAGCGTCGATCATCGCCTGCAGGGGGTCTGCCGAGCCCCCTGGGTCGGCAGGTGCCGGCTCTTCAGTCTCGGGCTCTTCAACCGGGGGCGCGGGGGCCTGAGTAGTCGCCTCTACCACCGGGGCCGGGCTAGTCTCAACGTCGTCATCTGAAGAACTGCACGCCGTGAGCAACAGAACGGCACCCAAGCCGAGCGCAGCCATAGTGCGGAAAGTCGGTCCTGATTGCATGGAAAACCGTGGCATCTCTTATCCCTTAATGGTAAATAGGTACGCGCTACAGTACCAAGGCTCCGCCCACAGCCCTAGAGCGGCCCCCTTTGTCACCGAGCCCGCGTTAGCACCTCGGCACCATCGTCGGTGATCGCAATGGTGTGCTCCGTATGCGCGGTCATGCAGCCCGTTGCACTGCGCAGCGTCCAGCCGTCATCAGCCACCACCAGCTCATCCGTGTCTGCCATCACCCACGGTTCGAGCGCGAGCAACAGCCCTGGGCGTAACGTAAAGCCGCGGCCCGGTCGCCCATTATTGGGCACATGCGGGTCCTGGTGCATGGTCGAGCCAATACCGTGACCGCCAAACTCCATGTTGATGGGATAGCCGGCCGCGCTCAGCACCTCACCTATTGCGTTCGAGAGATCGCCGATGCGCGCTCCAGGGCGCGCTGCTTCGATCCCTGCGGCGAGGGCACGCCGGGTGGTCTCGATCAGCGCCACCGTCTCAGGAGCGTGAGTGGTGCCTACGATAAAACTGATGGCCGCATCGGCCGCTATACCGTCCAACAACACGGCAAGATCAAGCGTCAACTTGTCGCCATCCGCAAGCACGTAGTCGTGGGGCCGCGCATGCAAAACCGCGTCGTTTACGCCCGTGCAAATGTAATGACCAAAAGGCCCCCGCCCAAAGGACGGCGCATAGTCGACGTAACACGACTGCGCACCGGCGTTAGCGATCATCTGCTTGGTCCACTGGTCGATCTCCAGCAGATTGGTGCCCACCGAGATGCGGCCTTTGAGCGTCTCAAGAATGGTCCCGACGAGAGCTCCAGTGTTGCGAGCGCGCGCGACTTCTGCGGGAGTCAGAATCTCAATCA